>NZ_JBHYPZ010000116.1:0-1032 GCF_042746485.1 Streptomyces sp. NPDC058751 | reverse complement strand
CTGGCCGAGGCCTTCACCCGCCCCGCCATGATGCGCACCCTGGCCGAGACCGGCTTCCAGCAGTCCTACACGTACTTCACCTGGCGCAACACCAAACAGGAACTCACCGACCACCTCACCGAACTGGCCGGCGAGTCGGCCGCCCGGATGCGGCCCAACCTCTTCGTCAACACCCCCGACATCCTCCACGAGTTCCTGCAGACCGGCGGCCGCCCCGCCTTCGCGCTGCGCGCCGTCCTGGCCGCCACCCTCTCCCCCACCTGGGGCCTCTACAGCGGCTACGAACTCTGCGAGAACACCCCCCTGCGGGAAGGCAGCGAGGAATACCTCCACTCCGAGAAGTACCAGCTGCGCCCACGCGACTGGGCCGCCGCCGAACGGGACGGTCTGAGCATCGCGCCGCTGGTGCGCGAGCTCAACGCGGTCAGACGGCGCAGTCCCGCGCTGCGCCAACTGCGTGACCTGCACTTCCACCACGCCGACCAGGAGTCGGTGATCGCCTACTCCAAGTCCGTGACGGACGGCCGCGGTTCGAACACGGTTGTGGTGGTGGTCAACCTCGACCCCCACCACACCCAGGAGGCCACGGTCTCGTTGGACATGCCGCAACTCGGCCTGGACTGGCACGAGTCGGTGCCGGTGCGCGACGAGCTCACCGGCGAGACCTACAACTGGGGCAGGACCAACTATGTGCGCCTGGAGCCGGGTGACCGGCCCGCGCACATCCTCACCGTCCTGCGACCGTCCTCACCGCTGATCGGAGGGTCACCCACCACATGATCGTCAATGAGCCCGTCCCGGACACGTTCGAGGACACCCCGGCCAAGGACCGCGATCCCGAGTGGTTCAAACGCGCCGTCTTCTACGAGGTCCTGGTCCGCTCCTTCCAGGACAGCAACGGCGACGGCGTCGGCGACCTCAAGGGCCTGACCGCGAAACTCGACTACCTGCAATGGCTCGGTGTCGACTGCCTGTGGCTGCCGCCCTTCTTCAAGTCCCCGCTGCGCGACGGCGGCTACGACGTCTCCGACT
>NZ_JBHYPZ010000115.1:0-1114 GCF_042746485.1 Streptomyces sp. NPDC058751 | reverse complement strand
TGAGAGGACGTCCTGTTTGTTTGGGGGATAGTTCACGGATTGTGCCAGGTTATGGGTGTTTCGCCGGTTACTCGTCTCGCGAGGTTCGAGATCATCGCGAGACGGATCATGCTCTCGGAGTGGGCGGGTTTGGCCTCGTAGTCGCGAGCGAGGCGCCGGTGCATCATGATCCAACCGAAACTTCGCTCTACCACCCAGCGTCGCGGTACCACTGAGAAGCCCTTGACCTGGGTGTTTCGCGGGACGACGTCGACGTCGATGCCAAGGGTGGCACCGTGTTCGACGGCCTGGGTCTTGTAGCCGGTATCGACCCACGCCTTGGTGATCGTGGGATGGTCGGCGGCGATCTGACTGAGCAGCTGCTTGCCGGCCTCGTTGTCGGAGACACTGGCCGCGGTCACCATGACCAGCAGTAATAAGCCGAGGGTGTCAACGACGATGCTGCGTTTACGGCCCACGATCTTCTTGCCGGCGTCGGTGCCCTGGGTGTTGGTGGGCACGCTGGGAGCGGTCTTGACGCTCTGCGCGTCGATGACGCAGGCGGTGGGCTCGGTGGCGCGTCCTTCCTGCTCACGGACCATTCGGTGCAGGCGGATGCCGAGTTTCTCGATGGTGCCGTCGGCGGTCCAGGCGCTGAAGTAGCTGAAAACGGTGGTGTGTGGCGGGAAATCGTGCGGAAGGTAGCGCCATGGGACCCCGGTCCGGTTGAGGAAGAGGATCGCGTCCATGACTTCGCGCAGGTCAGTGACCTTGCCGCCGAGGTTGAGCGAGGTCTTCTGCCGCTCGGCCCGCCAGGCCGTCAAGGTCGGTTCCATCAACGCCCAGCGGGCGTCGGACAGGTCGCTCAGGTAGGGCTTGCGTTGCTTCGAAGAGGTCATGAGGATACTGACGCACGAGGTGTCCAACTGGGCATATCGCTCGATCGGGTGAGGCAAAAGCGGCGTTCACGCCCGTATTCAAACCGGACAGGAGCTCTCGGCGAGAATCGGGGCAAAATGCAAAGTCACGCCCACCTCGACTGGAGCGACATACTGTTCATTCTGCCTGTATACGATCAATCCTGACGGGCATTAAAACCTCCGGAACAGTCACAAAGGTAATGCGGACGTCCTCT
>NZ_JBHYPZ010000114.1:0-1155 GCF_042746485.1 Streptomyces sp. NPDC058751 | reverse complement strand
TACTGACCTTCAAAGCGTGATGTCGTCATGGCAGCTGGCGGCGAAGGCCAGTGCCGGTGAGGCAGCCGTCGAGGACGTCGTGGCGGTATTGGAGCTGGCGTAAGCCGCGCCGGACGGCGGTGATCAGGTCGTCGGGGTCGGCGAACGCGCGGTTGGCCGTGGTGGTGCGTCGCAGGACCGACCAGATGCCCTCGACCGGGTTGAGGTCGGGTGCGTAGGGCGGGAGTTGGTAGACGGTGAGCCAGTCACGGTCGGCGATGTAGCGGCGCATACCGGCGGTGAGGTGGGTGTTCAAGTTGTCCCAGACCAGCACGATCGGGCCGCCGAGCTGCTGGTGCGCGGTCTGGATCAGGTCGCGGTAGTCCTTCCAGGAGAAGCTCTTGCGCCCGTCGGGCCGCGCGTCGGGGCAGGGCCGGTAGATCAGCCGCGACCGTTCGCCGGTCTTGTAGCAGACCAGGGCGGCGACCGATAAGCGGCGGCGTGAGCGGCCCCGGACGCGGACGATGGGGGTGTGGCCGCGGCGGGACCAGGTGCGGGTGGTCGGCGGCGTCATCGAGAATCCGGCTTCGTCCTCGAAGACGAGCCAGGCGTCGAGCGCCGCCGCGGTCCTTCCACCTGGGGCCAGGTCTCCTTCACCCAGCCGGCCACCAGGGTCTCGTCCCGCTCGATCGCACGCCGGGCCGGCACCTGGCAGCTCCAGCCGTGCCGCTTGAGCAGAGCAGCCACCCCTTGCACGGTGTAGCTCTTGTGGAACCGGCGTCCGATCAGCGTCTTGATCCGCGACAGGGTCCAGGTCTGGTCCGGCCAACCGTGCGCCACCGGCCCCTTGACCAGCTCCCGCTCGAGGGCGGCGAACAGTTCGTCACTGAGCAGCGGCAGCGACGCCGAGCCCTTCGAGGCCAGAGCTCTCGGTCCATCCTGCGACCAGGCCTTGCGCCAGCGCTGTACTGACCGGACGCTGACCCGCAGGTCGTGGGCGATGACTGTGTTCTCATCGCCCTGTCTGAAGCGTTCGGCCGCTTCCAATCGCAACTTCTCGCGGAAGGACCGCCGTTCGTCGGTCAGCCCGCCCCCTTGCGGATACCTCATGTCGTCGGCATACCGCAGGGATCACGAAACGTCAGCTACTGCGACACCACGCTTTGAAGGTCAGTA
>NZ_JBHYPZ010000113.1:0-1159 GCF_042746485.1 Streptomyces sp. NPDC058751 | reverse complement strand
ACCGCGGAGGCCCGCGCGGACGCTAGGCCCTAGGTCCTGTCTGGAGTTCGGATCACGAGTGTGGTGCGATGCTTCGGAGCCAGAGCATCGCACCACACAGATGCAGTCCGGCCTCGTAGCTCTCCGGGGTCTTGTCGTACCGGGTAGCGATGCCGCGCCAGTTCCGCAGCCGGTTGATGCACCGTTCCACGGTGTTGCGCTCCTTGTAGAGCGTCGCGTCGTGCGAGACCGGCCGACCGCCGCCGCTGCCACGCTTCTTGCGGTTCGCGGCCTGGTCGACCTTCTCCGGGATCACGGCTCGGATCCCGCGTCGTCGCAGGTAGCGGCGGTTGCGTCGGGACGAGTACGCCTTGTCCGCGGCCACCGCGTCCGGCCGGGTCCGCGGGCGCCCGATCGGGCCGCGCACCTTCACCCGTTCCAGGACCGGGGCGAACTGCGGGCTGTCGCCGGCCTGCCCGGGCGTGAGGACGAACGCGAGCGGGCGGCAGCGCCGGTCGGCCGCCACGTGGATCTTGCTGGTCAGTCCGCCCCGGGAACGTCCCAGCCCGGCGGCTTTCAAGCGGGCCCGGTGTCGCCGACGGACCCGTCGCCGCTCGATGCGCGCCTCGTCCTCTCCCTGTCCGTCCTGCGTTCTTTGCTCCTTGTTCTCGCCCCTTTTTCGGCCTCGACGGCCATTTCCAAGGCTGTCAACTGCTCGGGGTCCAGGGCCATCCCTGCGGCGTGGTGGTGGGCCCGGGCGGTCGCCGAGTCCACGCTGACCAGGCCCAGGTCGGTCTGGCCGCGGGCGGCGGCCTCGGCGATCACTGCCTGCATCAGGTTCTGGAAGACGCCCTGCGTCGCCCAGATCCGAAAGCGGTCGTACGCGCTCTGCCAAGGTCCGAACTCGGTTGGCAGGTCACGCCAGGGGCTACCGGTCCGGAACCGCCACATCACCGCGTTGAAGTGTTTCCGCAGGTCAGGGACGGGCCCAACCGCGGCAATCGGGAGATGGGGCTCGACCAGGGCCCACTGCTCGTCGGTGAGATCGCCTCGCGCCATGACTGACGGCCTATCAAGAACGAGCCCCCGCGCGCAGGCGATCTACCGAACTCCTGATCCGAACTCCAGACAGGACCTAGGGCCTAGCGTCCGCGCGGGCCTCCGCGGTGAGGATCAGAAA
>NZ_JBHYPZ010000112.1:0-1303 GCF_042746485.1 Streptomyces sp. NPDC058751 | reverse complement strand
ACGGGCCTTGACCCCAGATCCTGAACACGGGTTATGCGGCTGGTGTCAGCGTAGTTGGTGTGAGGTGGAAGGCGTTCTCGAAGGCGATCGGTGATCGTTGTCCGAGGCGGGAATGTCGGCGCCGGGTGTTGTAGCGGTGGAGCCATCTGAAGGCGTCGAGTCGGGCTTCACTCTCGGTGGTCCAGCTCTTTCGTCCCTGCAGGGTCTCGCGTTTGAAGGTCGCGTTGAAGGACTCGGCGAGTGCGTTGTCCGCGCTGGACCCGACCGCGCTCATGCTTCGCCGAACCCCTGCTGACCTGCATGCTTCGGCGAAAGCCTTACTCGTGTACTGAGCTCCGTGGTCGGTGTGCATGATCGATCCGGCAAGGCTTCCGCGGGTGCGGACGGCCGCGGCCAGGGCGTCGGTCACGAGGTCGGCACGCATGTGGTCGGCGATCGCCCATCCGGCCAGACGGCGCGAGGCGAGGTCGATGACGGTGGCCAGGTAGCAGAACTTCCCGCCGTCGATGGGCAGGTAGGTGATGTCGCCGACGTACTTCGTGTTCGGCTTGCCCGCGGTGAAGTCGCGGCCGATCAGGTCCGGAGCCTTGGCCGCAGCCGGATCGGCGACAGTGGTGCGGTGCCGCCGGCGCAACCGGATCCCTTCGATCCCGGACGCCCGCATGATCCTGGCGACCCGCTTGTGGTTGACCGCCTCACCGTTCGTCTCGCGGAGCTCGGCGGTGATTCTCGGGGCTCCGTAAGTGCCGTCCGATTCCTGGTGCACCGCCCGTATCCGGGCGGCAAGCTGTGCGTCGGCCGCCTGCCGGGCGGCCCGGTCGGCGGCTGTCCGGCGCCAGTAGTAGAAGCTCGAGCGGCTGACGCCGAGGATGCTGCAGAGCCGCTTCACGCCGTAGCGGCGCTGAAGGTCGGCGACGCACTGGAAGCGGTTCACCAGCGTGTCTCCCCGGCGAAATACTTCGCCGCCTTCCGCAGGATCTCGCGTTCCTCCTCGAGCTCGCGGACCTTCTTGCGCAAAGCCGCGTTCTCCGCCTCCAGCGGGGCCGGCGGCTGGGCCGGTTCCTGCGTCCGGCGTCCCCGCGGACGGCTTGCCCCGGCAGCCCGGACCCAGTTCCGCAGGGTCTCCGGGTTGATCCCCAGATCGGCGGCGACCGACCTGATCGTCGCATCGGGCCGCGACTCATACAGCGCGACCGCGTCCGCCTTGAACTCCGGCGGGTAGTTCTTCATGACCACGAGATGTCCGTTCTCAGATCCTCAGGATCCAGTGTCTCGTGTGTCCAAGATCTGGGGTCAAGGCCCA
>NZ_JBHYPZ010000111.1:0-1311 GCF_042746485.1 Streptomyces sp. NPDC058751 | reverse complement strand
GTACTACCACCACCGCGAACAACCCCCGCAGTACCAGCAGTTCAACCGCGACCATGCCCGGCTGAGAGCCCCAGGCGAACGTGCCTTCGCTCAGTTGAAGTCCTGGCGGCTGCTACGACGAGCCAGATGCTCCACACGTCGCATCGGCACCGTTGTCCAGGCCGTCCACACGCTGCTGACCTGCGACTATTCAGGATGAAAGAGGTTCAGTGAACCCGTTTCGTCGATGATGACTATGTCGTGGTGGTCGCTGGCCCAGTCGATGCCGCAGAACGCTCTCAATCGCTTCACGCTTTCTCATCGGGCCTGTGTTGTGGCTGGTCACAGCCGTGCAGGGCATGCGTCTCTCTAATGGAAGGGCTCGGTGGCCCGACATCCGATTAGCCGTTCATGACCCCAGCGACCTGCGGGGCCCTCGGTCTTGATCGGAGCTGGATGGCTCTCGAGCGCGTAAGAGGTGGTTCCCGCAGGGGGCTTGGACCACGATCATCATCGGTGGTCAAGTGATCGCTCTCGACGCCGACTGCGAGCGTCAGCACACGTCAGTCTTCTTTGAGGGCTCAAAGCCCGGATCGTCGGCAGGCATTGCGCTGACGCCTGCGGCCGGCGTCGAGGAGGCGCGTTCAGCTACCGCCCATTAGATCGTCGGCAGGAAACGGGGCATCCTCACCGACACGATCGGACTCATCCTCGCCGTGACCGTCACCGCCGCGAACCTGTCCGAGAATGCCGTCGGAATCCAGCTCCTCGACCAGGCCAAGAAGACCTACCCGACCATCTCCAAGAGCTGGGTCGACACCGGCTTCAAGAACGCCGTCATCGAGCACGGCGCCAGCCTCGGAATCGACGTCGAAGTCGTCAACAGGAACCCAGGAGTTCGCGGCTTCCACGTTGTCAAAAGGCGCTGGGTTGTCGAACGAAGTATTGGTTGGATCATGCTGCACCGGCGCCTCGCCCGAGACTACGAGACCCTGCCCACCAGCTCCGAGGCCATGATCCACGTCGCCTCGATCGACAACCTCACCAAGCGCATAACGGACGAGACGACACCCACCTGGCGAGGGACTTACTAGTAGATAAAGGGCAATCCACCTAGATCAAACGCCCTCTCATGGCCTGCCGCCTCACCAGCGAGACCACCACATCCTGGCGCGACCCCGCAAATCCTCATCAACCGCAGATACCGGGATGAAACATCGGGAGAAAACGACCTCTCAGAGGACGTCCGCATTACCTTTGTGACTGTTCCGGAGGTTTTAATGCCCGTCAGGATTGATCGTATACAGGCAGAATGAACAGTATGTCGCTCCA
>NZ_JBHYPZ010000110.1:0-1329 GCF_042746485.1 Streptomyces sp. NPDC058751 | reverse complement strand
AGAGATGTCGCCCGGGTTCGGGAAGCCTCAGGACGTGATCACCGAACAGGCAGCCGAGACCTGGGACCGCGACCTCGATTACCTCTTCGCCAGCATCGGGCACCACTTCGGCCGTGTTGAACCACGCCGCCGGATGCGGGACTACGTACGCGCACTGCTCGCTCCGGTGGCCCGCAAGAACAGTTGGCAGTTGGCCGAACACGCCGGCCACGCCACCCCGACGGACTGCAGCACCTGCTCTCCCGCGCCCGCTGGAACCCCGACGGCATCCGCGATGACCTGCAGACCTACATCGCCGAACAACTCGGCCGCCCCAACGGTGTCCTGATCATCGACGACACCGGCTTCCTGAAGAAGGGCACCACCTCCGCCGGAGTGCAAAGGCAGTACTCCGGCACCGCCAGCCGCACCGAAAACTGCCAGATCGGCGTCTTTGCCGCCTACGCCAGCACGGCCGGCCGCGCCCTGGTGGACCGCGAGCTCTACCTGCCCAAGTCCTGGACCGACGACCGCGACCGCTGCCGCGCCGCCAAGGTCCCCGACCAGCGGGAATTCGCCACCAAGAACACCCTCGCGGCAACGATCGTCCGCAGAGCACTGGCCTCGCCGCTGCCGATCGCCTGGGTCACGGCGGACGCCGCTTATGGGCAGGACAACCGCTTCCGCCGGATGCTGGAAACATCCGGCGTCGGCTATGTCCTGGCCATCCCCAAGTCCCAGTTCTCCCTGGCCGGCCCACGCATCGACACGGCTTTCGAGCAGGCCCCCGACCAGGCATGGGAACGCCGTTCCTGCGGCGCGGGCGCGAAGGGACAACGCGAGTACGACTGGGCTGCCGTCCAGTTGCGCCCGGTGGTCGAATACGACCACCACGACGGCGTGCTGATCCGTCGACGGTGGGCGTTGGCACGGCGCAGCCTGAGCCGGCCGAACGAGATCGCCTACTACCTCGGCTATGCGCCACTGGATGTCGAAGTGGACGAACTGGTTCGCGTCGCCGACACCCGGTGGGCGATCGAGGAGTGTTTCCAGGCGGCCAAGAACGAGTGCGGCCTGGACGAGTACGAGGTCCGTCGCTACGTCGGCTGGTATCGGCACATCACTTTGGCCATGCTCGCCCACGCTTTCCTCGCGGCGATGAGCGCGCGAGCAGCCGAAAAGGGGGATCCACCGGTGAGGATGCCGAGGTCATCGCGCTCACTGTGGCAGAAGTGCGGCGACTCCTGGCAGCTCACGCACCCCGAGACCCCCGCGTCCGCACCCACGCGTTGAGCTGGTCGCACTGGCGCCGACGACGCCAAGCGGTGGCCCGCCGCTGCCACTACCGTC
>NZ_JBHYPZ010000109.1:0-1414 GCF_042746485.1 Streptomyces sp. NPDC058751 | reverse complement strand
ACACAGTGGACGCGAGCAACTGAGGACAAGCCCTCGGCCTATTAGTACCAGTCACCTCCACCCGTTACCGGGCTTCCAGATCTGGCCTATCAACCCAGTCGTCTACTGGGAGCCTTAACCCCTCAAAGGGGGTGGGAATACTCATCTTGAAGCAGGCTTCCCGCTTAGATGCTTTCAGCGGTTATCCCTCCCGAACGTAGCCAACCAGCCATGCCCTTGGCAGGACAACTGGCACACCAGAGGTTCGTCCGTCCCGGTCCTCTCGTACTAGGGACAGCCCTTCTCAATATTCCTACGCGCACAGCGGATAGGGACCGAACTGTCTCACGACGTTCTAAACCCAGCTCGCGTACCGCTTTAATGGGCGAACAGCCCAACCCTTGGGACCGACTCCAGCCCCAGGATGCGACGAGCCGACATCGAGGTGCCAAACCATCCCGTCGATATGGACTCTTGGGGAAGATCAGCCTGTTATCCCCGGGGTACCTTTTATCCGTTGAGCGACGGCGCTTCCACAAGCCACCGCCGGATCACTAGTCCCGACTTTCGTCCCTGCTCGACCCGTCGGTCTCACAGTCAAGCTCCCTTGTGCACTTACACTCAACACCTGATTGCCAACCAGGCTGAGGGAACCTTTGGGCGCCTCCGTTACTCTTTAGGAGGCAACCGCCCCAGTTAAACTACCCATCAGACACTGTCCCTGATCCGGATCACGGACCCAGGTTAGACATCCAGCACGACCAGACTGGTATTTCAACGACGACTCCACCCGAACTGGCGTCCGAGTTTCACAGTCTCCCAGCTATCCTACACAAGCCGAACCGAACACCAATATCAAACTGTAGTAAAGGTCCCGGGGTCTTTCCGTCCTGCTGCGCGAAACGAGCATCTTTACTCGTAGTGCAATTTCACCGGGCCTATGGTTGAGACAGTCGAGAAGTCGTTACGCCATTCGTGCAGGTCGGAACTTACCCGACAAGGAATTTCGCTACCTTAGGATGGTTATAGTTACCACCGCCGTTTACTGGCGCTTAAGTTCTCAGCTTCGCCAAGACGAATCTTGACTAACCGGTCCCCTTAACGTTCCAGCACCGGGCAGGCGTCAGTCCGTATACATCGCCTTACGGCTTCGCACGGACCTGTGTTTTTAGTAAACAGTCGCTTCTCGCTGGTCTCTGCGGCCACCCCCAGCTCATGGAGTAAATCCAATCACCGGTGATGGCCCCCCTTCTCCCGAAGTTACGGGGGCATTTTGCCGAGTTCCTTAACCATAGTTCACCCGAACGCCTCGGTATTCTCTACCTGACCACCTGAGTCGGTTTAGGGTACGGGCCGCCATGAAACTCGCTAGAGGCTTTTCTCGACAGCATAGGATCATCCACTTCACCACAATCGGCTCGGCATCAGGTCTCAG
>NZ_JBHYPZ010000108.1:0-1552 GCF_042746485.1 Streptomyces sp. NPDC058751 | reverse complement strand
CGGGTTCGGGCAGGGCGCGGCGGTCGAGTTTGCCGTTGCCGGTCAACGGCAGCACATCCATCGACACGAACGCGCCCGGCACCATGTACTCCGGCAGCCCCGAAGCCACGTGCTCCCGCAGCTCCGCGACCGTGGCCGGCGTCCCGGACGGCACCGTGTACGCCACGATCCGCCGGTCCCCGACACGATCCTCACGCACCACCACGGCACACTGGACCACACCCGCATGCGCCGCCAGCACCGCCTCAATCTCACCCAGCTCGATCCGGAAACCACGCACCTTCACCTGGTCATCGGCACGGCCGAGGTACTCCAGCCCGCCGTCCTCGTTCCAGCGGGCCAGATCACCAGTGCGATAGACACGACCACCCGCAGGCCCGTACGGATCGGCCACGAACCGCTCCGCGGTCAGCCCCGGACGCCCCAGATAACCCCGCGCCAGACCAGCCCCCGCCACATACAGCTCACCCGCCACACCCACCGGCACCGGCCGCAACGCACCATCCAGCACCCGCACCCGCAGATCGGGTATCCCCCTGCCGACCAGACTCGCCGGACGGCCGGCCACGGCCTGCACATCAAGCACCTGATGCGTGACATGCACCGTGGTCTCGGTGATCCCGTACATGTTCACCAGCACCGGAGCATCGTCCACGTGCCGCGCGTACCACTCCCGAAGCCGCCCCAGCTCCAGCGCCTCACCACCGAACACCACGTAACGCAAACCAAGCCGATCACCCAGACCGGAATCCTCCGCGTCCGCCTGCATCAACTGGTAGAAAGCCGACGGCGTCTGACTGAGCACCGTCACCCGCTCATCGACCAGCAACCGCAGAAAACGCTCCGGAGCACGACTCACCTCGTACGGCACCACAACCAGCCGCCCACCGTGCAGCAACGCACCCCACAACTCCCACACCGAGAAGTCGAAACCGTAGGAATGGAACAGCGTCCACACATCGTCCGGCCCGAAACCGAACCAGTGCCGAGTCGCCGAGAACAACCGCACCACGTTCTCGTGCGGCACCACCACACCCTTCGGACGCCCCGTCGACCCCGACGTGTAGATCACATACGCGGGATGCTCCGGACGCAGCCCCGCCACCACCCCCATCACAGGAGCACCCGCATCGGTCACCTCCGGCGGCAGGGCATCCAGCACCAGAGCGGGACGGGAATCCTCCAGCATGAACGCCACACGATCACGCGGATGATCCGGATCGATCGGCACATACGCGGCACCCGACTTCAACACGCCCAGCACCGCCACCACCAGATCCACACCCCGAGGCAACGAAAGAGCCACACACGACTCCGGCCCCGCACCCCGCCCGGCCAACCAATACGCCAGACGCCCCGCACGGGTATCGAGCTCGGCATACGACAAACTCTCACCCCCACACACCACAGCAACAGCATCCGGCGCTCGACGGACCTGCGCCTCGAACAGCTCCACCAACGTGGCCCGCTCGGCCAAAGGCTCCGGCCCGGTACCCAGCGCAAGCAATCGCTCCCGCTCGACGGCACCCAGCAGATCAAGACGGGCGACAGG
>NZ_JBHYPZ010000107.1:0-1562 GCF_042746485.1 Streptomyces sp. NPDC058751 | reverse complement strand
CCACGCGCCAGCCCGTCACCCGCGACATACAGCTCACCCGCCACACCCACCGGCACCGGCCGCAACGCACCATCCAGCACAAACACCCGCGTGTTGGCGATTGGCCGCCCGATGTGCGGGATCTGTCCGTGTGCGAGGGGATCGCTCATGGTCGCCGTGACGGTCGCCTCGGTCGGGCCGTACGCGTCGATCACCCGACGGCTGCCCTCGGTCCAGCGCTGGGCCAGCTCCACGGCAAAGGCCTCGCCGCCGGTGATGACCGTACGCAGGGTGGGCACCCGGTCCGCCGGAACCGTGGCGAGCACGGGCGGCGGAAGCATGATGTGGGTGATGCCGCCGGCGGTGATCAGGGCGGCCAGTTCGTCGCCTGTCGGACGTTCGCCGAGGGGGACGAGCACGAGCGTGGCTCCCGAGAGCAGGGTCTGCGTCATGTCCGCGACCGCCGCGTCGAAGTTCGGGGAGAGGACCTGCAGCGCCCTGCTGCCGGTGCCGAGTTCGGCCCGCCGGATGTGCTCCCCCATCACAGAGGCCACACCGGTGTGCGGGACGACGACGCCTTTGGGGCGGCCGGTGGAGCCCGACGTGTAGATGACGTAGGCCGGATGGCCGACGCCGAGCGCCGCCGTGCGGTCCTCGTCGGTCGGGTCGGTCGCGGCCGCCGCGGCCAGGGCGGCGAGAGTCTCGGCGTCATCCAGTAGCAGGCACCGGAGCGGGTCGCTCTGCTCGGCGACGACGCGCGCCGTCGTCTGCTGCGCCAGCACCAGGTCGGGGCGCGCGTCGTCGAGCATGTAGCGCACCCGGTCGGCTGGGTAGGACGGGTCGAGCGGCAGATAGGCGGCACCCGACTTGAGAATCGCGAGCATGGCCACGATCCACTGCTCCGAGCGCTCCGCCGAGAGGGCCACGAGGCTCTCCGGGCCGATCCCCAGGGCGATCAGATGGTGGGCCAGGCGGTTGGCGCGGCCGTTCAGCTCCCGGTAGGAGAGTCGGGTGTCGCCTGATTCGACCGCGATGGCCAGCGGGGTGTGCGCCACCTGCTCCTCGAACAGCGCGGGCAGAGTGCGCTGACGGGTGTCGTCGGCGGTGTCGTTCCACTCGCTCAACAGCAGGTGTCGTTCACCGGGTTCCAGTACGTCGAGTTCACTGATCGGACGCAGCGGCGCTGCCGCCACGGCGTCGAGCAGGCGGGCGAACCGGCGGACCATGGACTCGGCCGTCGTACGGTCGAACTGGTCCGCGCTGTATTCCAGGGCCCCGAGGAGACCGCCGGGTATCTGGGCACCGCGCAGGTCCTGCAGGTGGAAGCCGAGGTCGACCTTTGCGGTGGCATCTGCGACCGCGATCCCCTCGGCGGTGAGGCCGGTCAGACGCAGGGCGTCGGAGGCCCGGCTCCCGTCGCCGATGCCCATGGCGAGCGTCACCTGGAAGAGGGGGTGGCGGGCAGCGGAGCGCTGCGGGTTGACGGCCTCCACGAGGCGTTCGAAGGGGATGTCCTGGTGGGCGTAGGCCGCCAGGTCCGTCTCACGGACCCGGGCCACCAGCTCGGCGAAGGTCGGGTCACC
>NZ_JBHYPZ010000106.1:0-1640 GCF_042746485.1 Streptomyces sp. NPDC058751 | reverse complement strand
CTAGGGCGTGTATCGAAAGTGGCTGGTAGCGGCCTGTGGGGCATGCTCGAGAATCTGGTGCAACTGCTCGCATCGCGGATCTGTGATGCTGTCCGTCATGGATTCCGAGCCGCGCACTGATCTCGCTCGTCACTATGACCCAGGAGGCTGGTTGGCTCGATTCGCGGGTCGGATGCTTGTGGTCTGTCCGCGATGCGGGGGCCGCGCTCTCGTGATCCCCCAGCCTGGCCTTCCTGATCCCAGATACTTCAGCGAGCTCCTTTTCCAACCGCGTCGGCTGGCCTGTGGAGGATGCGGTGCAGTCGCCGACTGGAAGCCTGAGGCGCAGGGGGCTGGGCTGGTCGGCGCGGTGCTGGGTGGTAGTGAGGATCCGTTCTTCCAGCAGCCTCTGTGGCTGCAGACCCGTTGCGCCGGTCACATCTTGTGGGCCTACAACGAGGGGCATGTCGATGAGCTGTCCGCCTATGTCGGGGCGCGATTGCGAGAGCGTGGCGGAGTGCGGCCGACAATGTCGATGTTCGCTCGGCTGCCGGCCTGGATGAAGGCGGCGGACAATCGCGCGGAGGTGCTGGCCGGCCTGGAGACGCTGCGGGCGCTGGCCGAACGAATGGCACCTGCCAACCGATCCGATGCCGCGCACGGGCGCGGTGACCGTCCCCGAGCGCACAGGAGTATGTACTTCCGCGGCGGCCCTTATGAGTCTTGAAAGACCTGGTCACAGCCATTCGTTGATGGTTGCGATGAGGACGGTTGCCTCGTAGCGGACCGCGAGCTTGTCATATCGCGTGGCGACCGCCCGGTGCCTCTTGAGGCGGTTGATCCCGCACTCGACCGCGTGGCGCTCGCGGTAGTCGACCGGGTCGAAGTAAGGCGGCCGACCTCCGTGGGAGCCCAGCTTCTGGCGGTTGCGCGCCTGGTCGACCTTGTCCGGGATGGTGCAGCGGATCCCACGGCGGCGCAGATAGGAACGGTTTCTACGGGAGGCGTACGCCTTGTCAGCACGCACCCGATCGGGACGGACACGTGGCCTGCCCGGCCCGATGCGGGGCACACGGACCTTCTCCAGCACGGGTTCAAACTGCGGCGAATCCCCGCGCTGCCCGGCCGTGACCACAATTGACATGGGCTTTTGACCTTGCTCGACAGCCAGGTGCAGTTTGGTCGTGAACCCGCCGCGCGAGCGTCCCAGCCCGTGGTCTCCAGGCTCGGTGAACACACCGCCCGGCGGCTCTTTCTGCAGGTCGCCCCGCTTGCGAGCCCCGGCCGCATGCTGGTGGGCACGGCAGACCGTGGAGTCGACGCTCAGGTCCCAGACGATCGCGCCCTTCACGTCGGCCAGCGACTGGAGCCGGGTGAGGATCCGGTGCCAGGTGCCGTTCCGTTGCCACCGGCGGAACAGGTCATAGATCCGGTTCCACGGCCCGTACTCGACGGGGACATCCCGCCACGGGACACCGGTCCGGACCCGGAACCGTATGCCGTCGATCAGCCGCCGCCGAGACCAGACGGGCGGCCGCCCCGCCTTCGTCCCTCTCGGCAGCAACGGCTCCAGCACCGCCCACTGCTCGTCCGTGAGATCTCCCCGACCCATGAGCCGTGATCATTCACAGCCCAAGATCCACTTTCGATACACGCCCTAG
>NZ_JBHYPZ010000104.1:0-1736 GCF_042746485.1 Streptomyces sp. NPDC058751 | reverse complement strand
TGTCTATCGCTTAAATGGTGATGCTGGTATTACTCCCTCCTTAGATTTGACGTCTTCACCTAAGGCTGTTGGGAAATCGACGATTTTTTTTGATGATGCAATTGAATGGTTAAAAAGGCAAAAAGATAATTCAATTCATGCAGTTGTAACCGATCCTCCTTACGGATTAGTCGAGTATACAAAACAGCAGACTGAGAAACTAAGGGCAGGGAAAGGTGGTATTTGGAGAAAGCCGCCTTCCTTTGATGGACATAAGCGTGCGCCATTACCTCGCTTTACGGTTTTGCGGGAAGAAGATCTTAGAAATATATCATTATTTTTCAAAGAACTATCCTCGCAAGTCGAAAGGGTGGTTGTTCCTGGCGGGAATATAGTTATCGCATCCAACCCTCTTCTATCGCATATAGTCGCGGACTCTATGTCTACGTCTGGCTTAGAGCTACGAGGTTACATCGCGCGTCAGGTTATGACCATGAGAGGAGGGGATAGGCCCAAAAACGCCCATGATGAATTTGGAGATGTTTCTGTCATGCCACGTTCTCAATGGGAACCATGGATAGTGCTGAGAAAGCCTCTAGATGGAAGGGTTCAGGATAATCTACGAAAGTGGAAAACAGGTGGATTCAGGAGAATTTCAGCTGACAGGCCATTTGGCGATGTCATTAAATCTCATCCGACGCCAGCACATGAAAAAAAGATAGCGCCACATCCGTCATTAAAGCCGCAAAATTTCATGAGGCAATTAGTGAGGGCAGTGCTTCCTTTAGGAGAGGGGATTATTCTCGATCCATTTATGGGGGGCGGCTCCACATTAGCAGCTGCAAACCATATAGGTTATGAGAGCATTGGAGTTGAAATAGACCGGGAGTTCTTTGATTTGGCGGAGAAAGCTATCCCCGCGCTATCAGCCCTTCCAAGCAAGGAAAATAACTAAACTAAATCCTTGTAAACCCAGCTTTCTCTGAGCTTCTTCAACCCTTCTTTGTGAAGGGTTGCTGTTCTGGTTCCTAATGCACCACGATCATTACGACGGAAGTCATTTTCATCAACGTGGCAAAGATATACCTCGGTAAATTTCATCGACTTTCTGTCTGAGGCCGGTTCAGTCTCATTATCTACATTGTAGACAAATACGCACATCCATTGAGATCTTGCCCCATGAGTATCGACGGCACCCCCATTTTTCCTGGTGGTTTTTATTTCAATGCCGTCTTCCCCTGAGGAGATACTGTCATTCGGATACTTGCCTCTAACAACTAGGTCTGGATGTCCATTGAAATGCTTGTTTTCAACAAGTGATCTTGAAAATTTAGCGAGGGAAGCTGTGATCATATCTGAAATGAGGCCAGACATAGCTGCTGGTCTCATCATGTCATCAAGCCTATGCAATCCTTTGTTTGATAGTAAATTGTTCACATCATGGAAGAAGTCATAAATATCTTCCATTGCGTGCTCAAAATCACTAATCCTTAGCGAATACGGCAGATCGAGCTCTGGGTTAAACCCCTGTCGATTAACTACTGACCTGTCTTGCATCTTAGTTCCTTGAATAAGATATAAAAGTTCGAAAGCTCTTTGTCATATCTTACCAAGAAGATCCTTGACGATCATTGTCGTTTGGGCGTAGCCTCTTGAAACGAAAAAACCGCCTGGGGAGGCGGTTTAATCGAAGGTTAAGTCAGTTGGGGAACTGCTTAACCAGGTAACTGGCTTGGTGGAGCGCAGATACCAAATAC
>NZ_JBHYPZ010000103.1:0-1791 GCF_042746485.1 Streptomyces sp. NPDC058751 | reverse complement strand
ACCACATGGTTGAACCACTCGTTCATCTCGCCATCGAAGCCTTCCCCTCGATGCTCATTAAAGATCTCCTCGTGGTGGAGTCGTCGCTGCCCAGGAGAGCGATCAGAGCGGGGCCGCAACGGGGATCGCCCACCTCCTCGAAGACCTCGATGGCGGTCAGCTGACCGAAGCCGCCGAGGGAAGACCCTTGGCTTTTTCCCGTGCTGGGATCGTGCTGGGATCGTGCTGGGATGGGAGGGGAATGCTCGTGCTGGATTTTGGGCGTTGCGCTGCTCGGCGCGAGGGGGCGATGGGGCAGGGTCTTTGAGAAGTGCCGAGGTGGGCGGTTCGCCTGCCGAGAGCCGGATGTGATGGCTTGTCGGCTTCTGCCGGGGGCGTCCCTGGACGCAGAACAGGCATGGCCGCTGGTGATCATGTGGGTGTCGAGTCCGTATGAGCACCGAGCGAGTCCATGCCTGCACACCCATCTTCCCGCATGCCGTCATGCCTCCAGCAACTGGGGGACGCCTCCGGTCCAGCCCCGCTGGAGACAGTCGCTGACCTGCGGAAGTTTCTGGCCACGGTGCCTGACCCGCGGGCCCGTCGCGGCATCCGTCACCCATGGACAGCGCTGCTCACCTCCGCGGCCGCCGCCGTTCTGGCCGGCGCCGCCTCGATCACGGCGATCGGCGAGTGGGTCGCCGACGCGCCGCAGAGCGTCCTGGCCCTGCTCGGATTCCGGCCCGACCCGCTGACCGGCCGGATCCGCCCGCCCCATGCCACGACTGTCCGCCTCGTCCTGGCCGCTGCGGACGGGGACGCCCTCGACCGCGCCATCGGCGACTTCCTCCAGGAACGCAAGGCCCCGGCCCCGCAACGCAAGGTCATCGCCGTCGACGGCAAGACACTCCGCGGCTCCCGCACCACAAAACAACCGGCCACTGCCCTGATCGCCGCCATGACCCACAGCGGCCAGGTCCTCGCCCAACGACAGATCGACAGGAAAAGCAACGAGATCCCGGCCTTCGCACCGCTCCTGGACGGCCTCGACCTGACCGATGCCGTGATCACCGCCGACGCCCTGCACACCCAGCACGATCACGCCTCCTACCTGCACGAACGCGGGGCTCACTATCTGGCCGTCATCAAGCGGAACCACCCCGGACTGCATGAGCGGGTCCGCCGCCTTCCCTGGCGCGACATCCGCCTGGACCACATCGACCGCACCCGGGCCCACCACCGCGACGAGATCCGCCGCCTGAAGACCACCGCGTTCGCCCACATCGACTATCCCCACGCACGCCAGGCACTCCAAGTCGTGCGCTGGAGACGGGACATGGGCACGGGCAAGCTGACGATCGAGCGGATCTACCTGGTCACGAGCCTGCCGCCCGGCGCGGCCGACGGCAGCGAACTCGCGGCCTGGATCCGCGGTCACTGGCGCATCGAGAACCAGCTGCACCACGTCCGCGACCGCACCTTCCACGAAGACGCCTCGCACATCCGCACCCGCCACCTACCCCGCGTCATGGCCGGCCTGCGCAACCTCGCCATCGGCGTCCACCGTCAGGACGGCCACACCAACATCGCAGCCGCCCTCCGCCACACCGCCCGAAACCACCTGCGGCCCCTCACCGCCCTCGGCCTGGCGTGACGAACCCGGACACAAGATCACTTCTCAAAGACCCTGGGAGGCGCGCCTCCGGGGGCGGGGGAGTGGGGCGGCGGTGGTCGCAAAGGGAAGGTAAAGATCTGGCTTGGACTGGGCGTCGGCATGGCGGCGGTTTTCGGCCGGGGGACCTCGGCGAGGGG
>NZ_JBHYPZ010000102.1:0-1808 GCF_042746485.1 Streptomyces sp. NPDC058751 | reverse complement strand
CGGGCCTTGACCCAAGGCCGGGTAGTTAGCGTTTTCGCAGGTCACGCAAGTGGGGCTGGTGACCATGGTGTTGCGGTGTAGAGGCCGGGGCCCAGTTTGTGGATGAGGCCGGTCTCGGCCCATCTGGAGAGTTGTCGATACATGGTCTCCATGGTGATGTCGCCGAAATGGGCGGCAATGTCACGGGGGCGCCAGAGCCGGCTGGGGTCCTCCTCGAGCAGGCCAAGGATCCGGTGACGGCGGCGCTCGGCGAGGGCGGTGTGCCGGTCGTCGCGGGAGACGGCGGGGAGCTGGGGGCGGGATTGCGCAGGCTCGAGGATGTTGATGTCGAGACCGGTGATGGTGCGGCTGGTGTCGGGCCTGCCGTCCTCGTGGCGGGTGCTGTAGCGGGACATCGGTGACTTGACCTTGCGGGTGCTGACCCGCCGGCGCCGGGGCGGCAGGAGTCGGGTCAGGATCCGGTGTCCGATCAGTCCGAGGCGACCTGCGTCAGCGGGATCGGCGATGACGGCGGCGGCCCGGATGACCTGGTCACGGGCGGTCTGCAGGGCGACGGTGAAGCAGCAGCGGTCCGGATCGGTGCCGGGGAGCGATTCGGCGGCGTCGACCATCACAGTGCGCAGGACCTGGTAGAGGGTGAGCAGGGACCACATCTCCTGCTCGATGCCTGCCGGGTCGCCCGAGCGGAGGTTGCGCCCGTTCATGATCGTGTGGCGGAGCGCGTAGTACGCGGATTCGTGTTCCCACCGCTGGTGATAGAGGCCCACCAGCGCGGTGGCAGGGTGACGGCGGGCGTCGGTCAGGGTGGTGACCAGTCGGTAGGACCCGGTGAAGGACGTGCCGTCCGCGCAGGTCACGGCGATCTGTGCGTCGATGATCCGTACTTTCACGGCGCCGATCACCGACAGGTAGGAGCCATCGACGAGGCGGGTGAGGACCGGCGTGCGCCGGTTGCTGCGGAGCCGGCCCAACACCTGAGCGCCGGTGTCCGTGACCGTTGTGAGGAAGGCGTTGCTGTCGAATCCCTTGTCCCACAGCACCAGCATGTCCGGCCGCAGCAGATGCAGGAGCCGGCCGGCGTAGCCTGTCTCGCCCTCGGCGGTGGGGCCGAACACCGCGCCGACCAGAGCCCGGGTGCCGGTCTCGACCAGCGTCATCAACTCCAGCGTCGGGTAACCATGATGCGAAGTCCTGCCCAGCCAGGCCCGGTTCCGCTCGGAATCGGGGACTCTCAGCGAACTGCAGCCGTCGAACGACACCGTCCGGTACGGACCGAAACGCACACCTGGCGTCGACGGCCGGGCCAACAACCCGGCCAGCACCTCGAACAGCGCCCGCACCGGCGCGCTGCCGATCCGCCGACGCAGGTCACGCAACGCCTTCGCCGACGGACAGACCACCGGCATCCCGGACAGACCCGCGGTCATCTTGTCCCAGACCAGGCGATAGCCGACCTCGGGGAACAGGCACATCGCCAGCAGGAAGTAGACCCCGACCCGCGACGGCAGATCACGCAGCCGTCGCTGTACCGTCCTTGTCTCCGCAAGGACCGCG
Source organism: Streptomyces sp. NPDC058751 (assembly GCF_042746485.1). Classification (NCBI taxonomy): domain Bacteria; kingdom Bacillati; phylum Actinomycetota; class Actinomycetes; order Kitasatosporales; family Streptomycetaceae; genus Streptomyces; species Streptomyces sp. NPDC058751. Next base: position 254 of record NZ_JBHYPZ010000102.1, on the reverse strand, counting down.
TCCACCAGCTCGAACGGCACGACGGCGGTCAGTTCCCCAAGATGCCCGGGAGCGAACCGGCCCGCGGCCACGGTGACCGTTCGGGTGATGGCCGTCAGCGCGGACGGCAGGACACAATGACGGGGCAACGGAGCTCCTTCGGGACAAGCTGTCTTGGTCGACTGCCTGTACCAACGAGCTCCGTTGCTCTACGCCGGAAATCCTTCAACTGGCTCGCGTGACCTGCGAAAACGCTAACTACCCGGCCTTGGGCC
>NZ_JBHYPZ010000101.1:0-2058 GCF_042746485.1 Streptomyces sp. NPDC058751 | reverse complement strand
GGGCTCTTGGGCGAACAACACCAATGTCAGCAGCGATAGCGACATGGACATCAAGGTCGAGTTCACCCAGCGCATATACCGGGGCTCCCCGGCAGGGATGACATCCTGGGACCTGATGCTGCAGAACAGCAACTACAACGGCTCCTGGACCCCGGAGAAGTTCCGCAGCGAGCTGGGGATCGCGCTCAGGCGCGCCTCGAGCGCCGTCGATGCCAGCCGTAACGTCGCCTTCTACGTTCCGAGCGTCCCGGGCAGCCGCCCCGACACCGATGTGGTGCCGTGCTTCACCTACGTCCACAAGCCCGCCTTCGGTGACCCCAACCGCGGCACGGTCGTGTTCACCAAAGACGGCAAGCACATAGTCAACTGGTCCCAGCAACAGCTGGACAACGGTCGGGCGAAGAACACCCGGACCCCTCTCTGTCAGCCTTGGGTGAGACGTCCCGCTTCGTCGGGTTAGCCTGAGAGGGCACGACAGGAGAACCACCCCCTCATGACCAGCACCACTCCCGCCGGATCCGACCCGGCGCCCCGGCCGAAGCGCCGCACGTTCAGTCCCGAGTACAAGCTGCGGATCGTGGCCGAGTACGACGCCGCGCCCAAGAACGAGAAGGGCGCGGTCCTGCGCCGCGAGCGCCTGTACCACTCGCACGTCAAGGAATGGCGGGCCGCGAGGGATGCCGGGGCCCTGGAGAAGCTGGTCGACCAGCGCACGAGCCCGGCAAGGCCGAAGAAGCCGGCTGCCGAGGCGGAGAACGAGAAGCTGCGCCGCCAGGTGGAACGACTGGAGAAGGAACTGGCCCGCAACAAGGCCGCGCTGGAAGTCATGGGAAAAGCTTCCGCGCTCTTGGAAATGATCTCCGAGGGCGCGGACTGACGCACGCCGCCGCCCCGGTCGCCGACGACGCCTTCGCCGGCGTCGAGGACGCGCTGGGCATCACCGCCGCGTGCCGGCTGACCGGCCGCTCCCGGGCCACCCACTACCGCAGGCTGCGGCCCCCAACGGAACGAAAGCCCAGGAAACCGCAGGTCCAGCCCTCGGCTCTGACGGCCGACGAACGGGCCGCGGTCCTGGAGCTGATGAACTCGGGCGAGTACGCCGAGTTGCCGCCCGCCCAGATCTGGGCCCGTGAGCTGGATGCCGGGCGCTACCACTGCTCCGTCTCCACGATGTACCGGATCCTGCGCGAGAAGGGGCAGTCCGGCGAGCGCCGCCGCCAGGCCACCCACCCGGCCAAGGCGGTGCCGGAGCTGGTCGCCACTGCCCCGTCGCAGGTGTTCACCTGGGACATCACCAAGGCGGCCGGGCCGGCCAGGGGCGTCTGGTATCACGCCTACGTCATCATCGACATCTTCAGCCGCTACGTCGTCGGCCACACCGTCGAGCGGGCCGAATCAGCGGTGCGGGCCGAGGAGTTGATCCGCGAGACCATCGCCCGCAACGGCATCGTGCCCGAGACCGTGCACGCAGACCGTGGCACGTCGATGACCTCGAAGAAGGTCTCGCAGCTGCTGATCGACCTGGGCGTCACACGGTCGCACTCGCGACCGAAGACCTCCAACGACAACCCTTACAGCGAGGCCCACTTCAAGACCACGAAGTACATGTCCGACTACCCCGAACGATTCGACTCACTGGCCCATGCCCGCGAGTGGTTCGACGCGTTCATCACGTACTACAACCACGAGCACCGGCATTCGGGCATCGGCTGGCACACACCCGCCAGCGTGCACTTCGGCACCGCCGAGGAAGTCCGCGACCAGCGCGCAGTCACCCTCGCCGACGCATACGCCCGCCACCCCGAACGCTTCGGCCGCCGCCCCCGACCACCCCGGATACCCCAGCAGGCATGGATCAACGACCCAGCCAAGCGCAGGGAACCCGCACCACAAACCTCATAGCGTCACGACCGTCTCACTGGACTTGAAATCTTCCGGTCCCAAATTCAGCCGTTGCCGACAGGCGGCGACAGCCGTGAATACCAATACCGCGGTGACGGTGTCGACGGGCCCGGTTCATCGGCACCGATGGTCAGCCCAGCCCTCGCAGCCAGCAGG
>NZ_JBHYPZ010000100.1:0-2177 GCF_042746485.1 Streptomyces sp. NPDC058751 | reverse complement strand
CCACACCGGCGAGCGGTCCGCTGGACACGACCAGGCCCGTGTCGGCAACGGCTGAATTTGGGACCAGTTTGAACGGTTCAATCGTGAGCCACTGTGCGGCCTCGGTTGTTCGTCAGCTGGTGGCGGTGGGGACGCGGCCGAGGTCGCGGCCCTTCATGCGGTAGGACTCGCCTTTGAGGGAGTGGACCTCGGCGTGGTGGACGAGTCGGTCGATCATGGCGGCGGCGACGGTCTCGTCGCCGAAGGTCTCTCCCCAGCGGCCGAAGGGCTTGTTCGAGGTGACGATCACGCTGGCCCTTTCGTATCTGTTCGAGACGAGCTGGAAGAACAGGTTCGCGGCTTCGGCCTCGAACGGGATGTAGCCGACCTCGTCGATCACGATCAGCGGGTAGCGGCCGAGCTTGACCAGTTCGTCCTGGAGCCGGCCGCTGTGGTGCGCGGCGGCGAGGCGGTCGACCCACTGGGCGGCGGTGGCGAACGCGACCCGGTGGCCGGCCTGACAGGCCCTCACGGCGAGTCCGGTTGCCAGGTGTGTCTTGCCGGTGCCGGGCGGTCCCAGGAAGACGGCGTTCTCTTTCGCGGCTATGAAGTCCAATGTTCCCAGGTGCGCGAGTTGTTGGCGCGTCAGACCACGCAGGTGGGTGAGATCGAGTTCCTCGATGGTCTTGATGGCGGGGAAGCGGGCGGCGCGGATGCGGCCCTCGTCGCCGTGGGAGTCCCGCGCGGAAACCTCACGCTGCAGGCAGGCGACCAGGTATTCGGTGTGGGTCCACGATTCGGTGCGTGCGCGTTCGGCCAGGCGTTCGGCGGCGTCCAGCAGCGCCGGGGCTTTCATGGCACGGGCGAGGAAGGCCAGGTCGGCGGCGGTCTGCCGACCCGTGCGGGCGCCGGGGCCGTCGGCCTTGTCCGCGTCGGCCGTGGAAGGCGTTCTCGCGGGAGTGGTGGGGCGTGCCATCAGGTGTCCTCCTTCCCGCCGCCGCCCTCGATGAGGGTGAACATGCGGTCGTAGGTGCCCAGCTCGCGTTGTTCGACCTCGATGCCGAGGCTGTCGGGAGCCAGGGCCGCGGCTTTGGCGGAGGCCGCTCGGGCTGCCTGCTGGTGGATCACCTCACCGCGCAGGGTTCGGGCCGCCGCGGCGTGCTCGGGGTCGGTCAGGCTCTGATGCCTGGCCCAGCAGCGGGCATGGCGGCCCACCAGGTCGTCGCCGCAGGTCACGGTGATCTCCTCGGTGTCGGCGCGGACCGTGACGATGTGGCCGATCGCGCGAGGGTGGACGGAGTAGTCATTGGTGTCGAACCGGATGTAGTGGTCACGGCCCAGACGGGTGCGAAGCGGCCACCAGTGGGGCGGCCCGACGGGCGGGAGGGCGAGCATCGACGCCCGGTCGCTCTCCCAGCGGTCGACGGGCCGGGCGTCGATGACACGGTGATGCCGCCGGTTGGCGACCTGCAGCCAGGCGGTCAGCTGGGCGTTGAAGTCGTCCGGGCCGGTGAACAGACGGCCGGGCAGAAAGCTGGTCTCAAGGTAGCCGTTCGCGCGTTCGACCAGGCCCTTCGCTTCCGGGTCCCGGGGCCGGCAGAGGTGCACGCGGATGGCGAGCAGGCCCGCGAACGCGGCGAACTCGCTGGTCAGGCGTCCCTTGCCGACTCCGGCTTCGTTGTCCCAGACGAGCATCTTCGGCACCGCTTGCCAGGCGGTCAGCAGCCGCCAGTGGGCGTCGATCAGATCGCCCGTCTGCCGCGAGGGCAGCATCCGAGCCGTGATCACCCGCGAGTAACCGGACACGATGACCAGCACCGGAGGACGCCCGCTCTGGCCGTAACCGAGAGGGATGTCCACGGGCGGGAACCACAGGTCACACTGCGCGAGCTCACCCGGCTCATAGACCGTCCGCGAGACGGGGTCCACCGGCAGATAAGCCGGCCGCAGCTCACGCACCCGCTCCCGCAGGATCGTCAGCCCCCGTTCCCAGCCGATCCGCTCCGCGATCACCGTGACGGGCATCGTCGGGGTCCGTTTCAGCAGCTCCCGTACGGCCGGCTCCACTGCGTCCACCGCAGAACCCTTCGGCGCCCGCCGATACCGCGGCGGGCGGTCCGAGGCCAGAGCCCTCAACACAGTGTTTCTGGAAATCCCCAGCTCACGGGCCACCGCCCGAGCCGACAGCCCCTCAACCC
>NZ_JBHYPZ010000099.1:0-2496 GCF_042746485.1 Streptomyces sp. NPDC058751 | reverse complement strand
GTCGGGTAGCCGGGATGCATTACTGCATCCCGGCCCCCTCAGAACCGTGCGTGCACCTTTCAATGCACACGGCTCAAGCTCGCCCCATGGGCCAGCGCATTTCAGTTGGCCCGCTTGCCGTCTTGAGCATGTAGCTGTCGATGGCACGCGGAGTGCACGAGACGGAGGTTGGTCCTCTCGTCGGAGCCGCCGTCTCGCCGGTAAACGAAGTGATGTTTGTTCAGCATCTTCTTCGACGCCGCGAACCAGTTGATCCACTCACGTGGACTGTCCGGCTCGTACTCGGCCCCAGCGATAAGCGCCTGATTGCAGAGCGGGCAAAGCCCCTTCTGCTTGTACGCCAGGGACAGGCTTACTTTGTCCATAGGCGGTGGCGTCTTCTTCCGGCGGCGCCCTTGCCAGTACTCGTTCAGGGATGAGTCGTCAGGAGACGCCGCACCCTTCACTTGTACGTGACGGACGATTTTAGTCCATTTGAAGTAGGGGAGATAGGCACCGCTGTTGCGATCCCCAAAGACCCATCTGTCATTTCTGGACTCGTTGAACCTGCCGAAGTGTCTGTTGGCAACCCAGACTCTCGACTTCCTCGGGTGGCTTCTTCGGGCCCATTCCCACAGCAACTTCCACAGATAGTGGTCGAGGCTGGCGAATACTCGCGAAGAGACCGCCTTCCGGTAGTACGCCGACCATCCTCGAATGATGGGGGTCAGCGTCCTCAGCACACCTGCTGTGTTGGAGCCGTAGAGCCCCTTCACTTCGGTACGCAGGGTCTGCCGGATTCTCTTGACGGCATCGGCGCTCGGTTTGATGAGTAGCTTTCCATCGTAGCGACGGATGTTGAATCCGAGGAAGTCGAACCCGCTCTCCACGTGGGTGATCCGGGTCTTTTCTTCGTTGAACCGTAGTCCTCTCGGCTCCAGCCACTCCGACAGCTTCTCCTTGACCTGTTCCGCTTCTGACTTGCTGTGGCACATGACCACGAAATCGTCCGCGTACCGGATCAGGATCGGAGTCCCGGGGGCTGCCTTCGGCTCGTATGACTTCGCCGCGGTTCCCCAGTACCGGCACCCTGCCGCCTCTTCCATCCCGTGGAGTGCCACGTTCATCAGCAGAGGGCTGATCACTCCGCCTTGCGGAGTTCCCTCCTCGGTCGGCGTGAACCGCCCTTGTTCGACCACAGCGGATTTCAGCCACGCCCGGACAAGACTCCGGCCGGGGAATCCCCCGACGGCGTCCATCAGGCGTGGATGGTCGATGCGGTCGAATGCCGCGGATAGATCCGCATCCAGGACCCAGAGGCGTTTGGCGTTCTTGCGTGCCGCCGCCCCGAAAATGGCCTCAATGGCGTCGTGGCAACCCCTTCCCGGTCGAAAGCCGTACGACCGGGGTTCAAAACGGGCCTCCCACTCGGGTTCCAGCGCATTCTTGACGCGAGCCTGCATGGCCCGGTCCCGGATGGTGGGAATCCCCAGCGGTCGTTGCTTCCCGTTGCTCTTCGGGATGTACACCCGCTTGACCGGCATGGCTCGCCATGGCTTTTCGGCCTGATGGACTTCTGTTGCAAGATTCCATCGGGCCCCGGGCGTGACAGCCTTCTTTCTGTCGACGCCGGCGGTCTTGCGGCCAGCGCTCAGCTGGGTCACTCGTCTCACACTTGTGAGTGTGTTGGAGTGGCTCCGCAACATGAGCTTCTGAAGATTTCTGACCTTGGGCCAGTCCTCTTCCTGCGCGGCCTTGAAGATCCGCTGTCTCAGTCGCCGTACCTCTCCCTCGCATTGACTCCAGTCGATCTGGTGCCACAGCGTGGAAGCGTCTTCTGGTCCGTTCGCCGGGACGGGTGGCGGAGCAGACATGTCCACCGTCCTCCCGGTGTCTAACTTGTCCGTCGGTTCGGGCTTCTTCTCAGTTCGCTTCAAAGGCTTACCTGGTCCACGTCTGCTCCCTTTCGGGCCGGGGAGAACCCCGTATCCGGCAGGTTATACAGGCTCATTCGCCTGGTTTCCCTTTCCCTTTCGGGGACCGGCATTCGCTTCTTGGACCATCCTGTCCGGCTGAGGAGTTCCGCTTCCCTTACAGTCGGCCTACCAGATGGCTCTGGACCTCAACCGGGTTTCCACGTTCCGCACCACCAAGATGCGTCCGGGGAGGGTGCCCCCTATTGCCCCGCGGCCAGCGGTGTTCACGAGCCTTGGGTCCGAACCCTCGGCTCCGCTCGATGCCTCCCAGCATCCGGGCCGTGACCGCCGCTCCTGCTCAGCATCGGGCGGGCTACTTTGACGAGGCTTTGACAGGGGTTCACTCTCGTTCACCCTTCCGAACTGCCCCTCGGCCTGTGGTGCCAGATGCCTTGGCACCCTTGGGCCTTGAGCGCTCAGCTTCACACCCCGCCGTTGCCAGCGACGCATGTGAGCGTGGGGCCAGGCCTCAGAACACTGGCCTGAGACAGCCCAGTTGTGACCGGGCTATCCACTTGAATGGTGCGACCTCGTGTCGCAC
>NZ_JBHYPZ010000098.1:0-2678 GCF_042746485.1 Streptomyces sp. NPDC058751 | reverse complement strand
CCGCGATCTACTCGTTCGAACAGACCAGGGGTATTTAAACTCAGATATGAACGTACAGAAGATTTTGAAATTTCTCCAATTTTCAAATAAACAGCGTTGGTTATCTCCTCAATAGAAGCTTCTCTTCCAAGCCTTAAAAAACATTCAATTATCGAGTCACGAACAACACCAGGAGCCAAAGACATGTTTATAAATCCAGTATTTTTGTATAAAATAATAATACTAACTAGACGTCAGGACGTCAATTTAGTTTAAAAGTGACGTCAAAAGAGCATGCATTAACTCCGCATTTACCATAACAGTGCTTTCCGGCACCGCCTCAGGGCGGGTTCGGCGCGAAAGCGGCGTCAGCCCGGTAAAACCGGCAGTAAACTCCCCACTAAATCGCGCATTCCGCGTCAGATAAATTTCACCCGACTGCATAGCCATGCAACCGGGTGAATGGCACCGGCTTTCGGCGGGGATCTGCGCCGCCCCCCCCGTTTTATCCGGTTTGTTACAGCGACGGACCGTCATACGTCCGCTGGCGCTGCGATCGTTCCAGCTCCAGCGCTTTCTGGTGCTGCGCCGCCCGCTGCTGCTCCCGGTGCGCCTCGATTCCGTTCAGCCTTGCGACAACCGGCGCAGCTGATCGCTCAAACTCTGCACCTGCCTGCTCAAGACCGTGACGCGCTCGCTCAGCGCCGCGTTCTCCCGTTGCATAAGACCAGACATCGTCCGCCATTCCGCGAAGGCGTTCTCCCACTCGTCCAGCCTTTTCGAGTAGTCCTGCTGTAGCTGCTCTAATGCGCTCAGCAACTGTTTTTCCAGCTCCGTCATGTGCTATTTCCCCGCCAGTATCATCCAGCTCGAATCCTCTCCGAACCGTCCCGCTTCCGGGTTCACCCTCACGCAGCGGCGTCTCTGATCGCCGCAGGTCGAGAGCTGCACGCCGCTGTTCCGATCGGACAGCATAGCCTGCGTGCTCTTCTGCTCCCGGATGGTCGTGTAATTGTCGAGTATCTGCTGACTCTGCCACCACAGAATGGCCGCGCTCGAAGCGATCAGCAGCGCGGACACCAGGACGATGGTCAGCCACGTCTGGCTGACCATGCGCAGCATCCCTTTCGTGCGCTGGCTCATGGCTGAGGACAGCTTCCGGTCGTGCTCGAGGATGGCGGCGCTGATTCTCTTCTCGCTTTCGCTCAGTTCCGCTCTGACAGACTTCTCGTGCTCGCTGAATGCGGCTTTCAGCATCTCGCCGGTACTCTGCTGCTGCGCTTTCGATTTCTGCTCTAAGTCCTTCGCCAGCGTTAAAAGACTGTTCATAGATGGCTCCCTTCAGTCGGATGTTTCGCCCCCCGTCCGGGTCGGCAATGCTGATGCTGCTTTTTGTAGTGCGCACCACCTCAAAACCAGCGCTTTCCAGCGCCTCAGTGACGTCCTGACGGGTTTTCAGCTCCCCGGACGAGGCTAAGGCCAGTAAACCCCGCGTAATCGCCTGGGCGGCTTCCTGCTTCGTTTCCGGCAGCGCGGACGGCGTGACCAGCGCCCGCCGGTTTTCCGGCGCGTTTGGATCGTGCAGCCCCAGCCTGCCGTTCACAATGGTCTGCCAGGCATCGATGCGCGGTCGGTCGGCGCGGTCGTAATACGGCTGGAGACGCCTGCCGGTCAGCAGCTCCGTGTTCGGGATCAGGAAGTTCAGCTCCAGCCTCCCTTTGTCCCGGTGCTCAACCCACAGCACGCTGTACTGGTCTTTATCGAGTCCGGGCATCAGAACCCGCTCGAAGCTCGCCATCAGCTTTTCACGCTGGCCGGGCGGTAAGTCCTGTTCGGCAAAAGACAGGACGCCGGATGTGTATTTTTTGGCGTAGGGCGAGGCGTCGATAAGCTCCCGGACTTCCTCCGGCTTCCCCTGCAGAACGCTGGCACCTTCGCGCTGGCGGTCTTTGCCCAGCAGGTAATCCACAGGCCCGGCGCCACCGCCGCGCCCCCGGGGGTGAAACTTAACGATCATCGTCTGCCCCCTTTTCCAGCACGGCGTGCCGCAGCCGCTCGAGTCCGGCATCGATGGCCATCAGCGCGGCGACAACCTGCACGCGGTCGTGCCCGCTGCCGCCACCGCCGTTAACCTGCCGGGCAATCTGGTTAAGGTTGTTCCCCATGCCGGCAAGCTGACGAAGCAGCGCCGGCGAGAGCGAGGGAAGTTTGCCGGTTCGGGCGGGCTTCTCGTCCAGGCACGTCTGCCGCATCCAGGCCGCGAGCTGTTTACCGTCGCAGCGCTCCAGCAGACGGCGGTGCTCATCTTCGGTCACCCACATGGTGAGCATTTTGCTGCGTTTGTCTGCCAATCCGGCCTCCTGATAACGCCGGGACGGGCGGGAAATCTTTTCCCGTTCGGCGCGGTGTTGGACAAGCCGCAGGCGCGTCAGTGGTTTTAGCGGGTTTCGGGGCGCAGCCCTGAACCAGTCACGTAGCGCTAGCGGAGTGTATACTGGCTTAATATGTTAGTTCGGAGTGGTGACTCAGGGAAGTGCTTCATGTGGCAGGGGAAAAAATGCGGCTGCGGGGCGTAAGTGCGAAATGCAGGTGTCGATGAAATGACGCCTCCTCGCTCACTCGGTCGCTACGCTCCTGCCGTGAGACTGCGGCGGGCGTTACATGCTCACGAATGACGAAATAAAGAGATGGCGCTCAAG
>NZ_JBHYPZ010000097.1:0-3101 GCF_042746485.1 Streptomyces sp. NPDC058751 | reverse complement strand
TACGCCAACTTCGCCATCGCCGAGCCCCCGCTCAAGCTCGTCCTGATCGAAGGCGCCGAGGGTGAGGCGACGCGCATGGACCACCTCGGCGTCGAAGTCGAGACGACCGAAGCGGTGCACGGCGCCACCGCCCGCCTGGCCGAGGCCGGCCTGGCCACCGACGTGGAGAACGACACCACCTGCTGCTACGCCCTCCAGGACAAGGTCTGGGTCCACGGCCCCGGACAGGAACCCTGGGAGGTCTACGTCGTGAAGGCCGACGCCGACACCCTCACCAGGCAGCAGGGCAGCACCTGCTGCACCGGCCAGAGCGAGGACACGCCGGACGAGGCGAAGGACTCATGATCCGTCGGCCGCGAGCGTGTCACGCCGAGGCGCTCTCGGTCTCCGGCGCCGTGATGCCGCCCAGCAGACGCAGAGCCGCCTCGGAGGGCGAGCCGGGCTCGGCCGTGTAGGCGATCAGACGCTGGCCCGAAGGGCCGGGGATGACGAGGTTCTCGAAGCTGAGGTCCATGGCGCCGACCAGCGGATGACGCAGTCGTTTCACCCCCGACGTGCAGGTGCGCACGGGGTGGCGCGCCCAGCGGGAGGCGAACTCGTCGCACTGGACGATGAGTTGCCCCACGAGTTCGGCCAGGCGCCGGTCGTCGGGGTGACGGCCGGCGATCAGACGCAGCGAGGCCACCGCGAGCTGTGCCTCCTCGTCCCGGTTCGTGTACAGGTCCCGGTAGCGCTCGTCCAGGAAGAGCATCCGGGTCACGTTGGGACGGGCGCCCCGGGTGTCGGGGCTTTCGGCCGGCAGGTGTCCGGCGAGCAGCGCGTGGCCGAGCCTGTTCCAGGCGAGGACGTCGTTGCGGCGGTCCAGGACGAGCGCCGGCACCTCCGACATGGCCGCCAGCAACTGCCGTGCCGACGCGCCGGCGTGCTCGACGCGGGCCGGAGCGGGGCGGGACGCGGTGCCGGGGTGGGCGAGGGCCTTCAGATGGGCCGTCTCGTCGTCGGTCAGGCGCAGGGTGCGCGCGATTGCGTCCAGCACGGAGTCCGAGGCGCCGACGGCACGGCCCTGTTCGAGCCGGGTGTAGTGGGTGATGCTGACGCCGGCGAGCGTGGCCAGCTCCTCCCGGCGCAGACCGGTGACCCGGCGACGGGTCGGATGCGGCGTGATGCCGACGTCCTCCGGGCGCAGCGCGGCCCGGCGGGACTTGAGGAAGTCTCCGAGCTCGGACGGAGCGTCCATCGGTGCCTCCGGTTTCCTCGGCGTCCGGCGGCGCGGCTCCAGGGCGCCGATGCCCGGTGAGCCGCGGGTCGTCCCCCATGATGCCCGCCCGCCGCGGGGCCCGTGAGCCGTAAGGGTGGTCATGTCGTGACCACCCTCGCGGTGGCTGCGCGGAACAGGGTTCTGGCTGGGGGTCCGGGCCCGGACGAGTCTCTTTCCCGAGCGGTGCGCGACCGGCGCCCGTGGACGAGAGAAGCACGACAGGAAGGGCCTCGACCCCATGTCCGTCACCGATTCGCCGGTCATGAGCGCCGTCGCCACCGCCGCGACGACCGGTACCGGTGCCGCGGCCGTGCTCGGCGGTCTGAGGACGGCCATCGCGGTGAACGCCGCCCTCGTACTCCTCGGCACCCTCGTCGGCGCCCTGTTCCTGCGCGGTGCCCGGTCGGGTGCGCGGTGACCCGCCGGGCTTCAAATCCCTTTCCCAGGACGGTCGTTGAGGATCACATTCCGGCGCTCCAAGAGCACGCACGGTTTTCGCGGTGTAGCTTCTACCCGTCAGTGAAGGCTTGAGCAAGGGTGGATCCGTGGCTGCCCCTTCGCAAACCGAGAAGTTCGCCGCCTGCCTTCGGATGCTGAAGGACCGCAGTGGCCGGGGCTACGACCGCCTCGGCAAGGAAGCGGGCGTCAGCGGCTCCAGCCTGCACCGCTACTGCTCGGGCCTGAGCGTTCCGACGGACTACCGGGTCGTGCACTCCTTCGGCAAGGTGTGCGGAGCCCGTCCGGAGGAGCTCCGCGAACTCCACCGGCTGTGGGCGCTGGCGGACACCGACCGCAACGCACCGGCCGCGGCCCCGTCGGTCTCCGAGGAGGCCCCGGCCCCGGCCCCGGCCCCGTCCCCGGAGCAGGAGCAGGAGCAGGAGCAGGAGCCGGCCGGGGCCGCCGCGCCGGTGCGGACGGGCCCAGGACCGGACGACGACGGTCCGCCGCAGACCGCCCCCGCCGAGGCCGGGAGCCCGCGCCGGTCCCGCCTGCCCGAGAAGCTGTCCTCCCGCTTCTCGGTCCTGGCCGTCGCGGTCGTGGCCGTGACGGGGCTGGTGGCCGGATTCGTATGGATGCCCGCCGACTCCCCGCCGCCGGACGACGACCGGCTGCTCCACTCCTCCGCGTGCGAGTCGGTGAGCATGGGGCAGCACGACGAGTGCGTACGTGAGGTCCAGACCCTGCTGGTACGGGCCGGGGGCAGACTCGCCGTCGACGGTGACTTCGGGCCCGAGACCCTGCGCAGGCTGACCGCGTTCCAGGTGCTGGCGGGCATTCCGGCCAGCAGCGTCGCCGACGGGGCCACGAAGCGGGCCCTCTACGCGCAGAAGGTGCGGATGGCGACATGGTCCTCGGAGCGGGTGAACGAGCGGATCCGCGAGGTGTTCACCGAGGACCCCGGCACCGCCGTGGCCATCGCCCGCTGCGCCTCGTTCCTGGACCCGCTGTGGGTACTGCCCAACACCAACGGCAGCCGCAACTGGGGCGTGTTCCAGATCTCCGACGTCCGCCTGCGGGAACTGGGCGGCACACCGCGGCGGGCGTTCGACCCGGAGTGGAACATCCAGGCGGCCCACCGGCTGTGGAGCGTCCGACGCGACTTCCACGACTGGCCCTCCTGCGAGGCGGCGCTGAAGGAAGCGAAGGAAGCGAAGGGCGCGAAGGACGCGAAGGACGCGTCGAAGAGCTGAAGCGCCGAGGCCGGGCGCGCGCCGGGGAGCCGAGGCAGAAGGCGCGCGCCGGAGGGCCGGAGCCCCCCGGGCGCCGCCGCCAGGTGGGGGGCCAGAGCCCCCCGGACAAACCCCATGTAAACCGGACAAACGGGCCCCGCAAAACCCGGGCC
>NZ_JBHYPZ010000096.1:0-3281 GCF_042746485.1 Streptomyces sp. NPDC058751 | reverse complement strand
GGGGGACCCTGTGGGAGAGTAGGACGCCGCCGAACAAATTTTGAAGAAAACCCCCGGACCGGGGATACCGGTCCGGGGGTTTTCTGCGTTCAGGGTCTTTGATATGTACTGAGGCTGGGACAACAGCTCAGGCATTCCAGACCGCGTCGAACCGGGCGACCAGCTGTCGGAGTTCGCGAGCGTTTCGAGGTGTCAGGGCCTGTAGGACGGCATCGAGGAGAGCGCGTGCTTCCAGGGGATCGCCGCAGCAGTACCAGTGCACGTCGCCCCACTCGTAGTCATGCCACAGCCGGCTCTCGGGGTGGTTGACGTAGTCCTTCCACAAGCGAACGGCCGTGCTGACGTCTCCTGGCCGCAGATAGTTGCGGGTGCGTTCGAGTCGAACGATCTCGGACAGCGCACCTGAGGACAGGCCGTCGATGTCCCGTCTCGCTTCTGGTGTCCGGCGGCCGGGGATGCCGGCCCGGACGCGTCCTGGCCGTCTACGCGGCATGGACCTTTCGGTTCATCGTCATGCCGCACATCGTGCCACGCGGGCAGGATGCGATGCCGGGCCTCGGCGGAGCTCGAGTCAGAGCGATGAATCTTCGGAGCGGCCGGCCGTCCCGTCGCCCAGCCACCAGAAACAGCCTTCCGCCATGCGCCGGGCGCGAAGTCCGCGGACTGCGATATAGCACCGTCCTCATCGTGGACGGCACCCTGTTGTCCACCCGCGACCACACTGCGGCCGAGCAGTCCAAGAACTATCGGTACTCCACCAACCACCAGGTCGTCATCGACGTCGACACCCGCCTGTCGTCGTGATCGGCTGGCCCATGCCTGGGAACCGCACGGAACAGCCCGATGGGACAACGTCCGCCTGCACCTGACGGCCGGCATGCGGGGGTTCATCGACGCGAACGCCGAGTGGCTCACGGTGTTACTGAAGATGCTGCAGTACCGACCGGAGGTCATCGACGGCTGCCTCGCAGGCACTGAGCTGGCCCTGGGCCTGTGAGCGTCGGGTCGATGGACCCGAGATTGGTCGAAGACCAAAGCCGCTGGTCAACTACGGTGGCGGCATGACTGGCAGCTTGCCCGAGGACGTGGCCGACGTGCTTGACCTCGTTCTGAGCCCGGACGAGCCCGTTCACGTCGCCCTCCGACGACAGGTGCCCCAACTCAGGGTGCAATCCCGCTGTAAGTGCGGGTGCGGCTCTGCCTACTTCGAACTCGACGCCGACGCGGTGGAGCCCGCTCCAACGGGCCTCGGCACCGTCGTGGCTGTCGACGTACAGCTGTTCACCGAAACCGGCGAGTGCCCTGGCGAGGTCCTGGTCTTCGCGCAAGGCGGGTACCTCTCATGGCTGGAGGTCTGCTCTTGGAACGATGACGTCGAGGTGAATCTCTCCACGGCGTGGCGCTGGCTACAGCCACCATCCTGAACACGAGCCAGCAACAGCCAGCAGTCCCGGACCCTGACGCCGCCACCACGAGCCGAGCGACATCACGAGCTCAAGTTCAGTAGTGCGCATGGCGACCCGGCTGCACCCCCGGCCCGGGTCGCCGACCGTGCACGACGGAGCCGTGGCCGTACTGCGATGAGCCGCACGACAGGCACGCGTCGCCAAGGGGCCTCTCCCCGGACGACGTCCGGCTCCTGCGCCGCGAGACCGTGCCGCAGCGGCCGAGCGGCTGCGGCATGACCCACAGGCACCCAAGTGGACCCCCGAGGAACGGGAGACCTGGGAACGGCTCGGCGCGGGCCGCCCGTGGTTCGACGGCCCGATCGCCATCAGGTACCGCTCCTCACCATCGCCTCCTGCGAAGGGGACGGCGGCAGCGAGACCTGGATCCCCGAGGGGGAACAGATGCCCCGGCCCCCGCGCCCCTTGGGAGAACCGGACGGCAACTTCGCCAGGATCGACATCACCGGCGGCAACAACCTCCAACCCCATGTGTGCCCGGCATCCCCGGACCATCCGCACATCGAACTGCTCCAGTGAGCCGTTCGGGCCCTGGGTCAGAAGGGAGGGCGCCAGCTGCCCCAGTGTGTCTCGTGGCCGGGTGGGGGCCAGGAATCCGGTCCCTCTGTACAGGGCCACAGTCGGCCCACCCATTCACATTCAGGGATCGCGCCTTCCCAGTCGTCGGTGCACCGGTCGGCCCAGGCACTGCCCACCATGACCGGCCGGGTCCTCATACCGTCGGCGGCCTTCTGAACCCGTACCACCAGACCCAGCCCATTGACTCCAGGGTTCCCCCGCGGACCGTAGGACACGTCGAGCACCTCACATCTGTGAGCGTGCAAGAGGAACCGTTCCAGATCAGCAGGAACGCAGGCAGTCAACTGCCTTCCCCAAAGCGTCACTTGGGGGCCGTGGACCGCGTCGGCCGCGACGCAGAACAACCGGCTGTCGACGAAGTAGGCGTACACGGCGGGCTCCGCGGGCCCCTTGCCGAACTCCACCCCCAGGGTCTCCTGGAACGAGGGGTCGGCCTGGAACCGACGCAGCTCGCCCATGCCCGGCAGTACTGCGGCGACCTCAGTGACACGCATGCCGAAGCGCAGGGGGCCGACGGCCTCCAGGGGGACCAGCTCCCAGTCCGACCGTGCCGGCCCCTTCACCGCGCTCCGACGCTCTCTGCTGTCGTCATCTCTCCACCCGCCCCCACTCACGCACCGAGCGACCTTCTGGATCACTTGAGCGGCCGGAAGTCGGGGTGCCTGGTTCAGGACCGCACATGACGGCGGTGGTCACATGATCGATGCGCTGCGGGCGGAACTCCCGCAGCACAGCCGGGGGTAGTGGCTCCGCCAACTCGATCACCAACGTCGGACCAGACACGCTGGGAGCCTAGAGCGCCGAGGACTGGTGCCGCTCGCTGTCGGACGCCCCAAAAGATCTTGACAGGGGGTGGTTGACACTACCCATGCAGGTGAGTAAAGTTCTCCGAGTTGTCGAGGAGCCAGTGGCTTCAGCGACGGCACCTCCGCCGCGGATGCGGCACTCAAACCTTCAGCACGATCTCCCAGCCGGGGCGAATTCGGCGTGCCCGAATTCAATTCGATTGGGGTCCGGTAGCCCGATTAGGAACTGCCGGGAAGATCCGCTAAAGTTTGAGACGTCGGAACGGCCCAACAGCCGTGAAGGTAAAACCCGCTGACTGGGAGTCAGGCCCGAAAGGATCTGATAGAGTCGGACTCGCCGGAAAGGGAAACGCGGAAGCGGGAACCTGGAAAGCGCCGAGGAAATCGGATACGGAAACGGTCTGATAGAGTCGGAAACGCAAGACCGAAG
>NZ_JBHYPZ010000095.1:0-3808 GCF_042746485.1 Streptomyces sp. NPDC058751 | reverse complement strand
GCCCCGACCCAAGTACATCCAGTACGAGGGCCGGGGCCCGGCACGCCGAGAGCACGCACCTGACGCCGCCGGGCCCGCCCTTCGGGCGGACGACGGGGGTTTGACGACAGGGCCTAGTAGGCGAGATCGGCCACGATCGGAACGCCCTGGCGCTCGCAGATCCGGATGATCCGGTGGGTTCGGGCGGCGGTCAGGTCATGGGTGCGGCCCGGCAGGGCGGGCGAGAGCCACAGCAGCCGGCCGCCGGGATCGGTGACGACCTGCACGTTCACGCCGTGACGCCGGTGCTTGTGGGAGTAGTCGGCCCGGCCGTCGCCGACCCGATCGCACTCGGTGAGAGTCCCGTCGAGCAGGACGAAGTCGGGATCATGCTCGCGCAGTGTCTTGAGCAGACCTGGTGCACGGGCGGCGAGCAGGTCGACGACCGCGCTGGTGTAGGCGTGGGCGGTGGACTCGCTGATCCCGAACCCGGCGGCGAGCTTCGCCAGAGTGGTGTGTTCGCGCAGGTACACCAGTGCCACCATCGCGCGCTGGGACGGACGGAGCTTGCAGCGCCGGTCGCCCTCACGGGTGACGATCAGCATGGTGACCCACTCCACGAGTGCATGCGGCAGGTCAAGTGCGGCAGGATGGATGACCAACGAGGACCCCGAGCTACGTGATTGAGACGTCAGACATCTCGATCAACAGCCCGGGGGCCTCGCTCGTTGCGCTTCACGGCCCGTCACCCGATCGGTGGCCAACTCGAAGAAGCTCAATGAAGCTCGCCAAGCTCAAGGGGTGGCTCAAGTGCCGGAACCGGTGGCCGTGGTGCCCATGGCCGATCCGGCCGACGGGTGCCGCGGATTCACGGCCAGCCCGGGCTGGCTCCCAGCTGGCCGTCTCGCTGGAGGTCTGGACGGCCTTCCTCTCTCTGGCCAGGTGACCTGGCCCGTCGCCCCTCCTCCCGTCGCCGCTGACAGGCCTGCTTTCGGCCACGGGGCCGCCCGGATGTTTCGCGACAAGGACGGCAACTCGCCGGTGGGAACGCCGTGAAGATCACACGGAGGGAAGCCGGGGCACAGGCCGCCCGTATTATGCAGCCCATGGCTAAGACACCTGTTCTCACTCCCCGGTCGGACGACTTCCCTCGCTGGTACCAGGATCTGGTTAACAAGGCGGAGCTGGCCGACAACGGTCCGGTGCGCGGCACCATGGTCATCCGGCCGTACGGGTACGGTCTGTGGGAGCGGATGCAGGCCGAGATGGACGTCCGCATCAAGGAGACGGGCGCGCAGAACGCGTACTTCCCCCTGCTGATCCCGCAGTCGTATCTCACGCGCGAGGCGGACCATGTCGAGGGCTTCGCGCCGGAGCTCGCGGTCGTCACGCACGGCGGCGGCAAGGAGCTGGAGGAGCCGGCGGTGGTCCGCCCCACCTCGGAGATGATCATCAACGACTACTTCTCGAAGTGGGTGCAGAGCTACCGCGACCTGCCTCTGCTAATCAACCAGTGGGCGAATGTGGTCCGTTGGGAGCTCAGGCCGCGTCTCTTCCTACGCACGACCGAGTTCCTGTGGCAGGAGGGCCACACCGCGCACGCCACCTACGAGGACGCCCGCGACTTCGCCGCGCACATCCACCGCGATGTCTACGAGGACTTCATGGCGAACGTCCTCGCGATGGACGTCGTCCCCGGCCGCAAGACCGTCAAGGAGCGCTTCGCCGGCGCCGTCAACACCCTCACCCTCGAAGGGATGATGGGCGACGGCAAGGCCCTGCAGATGGCCACCAGCCATGAGCTGGGCCAGAACTTCGCCAAAGCCTTCAATACCTCGTACCTGTCTAAGGACGGCACCCAGGAGCTGGTCTGGCAGACCTCCTGGGGCTCGACCACCCGCATGATCGGCGCTCTCGTGATGATGCACGGCGACGACAACGGCCTGCGGGTACCGCCGCGCCTCGCGCAAATCCAGGCCGTCGTCCTCGCCATCAAGGGCGACGAAGCGGTTCTGGCCAAGGTCCGCGAGATCGGCGATCGGCTGAAATCTGCCGGCATCCGCGTCCACGTCGATGACCGCACCGACACCCCCTTCGGCCGCCGCGCGGTCGACTGGGAACTCAAAGGCGTGCCTGTCCGCATCGAGGTCGGGCCCCGTGACCTGGAGAACGGCACCGCGATGCTGGCCCGCCGCATTCCGGGCGGTAAGGAACCGGTGGCCATCGAGTCCCTCGTACAACTGCTCCCCACGGTCCTCGAAGCGGACCAGGCACTACTGCTGACCCAGTCCCGCGCACGCCGCGAGTCCTGCACCACCGACGTGACGACGATTGAGGAGGCCGTCGAGGTCGCGGCCACCGGCTGGGCCCGGATGCCGTGGGCCAAGCTCGGGCCCGAGGGAGAGTCCGCCCTCGGCGAGCACGGTGTGACCGTCCGCTGCCTCGTCTCGGAGGACGGCTCAGTCCCCGACTCTGACGATGCGCCCGGCACCCTGGCCGTCCTCGCCCGGGCTTACTGAGCACCGGGGTCAGCACACGACGTGGCGGCTGGCACGGATTCTCCTTGCCAGCCGCCACGTTGTTCACCGCCGCGCCTGCCCCGCGCTTAGAGGTCGTTTTCTCCCGATGTTTCATCCGGGAATGAGTCTTTGATCCTGAGATGTCTGGTCGCGCCAGGAGATGGCAGCTTCGCCGGTGAGGCGACGGGCCATGAGGTCGGTCATGGCGAGGTGGATCATGGCTTCGGAGCGGGCGGGCAGGGTCTCGTAGTCGCGGGCCAGGCGGCGGTGGAACATCAGCCATCCGTAGGTCCGTTCCACGGTCCAGCGCTTGGGCAGTGGGGTGAAACCCCTGGTCCCGGGCGCGCGTTGGACGATTTCCATGTCGATGCCGAGTGTGGCGGCGTGCTCGACGAGGTGCCGGCGGTAGCCGCCGTCGACCCAGACCTTGCGAACCGTGGAGTGGGTGGCGGCCACGTGGTCGATCAGGTGGGTGCCGGCGACGGAGTCCTGGACACTGGCCGCGGTGACCAGCACCGCGAGCAGGAGACCGAGGGTGTCGGTCACGATGCTCCGCTTCCTGCCGACGATCTTCTTCCCGGCGTCGATGCCCTGGCCGGAGAGGGGAACGCTGGTGGAGGTCTTGACGCTCTGTGCGTCGATCACGCAGGCCGACGGGCTCGCGTTCCGGCCCTCCTTCTGCCGTACCAACTCCCTGAGAAGGCCGTTGAGCTGGGTGAACACCCCGCTCTTCTCCCATTTCGCGAAGTAGCCGTAGACCGTCTCCCAGGGCGGGAAGTCGTGCGGGAGGTAGCGCCACTGCACCCCGGTCCGGTCCACGTAGAGGATCGCGTTCATGATCTCGCGCAGGTCGTGCCCGGGCGGGCGTCCGATGTTCAGGGCATGGCGGCGCCGCTCGGCCCGCCAGGCGGACAGCACCGGCTCGACCAGTGCCCAGCGGGCATCGGACAGATCACTTGGATAGGGGCGACGCTCCGTCATGACCTGGACGTACCGCCAGGGCGCGAGTGCGCCCAGGCGCGAAGGCGGGGCGGACGGAAGCTCGGCCGGATTCCGGAGCGTTTTGGGATGAGACAGGCACAAGTCGACCCTCGCCCCAACCGTCACCCCACCCGACCATCAAGCCTCGACCGCACCGATCGCCTCACCGACGCAGCAGCCTCGCAAGACAAAAGCCGGAAGATAGTGACGCATCCTGGGTGAAAACGACCTCTTAGAGGACGTCCGCATTACCTTTGTGACTGTTCCGGAGGTTTTAATGCCCGTCAGGATTGATCGTATACAGGCAGAATGAACAGTATGTCGCTCCA
>NZ_JBHYPZ010000094.1:0-4449 GCF_042746485.1 Streptomyces sp. NPDC058751 | reverse complement strand
TTTTAATGATCCGCCCACCACCTATATCTACACTCTACGCGTGGTCGGCTGCGTCTTTTTTGTATAAGACCCCGGGACATGCGGGCCTGGAGAGACGGGTGGGCCGGGACACACCCGGCCCACACGCGGCCCCCATACCCGGGGAAGCCCCGCTAGGCGAGCGGACCGGTCACCGGCTCCACCGCGGCCACCACACCGCCCGCGCGCACGAACGCGTCCGCCGCCTCCAGGTCGGGGGCGAGGAAGCGGTCCGGGCCGGGGCCCTGGACACCGGCGGCGCGGACCGCGTCGATGACCGCCCGCGAGGCCGGGGCCGGGGTCAGGCCCTCGCGCAGTTCGATCGCGCGGGTGGCGGCGTACAGCTCGATCGCCACGATGCGGGTCAGGTTGTCCACGGAGGTGCGCAGCTTGCGCGCCGCCGACCAGCCCATGGAGACGTGGTCCTCCTGCATCGCGGAGGAGGGGATGGAGTCCGCGGACGCGGGGACGGCGAGCCGCTTCATCTCGCTGACCAGCGCGGCCTGCGTGTACTGGGCGATCATCAGGCCCGAGTCGACGCCGGCGTCGTCCGCGAGGAACGGCGGCAGGCCGTGGCTGCGGTTCTTGTCGAGCAGCCGGTCGGTGCGGCGCTCGGCGATCGAGCCGAGGTCGGCGGCGGCGATGGCGAGGAAGTCGAGGACGTAGGCGACCGGGGCGCCGTGGAAGTTGCCGTTCGACTCGACGCGCCCGTCGGGCAGGACGACCGGGTTGTCGACGGCGGCGGCCAGTTCGCGCTCGGCGACAGTGCGGGCGTGCGCGAGGGTGTCGCGGCCCGCGCCCGCGACCTGCGGGGCGCAGCGCACGGAGTAGGCGTCCTGGACGCGCGGGGCGTCGTCCTGGTGGTGGCCGGTGAGCTCCGAACCCTTCAGCACGGCCAGCATGTTGGCGGCGCTGGCGCTCTGGCCGGGGTGCGGGCGGATGGCGTGCAGCTCGGGGGCGAGGACCTTGTCCGTGCCGAGGAGCGCCTCCAGGGAGAGCGCGGCGGCGACGTCGGCCGACTTGTACAGCGTCTCCAGGTCGGCGAGGGCCATGACCAGCATGCCGAGCATGCCGTCGGTGCCGTTGAGGAGGGCGAGGCCCTCCTTCTCGCGCAGCTCGACGGGGGTGATACCGGCCTCGGCGAGCAGGTCGCCCGCGGGGCGCACGACTCCGTCGGGGCCTTCGGCGTCGCCCTCGCCCATCAGGGTCAGGGCGCAGTGGGACAGCGGCGCGAGGTCGCCGGAGCAGCCGAGCGAGCCGTACTCGTGGACGACCGGGGTGATGCCCGCGTTCAGGATGTCCGCCATGGTCTGCGCGACCTCGGGGCGCACACCGGTGTGCCCGGAGCAGACGGTCTTGAGCCGCAGGAACATCAGTGCGCGGACGACCTCGCGCTCGACGCGCGGGCCCATGCCGGCGGCGTGCGAGCGGACGATGTTGCGCTGCAGCTGGGCGCGCAGCTCCGGGCTGATGTGCCGGGTCGCCAGGGCGCCGAAACCGGTGGAGACGCCGTAGACGGGCTCCGGCTTCGCGGCCAGGGCGTCCACGATCTCGCGGGCCGCGGCGAGGGCCGCCACCGCCTCGTCGGAGAGCTCGATCCGGGCGCCTTCGCGCGCCACGGCGAGAACGTCGGACGCGGTCACCCCGGACGTCCCCACCACCACAGTGTGCATATCCATATTCAGGAGCGTACGCAGTGAATTCGATGATGTCACTAGCGGGTGGCGGGTTGACCCCTTACCCCGGCGAACGTCACAGCGGCCGGTCCGCGCCGCCGCCGGCGCGCCGGGGTGCCGCGGTCAGGCGCGGGGCCGGTCGTGCCGGCCGCGGAACCTGCGGCGTTCGCCCGCGGTGGGCGGCGGCGCGTCCGCGAGACGTACGACGGGATCGTCGGGCCCCTCCCGCCCGGCGACCACGGGCTTCGCGGCCCGGACGGCCTTCGCGCGGTACTGGGCCGCGTCGGCCAGCCGGAACAGCCGGCGCGCCGACCGTACGGGGCCGATCGGGTCCCCGGTCGAGGCGACCCCGCACGCCACCCCCTCCCCGAGCTCCAACTCGGCTGCCCGGCAGCAGAGTTCACCGGCGATACGGACCACCTCGTCGGCCGGGGGCCCCACCGCCAGCAGACAGAACTCGTCACCGCCGAGCCGTGCCGCGAGGGTGCCGGGGAGCATGGCCCCGCACAGCGAGAGCACCGACCCGAACCGTTCGAGGAGCCGGTCGCCGACGGCGTGCCCCAGGGTGTCGTTGACGCGCTTGAGCCCGTTGAGGTCGCAGACGACGAGGCTGACCACGGCGCCCTCCTCCCTGTGCCGCTCCACGGCCTCGTCGAGCCGCACGTCCACGGCGCGGCGGTTGGCGAGTCCGGTCAGGGAGTCGGTGTAGGCGAGGCGCCGGGCCTCCTCCAGGCGCTCGGTCTGGGCGATCCCGGCGGCGACGACGGAGGCGAGGACGGTGGCGAAGTCGGCGTCCTGCGGCCCGAAGGCGGGGACCCCGGCCGGACGCGCCACGTAGAGCTCGCCCCAGGCCCTCCCGTTCAGCACGATCGGCGCGACGACGCAGCAGCCGCGGCCGCGCCTGCGCAGCGCCGCCACGCGCTGGTGGCAGTACCCGAAGGCGCCGGCCGCGGGGCCGTCGGCGGTCTCGACCCAGGCGTTGGGCTCGCCGCCGCCCGCCCAGCGCTCGTGCAGGAACTCGGTGATCTCCGGGAACTGGTGCACCGGGTAGGACTCCCCGTCGGGGAACTCGTCCTCGTCCGGGGCGCGGTCGCCCACGTTGGCCAGCACCCGCAGCCTGCCGAGTTCGCGCTCCCACACGGAGAGCGCGGCGAAGCTCCCGGTCAGCGCGTGACACGCGCCGAGCGCCGCGGCCCGCCACGACTCCCGCGGGGTGTGCGCCGCCGCCATCCCCTGCGCCAGCGTCACCACGGCCCTCAGCCGATCGTCCTCACCCATCACCCCAGGCTAGGTATATTTGCCCATAATTGGGACATCATCAGGGCGAACAGGGGTACAGGTCGCGAGACCCGGAGCCCGGGGCTACTCCCCCGGCCACTCCGGCTTGCGCTTCTCGTTGAAGGCGGCGACCCCCTCCGCCCGGTCCCCGGAGAAGGCGACGGACCGCCAGGCCGCGTCCTCGACCTCCAGGCCCGCGCGCAGATCGAGTCCGTGGCCGAGACGCAGGGCCCGCTTGGCGGCGCGCAGCCCGACCGGCGAGTTGGCGGCGATGCGGGCGGCCAGGGCGAGCGCCTCCACCCTGTCCCGCCCCGCCTCCACCAGCTCGTCCACCAGCCCCAACTCCCGCGCCTCGGCGGCCTCCAGGCGCCGCGCCGAGAAGATGAGCTCGGCGGCGCGCGCGGCCCCGACCCGGCGCGGCAGGAGCTGCGTACCGCCGCCTCCGGGAATCACGCCGACGGACACCTCGGGCAGCCCGACGACCGCCGAACGGTCGGCCACGATCAGGTCGCAGGACAGCGCCAGCTCGAACCCGCCGCCCAGCGCGAAGCCGTGGACGGCGGCGACGGTCGGCATCGGCAGTTCCAGGACTCCGGTGTACGCGGCGCGCGCGAAGGGCCGCTGCCGCACCAGTTCGGCGTCCGTGAAGGAGTTGCGCTCCTTCAGGTCGGCGCCGACGCAGAAGGCGCGCTCGTGCGTGGAGGTCAGCACGACCACGCGTACGTCCCGGTCCGCGGCGAGGGCGTCGCAGGCACCGGCGATCGACCGCGCCATGTCCGTGGACACGGCGTTCATGGCCTTGGGCCGGTCGAGGACGAGCTCGGCGACGTGGCCGTGCCGCCGTACGGCCACGAACTCGCCGAACCTCCGCTCGGCCGGCTCCGTCACCTGGTCCGCCTCGTGCTGCGCCATGACACCCTCCCGGTTAACGCGGGTTAACAATCGACGCCCCGATCATCGCAGCAGGGGCCGTCCGGCGAAACCCGCCCCCTCGGACCGCGGCTCCTCGTTCGAGTGACATGTCGTCGAACTTCGTTTCGCCACCCCCGGACCGTGAATAACCTGCGCACCGCCGCAGCGCATCCGGGACACCGGCTCACCGGGGAGGGACGACCATGACGAACCGCGAGACACCGCAGGCCGCCGGCACCCGGCCGGGCCCGCGACCCGCACTCACGCGACCGCCGGTCCAACGGACGGCGTCCGGGGCCACCGGCTCCTCGACGGCGAACACCGGATGGATCCGCGTCACGCCGCTCAGCAGGGCGATGTCCGCCCCCGCGGCGCCCGGTGACACCGGGCCCGCGCCCCAGGACGCGCCCACCGTGCAGACGCCCGTCGTGCGGCGTGCCCGCGGGCCGGCCGCGGGCCGGGAGGCGGGCGGCACCCGGTCGGGCGCCACCGGGGGCCAGCCCCCCCCCGCCCCCCGCACCCCCGCGGCCCCCCCCGCGGGGGGGGGGCGGGGGCACGGCCACCG
>NZ_JBHYPZ010000093.1:0-5758 GCF_042746485.1 Streptomyces sp. NPDC058751 | reverse complement strand
TCGGTGGCGACGGGCATGTGATGTACCGGCACGGCCCCTCCCGCCGGATCCCGGGTGCGGGTGTGCGGTGGTTTGGGCGCAGTCCCTCGCAGGCGTGATTTTTCAGCCCCGTCCGGGGAACGCTTCAGCCCCTCCGGGAAACGCTTCAGCCCCTCCGGGGAACGTTCCAGCCCCGGCCGGGAAAATCCAGCCCCTCCGGCGTTTGAGGAGCGGGGGTCCGGGGGCAGCGCCCCTGGGTACGGGGAGGGCAGGGGCGGAGGGGGCGAAAAACTCCCGCTACGCCCGCAGTGCCGCGAGCTGTTCCGCGAACGGGACCACGTGGAACCCGTCCGCCCGACCGGGTGAGGGTTGGGCGGGGACAGCAGCCTCCTCGGCCCGAGCCGGGGCCACCGGGGCGGACGCCGACGGGGCGGCCAGGGCCGGCATCAGGGCGGCCAGCTCCCCCGCGGCCCGATCGATCCGCTCCGCAAGCCCCTCGACCCCCCAGTCCTCCGAAGCCGCGTACACCCCGGTCGGCACGACCACCGCCCGCAGATACGCGAACAGCGGACGCAACGCGTGTTCGAGGACCAGCGAGTGCCGCCCGGTCCCCCCGGTCGCCCCGATCAGCACGGGCTTGCCCACCAGCGCGTCCTTGTCGAGCACGTCGAAGAACGACTTGAACAGCCCGCTGTAGGACGCGGAGAAGACCGGGGTGACGACGATCAGCCCGTCCGCCGAGGTCACGTCGTCGATCGCGGCGGACAGGGCCCGGCCGGGAAAACCGTTGGTGAAGTTGTGCGCGATCTCGACCGCGAGGTCGCGCAGTTCGACGACCCGCAGATCCACCGCACCGGACACCCGCCCGGCGGTGGCGGCCGCCAGCCGGTCGGCCAGCAGCCGCGTGGACGACGGGACGCTCAGCCCCGCCGAGACGACGACGAGCTTCATGCGCGGCTCACCTCTTCCTTCGCCTCGGCCGCGGCCACCCGGGCCGCGTGGGTCGGCGCCTCCGGCACGTCGGCCGGACGGTTCTTGGCGAACTCCTCGCGCAGCACCGGCACGACCTGTTCGCCGAGGAGGTCGAGCTGCTCCAGGACCGTCTTGAGCGGCAGCCCGGCGTGGTCCATCAGGAACAGCTGGCGCTGGTAGTCACCGGCGTACTCGCGGAAGGACAGCGTCTTCTCGATGACCTGCTGCGGAGAGCCGACGGTGAGCGGGGTCTGCTCGGTGAAGTCTTCCAGGGAGGGGCCGTGGCCGTAGACCGGCGCGTTGTCGAAATACGGACGGAACTCCCTTACGGCGTCCTGCGAGTTGGGCCGCATGAACACCTGGCCGCCCAGGCCGACGATCGCCTGCTCGGCCGTGCCGTGCCCGTAGTGCGCGTACCGCTCGCGGTAGAGCTCGACCATCCGCTTGGTGTGGTCGGCGGGCCAGAAGATGTTGTTGTGGAAGAAGCCGTCTCCGTAGTACGCGGCCTGTTCCGCGATCTCGGGCGAGCGGATGGAGCCGTGCCAGACGAACGGCGGGACGTCGTCCAGCGGGCGCGGGGTCGACGTGAACGACTGGAGCGGCGTACGGAACTTGCCCTCCCAGGTCACCACGTCCTCGCGCCACAGCCGGTGCAGCAGCGCGTAGTTCTCGACGGCGAGGTTGATGCCCTGCCGGATGTCCTGCCCGAACCAGGGGTAGACGGGACCGGTGTTGCCGCGGCCCATCATCAGGTCGACCCGGCCGTCGGCGAGGTGCTGGAGCATCGCGTAGTCCTCGGCGATCTTCACCGGGTCGTTGGTGGTGATCAGCGTCGTGGACGTGGACAGGACGAGCTTCTCGGTGCGTGCCGCGATGTAGCCGAGCATCGTGGTCGGGGACGACGGCACGAACGGCGGGTTGTGGTGCTCGCCGGTCGCGAAGACGTCGAGGCCGACCTCCTCGGCCTTCAGCGCGATGGCGACCATGGCCTTGATGCGCTCGCGCTCGGTCGGCTCCCGGCCCGTGGTGGGGTCCGGTGTCACATCGCCGACGCTGAAGATCCCGAACTGCATGGTCGCTCACCCTCCATCTTGTTGATTGTTCAACTATACCCTCGAACCGCCACCCCTCCCCAGATATTCCGCCACGCCTCCGGCCACGGATCTCGCTTGACCCCACCCCGTCCCGTGCCTCACATTTATCTGCGTGACACAGATAATGCATGGCGCAAATGAAAAGACGGACCACCCTCCCGCCCGCGCCCGCTGGGCGATCCTCGGCGTCGTCCTCGCCGCCGACGTCCTGGACCTCCTCGACGGCACCATCACCAACATCGCCGCCCCGACCATCACCCGCGACCTCGGCGGCGGCAACGCCCTCGTCCAGTGGCTCGGCACGTCCTACGCCCTCGCGCTCGGCGTCCTGCTCGTCCTCGGCGGACGGCTCGGCGACAAGTACGGCCGCCGCCGGCTCTTCCTGACCGGCCTCGCGGGCTTCACCGCCGCCTCGGTCGCCTGCGGCCTCGCGCCCACGCCGGGCACCCTCGTCGCTGCCCGTCTGGTCCAGGGCGCCTTCGGCGCGCTCGTCGTCCCGCAGGGCTTCGGCATCCTCGGGGCGACCTGGCCCCGGGACCAGATCGGCAAGGCGTACAGCCTGTTCGGACCGGTGATGGGCCTGTCCGCCGTCGGCGGCCCGGTCCTCGCCGGGTTCATCGTCGACGCCGACCTCGCCGGCCTCGGCTGGCGCCCGATGTTCCTCATCAACCTCGCCCTCGGCGGCGCCGCGCTCCTCGCCGCCGCCCGCCTGCTCCCCCACGACACCGGCGACCGCGCGACCACCGTCGACGTCCCCGGCTCCGCCCTCCTCGGCGCCACCATGCTCGCCCTGCTCGCCGGCCTCATCGAGGGCTCGGCCCACGGCTGGGACGCGCTCCCCGTCCTGCTCCTGCTCGCGGGCCTCGCCCTCTTCGCCGGGTTCTGCCACCGCCAGCGCACCGCGCCCAGCCCCCTGATCAAGCCCTCCCTCCTCCACAACCGCGGCTTCACCTCGGGACTGGTCCTCGGCGTCGTCTTCTTCGCCGCGGTCGCCGGCCTGCTCTACGTCCTCTCCCTCTTCCTCCAGCAGAGCCTCGGCCGCTCCCCCGCGGCCGCCGCGCTCGCCCTGACACCTCTGTCCGCGGGCATCGTCGTCGCCTCGATCGCCTGCTACGGCCTGATCGCCCGCCTGGGCCGCCGTCTCGTCCTCATCGGTTTCCTGGTCACCCTCGCCGGAACGGCCCACCTCCTCGCCCTGGTCACCACCTCCGGCCAGGACACCGGCGGCTGGGCCCTGGCCCCCCCGCTACTCGTCATCGGCCTCGGCATGGGCGCCTGCTTCGGCTCGCTCTACGACGTCACCATCGGCGACATCGCACCCGAGGAGGCCGGCAGCGCGGGCGGCTCGCTCGGCGCCGTCCAGCAGCTCGCCAACGCGATCGGAGCCGCCGCCGTCACCACCGTCTACTTCCGGGCCGACGACGGCGGGACCCACGCCACCACCGTGAGCCTCACCGTCGTGGCCGCCATCACCCTCCTGTGCTGCCCCCTCGTACGCCTGCTCCCCCTCAAGGCACCGGAGCAGCACCACTAGGGCACGAGGACCAGCCGGCCCCGCAGTCCGCCCTCCGCGAGCCGCGCGTGCGCCTTGACGGCCTCGTCGAGCGCGTACGTCCCGGCGACCCGGGTGGTCAGCGCCCCCTCGTCGACGAGCGCCACGAGCTCCGCGAGCCGGGCCCCGTCGGCGGCGACCTCCACCGCACCGGTCCGCACCCCGCGCACGGACGCCGGGTGGGCCCCCGGGATGACACCCATGAAGGCACCCCCGTCCCGCACCCACTCCAGGGCGTCCGCGCCCAGGATCGCCGCGTCCAGCACCGCGTCCACGCTCCGCGGAGCCACCCCGTCCGACACGAACCGGTCCGCCCCCAGGGACCGTACGAGCTCCTCGTCGCCCTCGCGGGCCAGCGCGGTCACCTTCAGCCCGCGCCGGGCGGCGAGCTGTACGGCGTACCCGCCGACCGCCCCCGCGGCACCCGTGACCAGCAGACTCGCGCCCGGCTCCAGGCCCAGCCCGCCCAGGGCCCGGTCCGCGGTCAGCGCGTTGAGCGGCAGGCTCGCCGCGTGCGCCGCGTCGACCGAGCGGGGCGCCACGGCCACCGCGTCGGCGTCGACCACCACGTGGTCGGCGTGCGTACCGAGGGCCTTGGCGGTCCCGTACGCCAGCGCCACCACCTCGTCACCCACGCTCCACCCCGAGGCGACCCCGACCGCCTCCACCACGCCCGCCACGTCCCAGCCGAGCCCCAGCCGCTTCCCCGCACCCCCGAAGACACCGGCACGCACCCCGGCGTCCACGGGATTGAGTCCCGCGGCCGCCACCTTGATCCGCACCTGCCGGGCCCCCGGCTCCGGCAGGGCGACCTCGACGATCTCCACGACTTCCGGACCACCGAACGACGACACGACCGCTGCACGCATCCCAGCTCACCCCATCTGTAGGTCATCCGCGGGTCTCTCACCCGCCACAACAACCCTAGGAAGAGCTACTATCCATTGGTAAGTAGGCACCTGAAGGTGCGTACGTCACCCGGAGGTGAGTCATGGCGACCACGACGGCGGCCCAACGGCGCCAGCAGGCCCGTTTCGAGTACGACGCGTTCCTCAAGAACTGCCCCACCAACCAGCTCCTGGACCGCATCAGCGACAAGTGGGTCAGCCTGATCGTGAGCGCGCTCGCCGACGCGGGCGGACCGATGCGCTACAGCGACCTCGGCCGCAAGATCGCCGGAGTCAGCCCCAAGATGCTGACGCAGACCCTGCGTTCACTGGAGCGCGACGGCATCCTCTCCCGCACGGTCACCCCGTCCGTACCGGTCCGCGTCGACTACGAACTCACGACCCTGGGCACGAACCTGAGCTGCCTGCTCACCGCCGTCAAGGACTGGGCCGAGCACCACATCGAGGAGGTCGTCGAGGCCCGCGAGCGCTACGACGCCTCGTCCGAGTCCTCCTGAAAGTCCCCGGACCGCAGCCGGGCGACCTGTACTGCGCTGAAGTCGACCGTGCGTCTCATGTGCCCGATGATCAGGGCGATCCCGTCCTCGTCGAGCCCGTCGAACAGGCCGTACCAGCCGGCGCCCAGCCGCTCCCACATCCGCCCGAACTCGGCGATCTTCTCGGGCACGGTCGCCACCAGCACCCGCCGCCGGTCGACCACGTCGCGCTCCCGCACCACGTAGCCGGCCTTCTCCAGCCGGTCCACCAGCCGCGTGGCCGACCCGGTCGTCAGCCCCGTCATCTCGGCGATCCGCCCGGTGGTCACCGGCCCGGCCTCCAGGCTGAGCAGGTTCACGCACTGCACGTCCGTCGGGTGCAGTCCGACGTGGTCGGCGAGGGCCTGGTTGAACAGGGCGTACGAGGCCATGTACCGCCGCGACACGTCCGCCAGCTCCCCCAGCAGCCGCCCGCGCGCTTCCCCATCGACAGCCATACGACCCCTTTCCACCAGCCAAAATCGTACGCCGCGCCCCCAGACCCGGCGCCCCCACCACAAGCACCGTCTCGCCCCCTCCGCCCCTACCCGACCCGACCTGGGGCTCCGCCCCAGACCCCGCTCCTCAAACGCCGGAGGGGCTGGATTCTCCGGGCCGGAACGGCCACCACGACACACCCGCACCCGGGATCCGGCGGAAGGGGCCGTGCCGGTACATCACATGCCCGTCGCCACCGACGCTCACATCTCCGTCCAACGGCGACGGGCGGATGTACCG
>NZ_JBHYPZ010000092.1:0-5798 GCF_042746485.1 Streptomyces sp. NPDC058751 | reverse complement strand
TACGGAACCAACAGGGCCCCTTCGGTCGCCGGTGTGCTGAGTGGAATCACCACGCCAATGACGAGGGGCCCTGGCTCGTCACCACACCCGCTGACCAGTCCATTTCACCCTCCCGCACAGGATGAAAGAGGTTCAATGAGCGTTTTCAACGTGGCCACTGATCGGGTGACGGCGCTGGTGCGAACCGGGGTGCGCAACGGACAGGGCTCCCGTGCCGTTGAGGGAGGTGTTCGACGTCTCAACTCAGCAGCGCAGGAGCCCTGTTGGTTCCGTATCCTGCCGCACTCGACCTCCCGCACGCCCTGGTCGAGCAGGTCACGATGCTCATCGTCACCCGGGAGGGTGACCGACGGTGCAAGCTCCCGCCGCACCGCCGTGCGCTGGTCGCACTCGTGTACCTGCGTCGCCACGACACCCTCACGAGGATCGCCGCGGCATTCGGCATATCCGTCGGCACCACCCACGCCTACGTCACCGCGGTCACCGGCCTGCTCGCCGAGCAGGCGCCGGGCCTGCTGAAGACGCTGCGCGCACACGACCCGGACTTCGTCCTCCTGGACGGCACGCTCGCAGAGTGCGACCGCGTCGGCGACGGCAGGGCCGACTACTCCTCGAAACACAAGCGGCACGGGGTGAACGTGCAGGTCGTCACGGACCCCGCCGGCAAGATTCTGTGGCTGTCGCCGGCACTGCCGGGCAGGACCCACGATCTGACGGCCGCCCGCACCCACAAGATCCTCCGGATCTGTGCACGCCAGGGCGTCCCGATCCTCGCCGACATGGCCTACATCGGCGCGGGCGACTGGGTCACCACCGCGAAGCGCCGCCCGCCAGGCGGTGAGCTCACCCTCACCGAGCGGACCGGCAACCGGGCCCTGTCCGCAGCCCGGGCACCCGTCGAACGAGGCATAGCACGGCTGAAGTCCTGGCAGATCTTCCGCAGATCCCGCGTCAGCCCCAACCACATGAGCGTCATCACCAAAGCCGTCCTCACCCTGGAGAGGCAACGCTGAAAGCGCTCAATGATCGCGACTGACTACCCGTCACATACACAACCGACAGTAAAGTTCGATCAAGGTTACAGGTGCGATAAGGTGAAAAATCGGTCGCGAAAAATCGCACTCGAAGGATCATATCGGGCATGGATTCACAAGTTGGCATCAGAGTCAGCCTTGACTAGCAGCATTTACTGAGGGGACTATCTATGTGACTCGATCGAACCTTGAACAGGGGGACTTACATGTTACGGCTGAGGATTGTTGCTCTTTTCATGCAGGCTGGAATTATGCTGTTCGCGGCTGCCGCCGAGTCCGGACCGGGTTATCAGGCGCTGGAATCCGTGCTGACAGTCAGCGATGCGGATTTCCCCGCCTGCTGCTGACGCGGGAGTGCATGGAATTCCACTGGTGACGCGATGGCGGCACAGGAAGTCGATGCCGGACGGTGCCCCAACCCGGGAAGCACCAGATCAGGCAAATCATGGTGGCAGCCGGCGTCGACGGGTGTTACCTGACTGTCGCGCCTCTCTATCTGCTGAAAGTCGCGGGGTTGAGAGCGTCCGAGGCCGGTTTCTCCTTTTCCGCAGCCGCCGTCGAGGGCATGCGGTGGCCATTCTGGTCGGACGAGCGTCAGAGGGAGGGCCGGATCCACAATCTACTGCCATGGGTCTATGTCGGACGCGGTGTTTGCTTTTTCTGCTTCCCGCTCATGGGATCCCCTGTGACGGCACTGGTCATCAAGGGTATCGCGGCTACGGCGGAGAGTGCGAAGTCTCTCATTCGGGCAGATCGCATCGTTGAAAGTGCCGGAATGGGCCGGCACCGATGTACGGCCCAGATGTGCACGGTGCAGAACGTCTCGTTCTCCGCCGTCGGCCTGCTCGTCATCCCGGTTCTGATCGCCGAAGGGCGATCAGGGTACACCGAGGTGACCGTCGTCAAGGCCCTTTTCTTCTTCATAGCCTTGCTTTTCATCGCCAGGGTTTGGCCATCTAGTCAGGATCGGGCGCACGCTGGATCCCGCCAGACCGAAAAGCGATTCTGGGCCGCCCTGAGGGACCGTCGCGTGCTCGTGTCGATGACCGCGGACGCGGTGGTGTGCCTGCACTCCAGCGTCCTGCTCTATCTGCTGCCGGTCTGGATCACCACGGAGCCGGAGCTTCCCAAGGGTCACCATCTCCGTGGTCTTCGTGGCGAACGTCGTGGCTATTGGGCTTTTCAGACCCGCATGACCAAAAGTCGCCCGCAGCAGACGCGCCCTGATCGCGGCTGCCTGGCTGCTGAGCTGCTCATGCATGTTGGTGATTCCGGTATCCCAGCTGGCGGCGGCTGCAGGGCGCGATTTTCTTTACCGCAGACCTGCTCTTATTGACGGCGGCGGAAATCCCGCACAGCGGCGGGCGTTGGGCCATTGATCTCGATCTGGTGCCCCCGTCGGGCGTCCTTCTGGCCATTTTCAAAATGGGGGTGAACGTGCAGACGATATTTGGGCCCGGACTACTTACCGCAGCCGTTCTCGGTCATCAGGGGGCCGGTTGGTCGGGCCTTTGTGTGATCTTTTTCGTCGCAGGGCTGATCGCCCTCGCCATCTGACAAGCCCTCGTCCCGGAAGCCCTGGAACGATCGGAAAGGAACACAAATGAAGGACATCATTGACGCCATAACCTCCGGTGAAGCGAGCGCCGAGGATTTCTCCGCGCTCGAAATTCCGGAGAATTTTCGAGCCGTGGTGCTGCACAAGAGTGAAGTCGACATGTTCGAGGGAATGGCCTCGGCGGACAAGGATCCGCGCAAGTCGATTCACCTGGACGAGGTTCCGCTGCCGGAGCTCGGCCCGGGCGAGGCCCTGGTGGCCGTCATGGCATCGAGCGTCAACTACAACTCTGTCTGGTCCTCGATCTTCGAGCCGCTGCCGACCTTCGGCTTCCTGGAGCGTTACGGCAAGGTCTCCGAGCTCGCCAAGCGCCACGACCTGCCGTACCACATCATCGGTTCCGACCTCGCGGGCGTCGTCCTGCGCACCGGCCCGGGTGTCAACGCCTGGAAGCCCGGTGACGAGGTCGTCGCGCACTGCCTGTCCGTCGAGCTGGAGTCCTCGGACGGCCACAACGACACCATGCTCGACCCCGAGCAGCGCATCTGGGGCTTCGAGACCAACTTCGGCGGCCTCGCCGAGATCGCGCTGGTGAAGTCCAACCAGCTCATGCCGAAGCCCGCGCACCTGAGCTGGGAGGAGGCGGCCGCTCCCGGCTTGGTCAACTCCACCGCCTACCGGCAGCTAGTCTCCCGCAACGGCGCCCAGATGAAGCAGGGCGACAACGTCCTGATCTGGGGCGCGAGCGGCGGCCTCGGCTCGTACGCCACCCAGTTCGCGCTGGCCGGCGGCGCCACCCCCGTCTGTGTCGTCTCCAGCGAGCGGAAGGCCGAGATCGCCCGGCGGATGGGCGCCGAGCTGATCATCGACCGCAGCGCCGAGGACTACCGGTTCTGGAAGGATGAGAACACCCAGGACCCGAAGGAGTGGAAGCGCTTCGGCAAGCGCATCCGCGAGCTCACTGGCGGCGAGGACGTTGACATCGTCTTCGAGCACCCCGGCCGCGAGACCTTCGGCGCCTCCGTCTACGTCACGCGCAAGGGCGGCACCATCGTCACCTGCGCCTCGACGTCGGGCTACCACCACGAGTACGACAACCGCTACCTGTGGATGTCGCTGAAGCGGATCATCGGCTCGCACTTCGCGAACTACCGTGAGGCATGGGAGGCCAACCGGCTCATCGCGAAGGGCAGGATCCATCCGACGCTGTCGAAGGTCTACTCCCTGGAGGAGACCGGCCAGGCCGCGTACGACGTGCACCGCAACCTCCACCAGGGCAAGGTCGGCGTCCTGTGCCTCGCCCCCCAGGAGGGCCTCGGCGTGCGCGACGCCGAGATGCGCGCCAAGCACGTCGACGCCATCAACCACTTCCGGCAATGCGACCGCGTCTGAGGGTTTCTCAGGCTCGCGACCTGGCCCATGGAGCGTCACGGATTCGCCGGTCCACCAGGCTCAGCCAGTCCCTGACCGGATGGCCGCTACTCACCTCGGGATCAAGATCGAGCAGCAATGGGGACAGATCCGCGCCCCGGGACAACGAGTGGCTGCGGTCCCTGCCCGACCCCGGCTGACCAGCAGCAACGACCTGTCCCGACAAGCATCGCCACTTCCGGAGCCATGGAACCCGGCGACCACCCGGCGCGACAGCCGGGCCATCGGCCTGCCCGCCACCGCCCCAACAAGCCGAAACGGCCCGCCGGGCGAACCAACGGACCGTCACAAAAGATCGTGCTAGCGCCAACCATCCGGCAGGCAACCGGGATTCGACAGGTGGAGCACTAATCATTCGGCTCGACTGACGAACGTCGCGGCGCCTATTGTCAGCGTATGACGCGTATGTTCGAGCCATCCGTACTCAAGGGCTGGTTTCCGGTTGATCCCGTGCTCCGGCAGCTCGCAATCAACACCCTCCTAACCCGTGTCGGCACCGGGATGCTGACTGTTGTGAACGCCCTCTACTTCACGCAGGTCGTGGGCCTCAACATGACGACAGTCGGATATGGTCTGACGCTCACTGGCGTGGGATCAATTCTGGCCGGCATTCCGGCCGGACGCCTTTGCGATAGGTACGGCGCCCGGTACGTCTATAGTGTGGCGTACTGCATCACGGGGATCGGTGTGCTGTCGTACCTACTTGTGGGCTCGACAGCGACGTTCCTTGTCACGACGACGATGGTTGGCGTCGGTTGGGGCACCGTGCATACCGCCAGCGCCACTTGGTTGGCCACGGTCATCCCGGCGCACGCACGCACGCAGAGCCGAGCGTACCTGCGAACGATCACCAACGTATCGATGGCAGTGGGCGCCTCGCTGGGTGGAGTGGCCCTTGAACTGAAATCGGCCGCATTCTTCCGCTCGTTGATCGCCATTGAGGCACTCACGCTCCTTCTCTCCGCCTTCCTTGTGACTCGGGTGCCGAAGCACCGGGAAGTGGCCGCCGCAAAGGAGGCCGTGAATGCCAAGCGCGAGAACCAGTGGAAGGCGGTGCGTGACCTACCCTTCCTCGCTATGACCGTCATCACGGGTGTCTTCTCTGTACAGTTCGTGGCAAGCGAAGTCGGGCTCGCGTTGTGGATAGCAGAGTTCACCACCGCGCCAACCTGGATATACGGCGCAACGATCGTGCTCAATTGTGTCCTTGTAGCGCTCTTCCAGGTGCCCGCGTCAGGCTTGTCTACTGACAACCATCAAGCTGCCAAGGTCACACGCTGGGCTGGCTTCACCATGGCGCTCGCTTGCGCCTTGTGGGCAGCCGCCGCAGAACTCGGCATGTGGGGTGCGGCCTTGGTGCTCGTTCTCGGGGCCCTCTGCCAGATAGCCACCGAGGTCCTTCAGCAGAGCGCGAGCTGGACACTGGGTTATGGTCTTGCAGACCACCGCTCACAGGGCGTCTATCAAGGTCTCTACAATTCCGGCTTCTCGGCAGCCAACATGCTGGGGCCATCGCTTATAACTGGAACGGTGCTGACTTTCGGCCTGCGAGGTTGGGCTGTACTGATTGCCCTCTTCCTAGTAGCGGGGCTCGCAACCCCGGCCGTCGTACGCTGGGCGGAGCGGCAGGGCGGGGAGTGGCGGGGCGAGCCGAAGGATAAGGTGTATGACACGCTGGTGTGAGAGGACGTCCTGTTTGTTTGGGGGATAGTTCACGGATTGTGCCAGGTTATGGGTGTTTCGCCGGTTACTCGTCTCGCGAGGTTCGAGATCAT
>NZ_JBHYPZ010000091.1:0-6315 GCF_042746485.1 Streptomyces sp. NPDC058751 | reverse complement strand
GGGTGGGCATCGACGACGACTTCTTCGAACTCGGCGGGCACTCCCTCCTCGCCACCCGCCTGGTGAGTCGGGTGCGGTCCGCGTTCGGGTGCGAGCTGTCGGTGCGGGAGCTGTTCGACGCGCCGACCGTCGCGGGCATCGCAGCCGCACTCGACCACGCCGCCGACGGACGCCCCCGGCTCACGCCTGCCGTCTCCCGCCCGGAGAAGCTGCCCCTCTCCTTTGGGCAGCGCCGACTCTGGTTCGCCAACCGCATCGAGGGTGCGGGTGAGGCGTACAGCCTGCCCTTCGCCCTGCGTCTTTCCGGATCCCTGGACGTCGTGGCACTGCGTGCGGCGCTGGGGGACCTGGTGGAGCGGCACGAGGTGTTGCGGACGGTGTTCGCGGAGGACCAGGACGGTCCGTACCAGGTGGTCCGCGCCGACGCCGAAATCGAGCTGATGGCGGAGCCGATGTCCGAGGAAGACCTGGCGGGCCGTCTGGAGCAGGAGGCGCGGCGGGGCTTCGACCTGGCGACGGAGCTGCCGTTGCGTGCCTCGTTGTTCGAGGTGAGTGGTCAGGAGCACGTCCTGCTGCTGGTCATGTACCACATCGCGGCCGACGGCTGGTCGATCCCGGTGCTCAGCCGTGATCTGATCCGTGCCTATGCCGCCCGGTGTGCCGGTGACGCTCCCGGCTGGGCGCCGCTGCCGGTGCAGTACGCGGACTACACCCTGTGGCAGCGCGAGATCCTGGGTTCGGAAAGCGATCCGGAGAGTCCGATCTCCCGTCAACTCGACTATTGGAAGGAGCAGTTGGTCGAGCTGCCGGAGGAGCTGGAGCTGCCCACCGACCGCCCGCGCCGGGCTGTGCCCAGCTATCGCGGCGGGACCGTCGAGTTCGCGGTGGAGCAGGAGACGGCCGAGCGGCTGACGGCCTTCGCACGCCGGCATCGCGCCAGTACCTTCATGGTGCTGCACGCCGCCGTCACCGCCCTGCTCTCCCGGCTCGGAGCGGGCACCGACATCCCCGTCGGCACGGCCGTCGCCGGCCGTACGGACGACGCCCTGGACGACCTGGTCGGCTTCTTCGTCAACACCCTGGTGCTGCGCACCGACCTCTCCGGACGGCCGACCTTCGCCGAGCTGGTGGACCGGGTCCGCGAGACGGACCTGGCCGCCTACGCCCACCAGGACATCCCCTTCGATCGCCTCGTGGAGGCCGTCAACCCGCAGCGCTCCCTCGCGCGCCACCCGCTCTTCCAGGTGATGCTGTCGCTCGCGGGCGCCGACGCCTCGGACGGCGAGCCGACCGCGCTCCCCGGGCTCACCACGGCACCCCATCAGGTGGGTACCGCGTCAGCCGCCTTCGACCTGCTCTTCGGCTTCGGGGAGCGGCGCGACGAGCGCGGCGCCCCTGCGGGACTGTCCGCGCTCCTGGAGTACAGCACCGACCTCTTCGACGCCGAGACTGTCCAGTCCCTCGTCATGCGGTTCCAGCGGCTGCTCACGGCGGTACTCGCCGACCCGGACCAGCCGTTGGACCAGGTCGACGTACTGGACCCGCAGGAGCGGCACGAGCTGATCGAGGGGTGGAACGACACAGCCCGCGACCTGCCGCACGGCACCTGGGCCGACCTGTTCGAGGCCCAGGTGATTCGGACCCCCGACCATCCGGCCGTGGTGGACGGCGACACCGAGTTGAGCTACGTGCAGCTCAACGAGCGGGCCAACCGCTTCGCGCACCGGCTCATCGCCCTGGGCGTGCGGTCCGAACAGTTCGTTGCCGTCGCCCTGCCGAGGACCACCGAACTGGTGGTGGCTCTGCTCGGCCTCCTCAAAGCGGGCGCCGCCTACCTGCCCATCGACCCCAACTATCCGGCCGACCGACTGGAGTTCATGCTGACCGACGCCAGGCCCGACCTGCTGGTGACCACCCGTACCCTGGCCGGGAAGCTGCCGTACACCGACACCCCCCGACTGGTCGTCGACGAACCGAAGACAGCGCATGCCCTGCTCCAGGAGCCGGTCACCGACCCCACTGACCGGGACCGGAACGCGCCCTCGCACCCGACGAACCTGGCCTACACGATCTACACCTCGGGCTCCACAGGCCGCCCCAAGGGGGTGATGGTGCCGCACTCCGGGCTCGCGAGCCTGGCGGTCGGCCACGCAGAGAAGTTCGGCCTGGACGCCGACAGCCGGTTGCTCCAGCTGGTGTCGCCCAACTTCGACGCCGCCATCGGCGACTTCGTGATGGCGCTGCTCACCGGAACCACCATGGTGCTCGGCCCGGTCGACGGTCACCCCGGTGGCGACGAGCTGGCCGACCTGGTCCGACGTGCCGGGATCACCCACATGACGATCCCGCCGACCCTGCTGAGCACCCTGGACCCGGAGAGCACGCCCAGTCTGCGCGGCGTACTGATGGGCGGGGAGTCGTTCTCCGCCGAACTGGCGGCCCGATGGGCACGGGCCGGCGTACGCGTCGTCAACGTCTACGGCGCCACCGAGTCCACCGTGCTCACCACCATGAGCGATCCGCTGCGTGGCGACACTGCTCCCGACGCGGGGCGGCCCACCCCCAACGACCGCCTCTACATCCTCGACAGTGGGCTCAACCCGGTACCCGCGGGTGTGGTCGGCGAGGCTTACCTCGCGGGATCGGGGCTGGGTCGCGGCTATCTGCACCGCCCGGTGCTGACTGCGCAGCGGTTCGTCGCCGACCCGTTCGGCGGCCCCGGGGCACGCATGTACCGGACCGGTGACCTGGTGCGCCGCAACGCCAGGGGAGACATCGAGTTCGTCGGCCGGATCGACGAACAGGTGAAGATCCGCGGGTTCCGGGTGGAGCTCGGTGAGATCGAGGCCGTCCTCACCGCTCATCCCTTTGTGTCCCAGTGCCTGGTTGTGGTCGACGTCGACGGGCACAGCACCCGTCGCCTCGTGGCGTACGTGGTCCCCGTCGCCCCGGACGCGCCGGTCGACCAGGAGGAACTGCGCCGCCACCTGGCCGCGAGCCTGCCCGAGTACATGGTCCCCGCAGCACTGGTCCTGCTGGAGGTATTCCCGCTCACACCCAACGGGAAGATCGACCGCAAGGCGCTGCCGACCCCGGACTTCGACGCCGCGGCGACCGGCCGGGAACCGCGTGACGAGCGGGAGACGGCAATGTGCGCGCTGTACGCCGAAGTTCTGGGACTCGAACGGGTCGGTGTGGACGACGACTTCTTCGCCCTGGGCGGCGACAGCATCATGTCCATCCAACTGGCGAGCCGCGCCCGCCGTGCGGGTCTGGTCGTCTCCGCGAAGGACATCTTCGAGTACCGCACCGTGGCGGCGCTGGTCGGCGTCGCCGCTGAGGCGGCAGACCAGGAGCATGAAGACGAAGGCGCGGGCACCGGTACCATGCCGCTGACGCCGATCATGCATCACTTCGCCGAACTCGGCGGTCCCTTCGCCCAGCTCAACCAGTGGCGGATGCTCCAGGCGCCCGCCGGATGCGACGAGGAACGGCTGCGGGCGACCGTACAGGCGTTGCTCGACCACCACGACGCGCTGCGGCTGCGGGTGACGAAGGAGCAGGGCGCACCGGCCGACGGCCCGGGTGCCGGCGCTGGCTGGCACCTCGATGTCCAAGAGCCCGGCGCCGTCCAGGCCGAGGACTGCGTCCAGCGGGTGGACCTGCGAGGACTGGACGACCGGGCCGGGCTTCTCGCCATGGCCGAGCACACCAAGGCGGCGCGCGAGCGGCTCAGCCCCGATCGGGGACTGATGCTCCAGGTGGTCTGGTTCGACCGCGGCCCCGACCTGCCCGGGTTCGTCCTCCTGGACGCCCATCACCTCGCCGTCGACCCGGTGTCCTGGGCGGTGCTGCTGCCGGACCTCACCGAGGCCTGGCAGGACGTCGTCGACGGGC
Organism: Streptomyces sp. NPDC058751; assembly: GCF_042746485.1. Classification (NCBI taxonomy): domain Bacteria; kingdom Bacillati; phylum Actinomycetota; class Actinomycetes; order Kitasatosporales; family Streptomycetaceae; genus Streptomyces; species Streptomyces sp. NPDC058751. The sequence continues at coordinate 2,418 of NZ_JBHYPZ010000091.1, read as the reverse complement.
GCACCCCGCGGCTGCAGCCGGTGGGCACCTCCTTCGGCCAGTGGGCGCACCGACTCGCGAGCTGGGCCCTCGCCCCGGAGCGCGAGGCGGAACTTCCCTACTGGAAGGAGCTGCTGGAGCAGGCCGAGCCCCTGCTGGACCGAGCCGGGCGGGACTGGGACGCCGAGACCAACGAGAACGCGGAGGTCGTCGCCGTCACCGTTCCGACGGATGTCACCCGCGCGGTGCTCACCAGCGTTCCCGACGCTTTCTACGCGGGCGTCGACGACGTGCTGCTCGCCGCCCTGACGCTGGCACTCGCCGAACGGCGCCGGGGCAGCGGAACGGGCTATCTGGTGGACGTCGAGTCCCACGGCCGGGAGGAGGACGTCATCGTCGGCACAGACGTGTCCCGCACCATGGGTTGGTTCGCGGCCATGGCTCCCGTGCTCCTCGACGCCGGGACCTACGACCTGGCCGACGCGATGGCGGGCGGCCCCACCGCCGGTGAGGTGCTCCGCCGGATCAAGGAACGGCGCAGGTCGGCACCGGGCCACGGGATGGGCTTCGGCGCCCTGCGCCACCTCAACCCGCGTACCGGACCCGAGCTGGCCGCGCTGCCGCGCCCACAGATCGGGTTCAACTACCTGGGACGCGGTGGTGAGTCGGAATCCCGCGCCCCGCAGTCCAGCGCCACGGAGGGTGGCGCCCCAGCGGGAGCCAGGAGCGACTGGTCCGTGGCCAGCGACCTCATGGGCATCGGCGGCCAGGACCCGGTCATGCGTATGCCGCACGAACTGGAGATCGCCGTGGCCACCCGGGACCGGGCCGAGGGACCGGAACTCCAGGCCCACTGGGTGTGGCCCCGCGGCCTGTTCGAGGAGGCCGACGTGCGTGCCCTTGCCGAGGCCTGGGCCCGGGCGCTGCGCGCGCTCGCCGACCACACCGAGCGCCCCGAGGCGGGCGGCCACACCCCGTCGGACGTGGCGCTGTCCGAACTGAACCAGAGCGAGATCGACCTGCTGGAAGCCGAGTGGAGGATGACGAAATGAGCCAGTCGGGCCTGGAGGACATCTTGCCCCTGTCCCCGCTTCAGGAGGGAATGCTCTTCCACAGCGTCTACGACGTGACGGCGCCGGACGTCTACGCCGCGCAGCTCGTGGTGGACCTGGAAGGCACGCTGGATCGGGAGGCGCTGCGCGCCGCGGCGAGCGGACTGCTCGCTCGGCACGGCAATCTGCGCGCAGGCTTCCGCTTCCAGGGACTCAGTCGCAGCGCGCAGATCGTGCCCCGGCAGGTCTCCCTGCCCTGGCGGGACGTCGACCTGACCGATGTACCCGCGGCCGAACGCGGGGCCGCAGCGGACCGCGTGGTGGACGAGGAGCGCGGCCGCCGTTTCGACCTCGCCGAGCCACCGCTGCTGCGCTGCACACTGGTGCGGCAGGCCGAGTCGAGTCACCGTTTTGTACTGACGTTCCATCATATTCTGCTGGACGGCTGGTCATTGCCGATCATCTGGCGGGAACTCCTCGCGCTCTACGCCAGCAAGGGCGTGGCCAGAGGGCTGCCCGCGGTCCGCCCGTTCCGCGCCTACCTCTCGTGGCTGGCCCGCCAGGACCGCGCCGCGGCAAGGGCCGCCTGGCGTGAGGCCCTCGCCGGGTCGGACGGCCCGACCCTGGTCGCGCCGGGTGTCGGCGACGTGCCGGTCGTACCGGGCCAGCTGCACGCCGAACTCTCCGCCGAGCAGACCGCGAAGCTCACCGCGTGGGGCCGGGAGAGAGGGCTCACCCTCAACACCCTGGTCCAGGGGGCCTGGGCGCTCGTTCTGGCCGGCCTCACCGGTCGGTCCGACGTCACCACAGGCATCACCGTCTCCGGCCGTCCCTCCGAAGTCGAGGGTATCGAGGGCATGGTGGGTCTGTTCATCAACACCGTGCCGATGCGCGTACGGCTGCGTGCTGCCGAGCCGGTGGCGCACTACCTGCGACGACTGCAGGACGAGCAGGCCCGCATGATGGCCCATCAGCACATCGGCCTCGCCGAGATCCAGGCAGAGTCCGGTCTCGGTGGGCGCAAGCAGCTCTTCGACACCCTCGTGGTCTTCGAGAACTATCCTTCCGGCAGCCGCGGCGAGGGTACGTCCGGAGGTACGGGCGGACTGCGCGTGACCCGGGTCGCTGGACACGACGCCACGCACTATCCACTGGCCTTGATCGCCGGACCGGGAGAGACCCTCTCGCTCCGCCTCGACCACCGCCCCGACGTCTTCGCGACCGAGGCCGCGCAGGCCGTGCTCGACCGGGTGCTCCAGGTCCTGGGCGCTCTCGTGGATGCCGCCGACATGCCTGTCGCCCGTCTTGATCTGCTGGGTGCCGTCGAGCGGGAGCGATTGCTTGCGCTGGGTACCGGGCCGGAGCCTTTGGCCGAGCGGGCCACGTT
>NZ_JBHYPZ010000090.1:0-7217 GCF_042746485.1 Streptomyces sp. NPDC058751 | reverse complement strand
TGCCGGTACATCAGATGCCCGTCGCCACCGACGGTCACCTCTCCGTCCAACGGCGACGGGCGGATGTACCGGCACGACCCCGCCCCCCCCACCGGCACCGAACCGGCGACGCCAGCGCGAGCGACCCCGCACGGCCCCGCCCCACCCACCGGAGCCGAACCCGCGACGTCAGCGCGCCCCCCGCTCCCGTTCCTCCACGAAGGCGTTGTACGCGGCCACCTGCGCCCGCCGGGCCGTCCGCTCCACCGGACGCAGGGCCTCGGCCCGCGCGGCCATCTCCGACGCGCTCACCGCGCCACCGTGCCCGCTCTCGTACGCCACGGAGACCAGCGCCCCGACCCGCTGAGCCAGCTCCAGCACGCGGACCGCGCGCGGCGGGTACCCGGGGGCCAGCGCCTCCCGCCCCCGCTCCGCCCGGGCCCGGTACGCGTCGATCGCCGCCGCCGCGACCGGCCCCGACCCGGCCACGTCCAGCCGGGACAGCACCTCCGTCGCCTCCCGGAGCGCCTCCGCCAGCTCCCGCTCGGCCTCCCCGAGCGAGGGCACGTCGGCCGGCGGCGCCTCACGCACGGCGAGGCAGTGCCACACGACCTCGACGTGCACGTCACCTGCGGGCCCGGCCTCGTACACCTCGGGCACGAGCCCCAGCGCCGAGCCGTGGCAGACCACGGCCTCCTCCGCGTCGAGGGCGCGCGCGTTGAACTCGGGCGGCCCGCTGAGCCCCAGCGGATGCCCGGGCGCGGGCAGCGCCACCCGCAGACCGGTCACTCCGAGTCTGCGCAGCCGGCCGAGGGCGAGCGTGAGCCCGACGGGCCCCGACTCGCCGGGCAGCCCTTCGACCCGGTGCACCGCGTCGTCCCCGACGATCGCGAGCACGGCGTCATCCGGAGAAACAAGTCCGGCCAATAGGGCATTTCCCCATGCGGCCAGCAGTCCTGAGCGTGGTTCCGAGAGCATGTCCCCACCCTAAGGACCGGGCGATGGGTCGGTGTGGCCGACCGGTGGCGTAGGTTTTCCCTGGGGGCTTCGTCCACAGACGTAAGCGACGGCCGAGACTGCAATGGGAGACAACGCGCTCATGAGCGATGTACTGGAACTGGTGGACGTATCCGTGGTCCGCGAGGGCCGGGCTCTGGTGGACCAGGTCTCCTGGTCGGTCAAGGAGGGGGAGCGCTGGGTCATCCTCGGCCCCAACGGCGCCGGGAAGACGACCCTCCTGAACGTCGCCTCCAGCTACCTCTTCCCCAGCACGGGCACCACCACGATCCTCGGCGAGACCCTCGGCCACGTCGACGTCTTCGAGCTGCGCCCGCGCATCGGCATCGCCGGTATCGCGATGGCGGAGAAGCTCCCCAAGAGCCAGACGGTCCTCCAGACGGTCCTCACCGCCGCGTACGGCATGACCGCCGGGTGGCACGAGGACTACGAGGACATCGACGAGCAGCGCGCCCGTGCCTTCCTCGACCGCCTCGGCATGAGCGACTACCTGGAGCGCAGGTTCGGCACCCTCTCCGAGGGCGAGCGCAAGCGCACCCTGATCGCCCGCGCCCTGATGACCGACCCCGAGCTGCTGCTCCTCGACGAGCCCGCGGCGGGCCTCGACCTCGGCGGCCGCGAGGACCTCGTGCGCCGTCTCGGCCGGCTCGCCCGCGACCCGATCGCCCCCTCCATGATCATGGTCACGCACCACGTCGAGGAGATCGCCCCGGGCTTCACCCACGTCCTGATGATCCGCCAGGGCAAGGTGCTCGCCGCGGGCCCGCTGGAACTCGAACTCACCTCGCGCAACCTCTCCCTCTGCTTCGGCCTCCCCCTCGTCGTCGAGCAGGTCGGCGACCGCTGGACCGCGCAGGGCCTGCCGATGGGCTGAACCGCCCGCGCACCCGCGCACCCCTCGACCGGAGTGTCCGACGCGATCGTGCGCTCTGTCCGCCGGGGGGCCGCGGTCCTACCATGACCACGTGGACGACATCAACGCATGGGTGTGGTGGCTGATCGGTGCGGCCGGACTCGGCATCCCGCTCGTGGTGACCGCGATGCCCGAGTTCGGCATGCTCTCGGTGGGCGCCGTCGCGGGCGCGGTCGCCGCGGGACTCGGCGGCGGTGTCGTCGTCCAAGTGCTCGTCTTCGTCGTCGTGTCGGTCGCGCTCATCGCCGTCGTACGTCCCATCGCGGCCCGGCACCGAGCCCAGCGCCCCGAACTCGCCACGGGGATCGAGGCGTTGAAGGGCAAACAGGCCATCGTCACGGAGCGCGTGGACGGTTCGGGCGGCGGCCGCGTCAAGCTCGGCGGCGAGATCTGGTCCGCGCGCGCCCTCGACGGCGCCCAGGCGTACGAGGTGGGCCAGGAGGTCGATGTCGTGGACATCGACGGAGCGACGGCGATCGTCATGTGACCTCGTACAACGCAAGTGAACCGAACGCCCCACGTGGCAGACGACGTTCTGTCAGACTCGACCAGCAAGATCTTCAACACCCATAAGATCTTTCGCAATTGCCGAGTGGAGAAGGGTACGGGGAGCATCGATGGAACCGATCATCATCGTCCTGATCATTCTGGTGGTGCTGGTCTTCATCGCCCTGATCAAGACCATCCAGGTCATCCCGCAGGCCAGCGCGGCCATCGTCGAGCGGTTCGGCCGCTACACGCGGACGCTGAACGCCGGCCTCAACATCGTCGTCCCGTTCATAGACTCGATCCGCAACCGCATCGACCTGCGCGAACAGGTCGTGCCGTTCCCGCCGCAGCCGGTGATCACCCAGGACAACCTGGTCGTCAACATCGACACCGTCATCTACTACCAGGTCACCGACGCGCGCGCCGCGACGTACGAGGTCGCCAGCTACATCCAGGCGATCGAGCAGCTCACCGTCACCACGTTGCGCAACATCATCGGCGGCATGGACCTGGAGCGGACCCTGACCTCCCGCGAGGAGATCAACGCGGCCCTGCGCGGCGTCCTCGACGAGGCCACCGGCAAGTGGGGCATCCGCGTCAACCGCGTCGAACTGAAGGCGATCGAACCGCCCACCTCCATCCAGGACTCGATGGAGAAGCAGATGCGCGCCGACCGTGACAAGCGCGCCGCGATCCTCACCGCGGAAGGCATCCGCCAGTCCCAGATCCTCACCGCCGAGGGCGAGAAGCAGTCCGCGATCCTGCGCGCGGAGGGTGAGGCCAAGGCCGCGGCCCTGCGCGCCGAGGGCGAGGCCCAGGCCGTCCGTACGGTCTTCGAGGCCATCCACGCCGGAGACCCGGACCAGAAGCTCCTCTCCTACCAGTACCTCCAGATGCTCCCGAAGATCGCCGAGGGCGACGCCAACAAGCTCTGGATCGTCCCCAGCGAGATCGGCGACGCCCTCAAGGGTCTCAGCGGGGCCATGGGCAACTTCGGCGGACTGGGCGGCGGTTCGGGCAACGGAAGCCCCGCGGGAGGCTCCGGCGGCAGCACCGAGCGCCGCGAGAAGCCGTCCATCACGGACTGACGCCACGACGGTACGACGAAGGGGCCCACCTCCCGCGGAGGTGGGCCCCTTCGTCATGTCCTACGCGCTACGCGGCCGGCTGGGCCAGCCACTCGGGCAGCGCGTCGAACTCGTCCTGGCCGAGCGCCAGCAGCATGGCGTCCGCGGGAGTCGGCTCGAACGGTTGTCGCAGCAAGGGCATCTGGGCCTGCTCCGGCGTACGGTCGGCCTTGCGGTGATTGTCCTCGGCGCAGGAGGCCACGGTGTTCAGCCACGAGTCCTGACCACCCTGGGCCCGGGGCACGACGTGGTCCACGGTCGTGGCCCGGCGCCCGCAGTACGCGCACCGGTGCCGGTCGCGTACCAGCACACCCCGCCTCGACCACGGCGCTTGTCTTCGGAACGGCACCCGGACGTACCGGCAGAGCCTGATCACCCGGGGCACGGGTATGTCCAGCGCGGCACCGCGCATGCGCAGTTCGGGATGGGCCTGTTCGACTACGGCCTTGTCCTGCAGCACCAGAACGACGGCTCGGTTCAACGTCACTGTCGACAGCGGCTCGAAGCTCGCGTTCAGTACCAGCGTGTCCCGCATCCAGCCCACCTCCATTGCGCACCGGCCCCCCGACGGCGGGCTGGGATCAACTCTGGCCGGGCACGCCGAGATGGACAACGCAATAAAAAAGTGCCCGCCCCTGATCACTTCCATGACCAGGGGCGGGCAAACGTTCGGTGAACGTCAGTCTGCGGCGGGAGCCGCGTACTCACCGATCAGTTGGGCACGCGCCAGCGTGTGGAACCGGAGGTTGAAGCCCACCACGGCGGGCGACACGTCCGCGTCGGGGCCTAGTTTCTCCTGGTCCACGGCGTACACGGTGAAGACGTACCGGTGCGCGGGATCCCCGGCCGGCGGCGCCGCGCCGCCGAAGTCCCGGGACCCGTAGTCGTTCCGCACGTGGACGGCACCGTCGGGAAGACCCTCGAACTTTCCGCCGCCCGCACCCGTGGGCAGCTCCGTCACCGAGACCGGGACGTCGAACAGCACCCAGTGCCAGAACCCGCTCCCCGTCGGGGCGTCGGGATCGAAGCACGTCACGGCGAAGCTCTTGGTCTCCGGCGGAAAGCCTTCCCAGCTCAGCTGCGGCGAGGTGTTCCCCACCGCGTGGACCTGCGCGTCCTTCAGCACCGCGCCCGGTTCCACGTCCGCGCTGGTGAGCGTGAACGCCGGCACCGGCGGATGGAAGTCGTGCGGAAGCGGCGGCCTCTTGAGCTCGGTCACGTCAATACCTCCTGAACGGCGGAATCCGTGCGTCGAGCCTAGAACCAGCTGCGCTTGCTGCCGACCTCCGACAGCCACTGGTTCAGGTATCCGGCCCAGTCGGTGCCGTGGAAGTCGTGCAGGCCGACCTGGAAGGAGCGGAAGGAGTCGCTGCCCTCGCTGAACAGACCCGGCTTCTTGTCCATCTCCAGGATGACGTCCATCGCGTGGTCGTCGGCGACGAAGCTCAGCTCCACCTGGTTCAGCCCGCGGTACTGCGACGGCGGGTAGAACTCGATCTCCTGGTAGAACGGCAGCCGCTGACGCGTGTTGCGGATGTGGCCCTTCTCCATGTCCGCGTTCTTGAAGCGGAAGCCCAGCTGGATGAAGGCGTCGAGGATGGCCTTCTGCGCCGGCAGCGGGTGCACGTTGATCGGGTCGAGGTCACCCGAGTCGATGGCGCGGGCGATCTCCAGCTCGGTGGTCACACCGATGTTCATCCCGCGCAGGGCCTGTCCGTCGATCATGGTGATCGGCGTCTCCCACGGGATCTCGAGACCGAACGGGACCGTGTGCACGGCGCCGGCCTGGAGCTGGAAGGCCCCTCCGAGGCGCAGCTTCGTGAACTCGATGTCCTGCTTGTACTCCTGGTCGTTGCCCTCGACCTCGACCTTGGCCTGCAGGCCGACCGACAGACCCTCGATCGACTGGTCGACCGAACCACCCTGGATCCGCACCTCACCCTGGACGACGCCGCCCGGAACGGTGTTGGCCTCCGTCAGCACCGTCTCGACCGAAGCCCCACCGGCCCCCAAGCTCGCAAGCAGCCGCTTGAACCCCATGTCGTCACTTCCTCCCCAGGCAATGCCTGTTCGTCCTCTGCCTGTCTGGATCCTTTGATCCCTACAAACGCGATCCGGCCCCGGCCGGTTCCGCGTCCCCACCCTTCCAAGGGAAAGGACCCCTGGCCACCCCGCAGACACGCATCCGTCGGACTGCTCCGAACGGTTCCGGACTCCACCGCGCCGGTGAGCACGGAGGGACTACGCTCGTACGCCATGATCGCGGCTCCTGACCGTACGCCCCCGACGCGGGACTTCCCCGACCGGCCCGCCCGGTCATGTGCACGTCTGCTTCACCCACGCAGGGCAAGGCGGCCGGCATGAACTCGATCGACCTCGCCCGACCGGCCGAAGAAGTCGCCCCCGAGCTGCTCGGTGCCGTCCTCACCCACGAGACGCCCGAGGGCACCGTCGGCATCACCATCACGGAGACCGAGGCGTACTCCGGTTCGGCCGACCCCGCCTCCCACGCCTACCGCGGCAGGACGGCCAGGAACGCCGTCATGTTCGGACCCGCGGGACACCTGTATGTCTACCGGTCCCACGGACTCCACTGGTGCGCCAACATCGTCACCGGGGTGGACGGCATCGCCTCGGCCGTCCTCATCCGGGCGGGCAGGGTCGTCGAAGGGGAAGAGTTGGCCCGTGAGCGGCGAGGGGACAAGGTCGAGAGGCCGCGTCTCGCGCGGGGACCGGGGAACTTCTGCCGAGCGCTCGGCATCACGGCGGAGCACAACGGCACGGCCCTGCTGACAGGCGGCCCGGTCGCGCTGTCCGAGGGCGAGCGGGTGCCCGCCACGCTCATCCGGGTCGGTCCTCGGGTGGGCGTGAGCAAAGCCCACGACTGGCAGCACCGCTTCTATCTCGCCGGTGACCCGACGGTCTCGGCGTACAGGCTGAGCCCGAGAGCCAGGCCGCCCGCCGGAGCCTGAGCCGCTGCACGCCCCGCTCGCGGCTCGCCGACGACCAGGTGAACCTCGCCCGTAAACGTCGGCTCTCGGCCCGATACGACAAGGAACCGGCCAAAGGGCCGGCGTGCCTCCCGACGGTCCCGGGGGTGGGCCGATCGCTCGACGGCGTGGACGCCCGCGGTCCCGAGGATTCACCCTTGACACTGCTCAGGGGGTCACCCGTACCCTCCGACCAGGTACGCGACGGTCTGCGTACCGGGGTCTCCGGCGACGGAGGCGTTCACCTCCGGTGTTTCCGGACCACCGACGATCCGACGGTGAGTCCGCACAGGGCCCGTGCGCCCCGCCGCGGTTCAACTTGACGCGCCCCTTGGCGATCCGTAATGTAGCCCGAGCCGCTTGAACCGGTTACGGCGTTCAGCCAGCAGCCGAGAGCGGCCAAACCACTACCTGCGATTCCCCGTGACAGGGTCTTATTCGGCGTGCCCGCATGTCTGAATTCGAACCCGCGGAGCTCGATTATGAGTCGCCGAGGGAATCGGCTAACGTAGTGAATGTCGAAAGGCCGCGAAACGCGAAAGCGCTGAAAGGCTGGAAGGCAAAACCCGCCGACTGGGAGTCAGGCCCGAAAGGATCTGATAGAGTCGGACTCGCCGGAAAGGGAAACGCGGAAGCGGGAACCTGGAAAGCGCCGGGGAAATCGGATACGGAAACGGTCTGATAGAGTCGGAAACGCAAGAC
>NZ_JBHYPZ010000089.1:0-9181 GCF_042746485.1 Streptomyces sp. NPDC058751 | reverse complement strand
ACGCCCCAGATACCCACGCGCCAGCTGTACACCGCCCAGATAGAGCTCACCCGGCACGCCCGGAGGCACCGGTCGCAGGGCGCTGTCGAGCACGTAGGCGCGCATGTTGTGGACGGGTCTGCCGATGGCGACGGATCCGGCGGGGAGTTCGTCCTCGGGGCGGATGAAGGCGACCACACAGCCGACGGTCGCCTCGGTGGGCCCGTACTCGTTGATGACCGTCGCCCCTGGGCTGCGCTCCCGCCAGGCCCGGACGGTCTCGCCACTGAGCGCCTCACCGCCCACCACCAGGTCGCTGCTGGGCGACAGCGCTTCGGGCAGGGCGGTGAGCAGGGGCAGATGACTCGGCGTCGCCTTCAGGAAGGCTGGCCGCAGATCGTTCGCGGACTCCTCCTCCAGGACCGCGGGCCGCACCGAGCCGCCTGCGGTGAGCGGGCCGAGCAGCGCCGTCACCGTCAGATCGAACGCGATCGGCGAATGCAGCAGCGCGCGCCCCGAGAGGCCGGGGTAGGCATTTCTTGCCCAGGCCAGATAGGCGTTCACGGAGGCGTGCTCGACGACCACGCCCTTGGGGCGCCCGGTGGAGCCCGAGGTGTAGATGACGTATGCGGGATGGTGCGGGCTGAGGGGTTCGGCTCGGTCGGCGTCAGTGACGGGAGCCACGTCGTCCTGCTGTTCGGCTGCCTCGGCCAGCAGCTCCGTCAAGACGAACCGCGGTATGTGCGACCCGGGCAGCTGGTCCGCGGTCTCGTCGGCGCAGAGCAACAGGGCGGGTCCTGCGTCGGCGAGCATGAAGGCGATGCGTTCGGTGGGATAGCCGGGTTCGACGGGCAGATAGGCGGCGCCGGACTTCAGCACCGCGAGCACGGCGACGATGAGCTCCGGCGAGCGGGGCAGCGCGAGAGCGACGAAGTCCTCGGGCCCCGCGCCCAGTTCGATCAACCGGTGCGCCAGCCGGTCGGAGAGACGGTCGAGTTCGGCGTACGACAGCACTGCGGAGTCGGTCTCGACGGCTGGCGCCTCGGGGGCGCGCCGAACCTGCTCGGCAAACCGGTCGAGTACGGTGCCGGCCGGTGTCTGCCCGAGGGGGCCGTTCCACTCGGTGAGCATCTGGTGCCGCTCGGCCGGGTCGAGGACCTCGAATTCGCCGATGCGCGTGGTGGGCCGCTCGGCGGCGGCCGTCAGCAGCCGGGCGAGCCGGTCGGCCATGGACTGTGCCGTGGTGTGGTCGAAGAGGTCACTGCTGTAGAGCAGCGCTCCGCGTAGTCCGGCCGGTGCGCCGTCCGTGCCGAACCGTTCCCCGAAGCCGAACAGCAGGTCGGTGCGCGAGACACCGGTCTCAGTGGTGCCCGGAGTGATGGTGAGACCCAGCAGTTCGGCCACCTCGTCCGTGGCGGCTTGCTGGTCGGTGCTGTCGACCGTCAGGACGACCTGGAAGAGGGGGTGCCGGGCCAGGGCCCGCTCGGGGTTGAGTACCTCGACGAGCCGCTCGAAGGGGACGTCCTGGTGGGCGTAGGCGGCGAGGTCGGTCTCCCGCACCCGGTCGACGAGGTCGGTGAAGGACGGGTTTCCGGAGGTGTCGGTGCGCAGCACCAACGTGTTGATGAACAGCCCCACCAGGGAGTCGAGCGCCTCATCCGTGCGGCCCGCCACCGGCGAGCCGATGGGGATGTCGGTGCCGCCACCGACCCGGGTGAGCAGCGCGGCGACGGCTGCCTGCACGACCATGAAGAGGCTGGCCTGCCGTTCCCTGGCGAGTCGGGTGAGCGACTGGTGGACACCGGCCGGGATCTCGAAAACGATGCGCCCGCCGACGTACGAGGGAACGGCCGGACGTGGGCGGTCGGTGGGCAGGGGCAGCTCCACGGGCAGGTCCGCGAGCTGTGCCGTCCAGTGGGCGAGCTGGCGGGCCGCCGGGCCGTCCTCGGCGTCCAGCATGGCGCGCTGCCAGAGGGTGTAGTCGGCGTAGTCCACGGGCAGCGGCTCGAAGACCGGCGCCCGGCCCGCGCGACGGGCGGCGTAGGCGGTGGCGAGGTCCCGCACGAGGACCGGCATCGACCAGCCGTCGGCCGCGATGTGGTGCAGCAGCAGGAGCAGCATCTGGTCGTCCGCGCCGAGGGTGAACAGCAAGGCGCGGACGGGAGGTTCGGCGGCCAGGTCGAAGACATGTCCCGCCGCCTCGTCACGGCGGGCCGTCAGCTCCTCCTCGGTGACCGGGACCACGGTGAGTTCCGGTCGGACCTCCCGGGCGTCCAGGACCTGCTGGTACGGGCCCTGTTCGTCCTCGCCGAAGACCGTGCGCAGCGGTTCGTGGCGGGCGACGACGTCGCTGATCGCCTCGCTGAGGGCGGCCCGGTCGAGCGTCCCCGTCAGACGCAGGGACAGGGGGACGTTGTAGGTCGCGCGGGTGCCCTCGACCCGGTTCATGAACCACAGTCGCTGCTGCACGTACGACACCGGAATGCGTTCGGGGCGCGGTGCGACGCGGCGTATGCCCGCCCGGGCGGTGGCGGCCCGGTCTAGGACGGTGCCGAGGCTCGCCGCGGTCGGCGCCTCGAACAGCTCGCGGATGGACAGTTCGGTGTCGAGTGCCGTGCGGATGCGGCTGACCAGGCGGGTGGCGAGCAAGGAGTGGCCGCCCAGGTCGAAGAAGCCGTCGTCGATGCCCACGCGTTCGACGCCGAGCACCTCCGCGAACAGCCTGCACAGGATCTCTTCGCGGGGGGTCCTCGGCGCCCGGGAGCCGGAGCCGGCCTCGTACACCGGGGCGGGCAGGGCCTCGCGGTCGAGCTTGCCGTTGGGGGTTAGCGGCAGCGCGTCAAGGGGCACCAGCGCCGACGGCACCATGTACTCGGGCAGCGCGTCGGAGAGGTGGGCACGCAGTTCGGCGGCCTGGACCGACGCACCGTGCGGCACGACGTAGCCGACCAGGCGGCGGTCCCCGGGGCGGTCCTCGCGTACGACGACAACGCAGGCGGAGACGTTCGGATGGCCGGCGAGCAGCGTTTCGATCTCGCCGAGTTCGATGCGGAAGCCGCGCACTTTGACTTGGTGGTCGGCACGGCCCACGAACTCCAGCTGTCCTTCAGCGGTCCAGCGTACGACGTCACCCGTGCGGTACATGCGGGATCCGGGGGGCCCGAAGGGGTCCGCCACGAAGCGTTCGGCGGTCAGTCCGGCACGCCCCGCGTAGCCGCGCACCACACCGTCGCCGGCGATGCACAGCTCGCCGCGGACCCCGGGGGGTACGGGGCGCAGCCGCTCGTCGAGGACGTACACGCTTGTGTTGTCGAGGGGTTGCCCGATGGCCGGTGCAGTGACGGACTCGGGCACCTGCCACGCCGTCGACCAGATGGTGGTCTCGGTGGGCCCGTAGAGATTAGTCAACTCTCGTACTTTGCCGCGCAGTTCGCGGGCCAATGCGGCAGGAAGCGCCTCGGCGCCGACGAAGGCGCGCAGCCCGGCGAGGGTCCCTGCCGCGTCCTCGGCGAGCAGGGCGTGCCACAGACTCGGCGTGGCCTGGAGGACGGTGATGTTCTCGTCGGCGATGGCCGCGAGGAGCGCCGCGGGATCGCGGACGGCGTCCTGGTCGGGCAGCACGACGGTGGCGCCGCTGAGGAATGGAAGGAACAGTTCCGGTCCCGCCATGTCGAATCCGACGGGTGCGACGGCGAGTTGCCGATCATCGGGACTGAGCCGGAACCGTGCGTCCAGCGCCGTCATGACGTTCATCAGACCGGCGCGCGGGACCACGACGCCCTTGGGTCGGCCGGTCGAGCCCGAGGTGTAGACGAGGTACGCGGGGTGGGCGGGGAGCACGGGTGCGTGCCGTTCGCCGTCGGCCGGGTTGCGCGCGGGCAACTCGTCGAGCGCGCCGTGCACGGCGGGGTCGTCGAGGACCACCGTGCGCGCGGCGGTCGGCGGGAGCGCGGACGCCGCCGACGTGTCGGTGAGGACGAGGTCGGGCCGGGCGTCGTCGAAGATGTACGCGATGCGGTCCGCCGGGTAGGACAGGTCGACCGGCAGATAGCCCGCCCCCGTCTTCAGCACACCGAGTACCGCGGCCCACAGGTCGGGGATCCGGGGCAGAGCCAGCGCGACGTACCGTTCGGGGCGCATGCCCTGGGCGATCAGGTGGTGGGCGATCCGGTTGGCCCGCTCGTTGAGTTCCCGGTACGTCAGCACGGTGCCGTGGTGGGCCACGGCGGGCGCGTCGGGGGTCAGTGTGGCCCGGCGTTCGAAGCGCTCGACGATACCTTCCGCGGGTGTCGTGGCTGCGCCTTGGCCGAGTCGGTCGAGGAGCAGGTGCCGTTCGTCGGCGGTGAGCAGCTCGATGTGGTGCAGAGGCAGGCCAGGCCGCTCGGCGCAGGAGTGCAGCAGCCGCAGCAGCCGCTCACCGAGTCGTTCGGCCGTGGCCCGATCGAACAGCTCGGTGCTGAAGTCCAAGCCGAACAGCACACCTGCTGGCCGGCCCTCGGGGCTGGTCCTCTCGTCGAGGGTGAGCTGGAGGTCGTAGCGGCAGGTTCCGGTGGCCACGTCGATGGCGGTCGCCGTCAGGGCGGGGTGCTCCAGTTGGACGCCCAAATCGTTGAACGCCTCGGCGAACTGCCGCCGGGCGCGGGAGAGCTGCACCTGGAAAAGCGGATGCCGGGCGAGGGAGCGCGCCGGGTCGAGGTGGTCCACGAGCCGGTCGAAGGAGACCGTCGCCCGGCCCGCCGCCGCCCGGGCGGTTTCCCGCACCCGGTCGAGGAGCCCGGCGAAGTCGACAAGCCCGGAGGTGTCCGTTCGCAGCACCAGGGTGTCCGTGGACGGGGCTGGCGCGTCGGTCAGCTCGTCGGCCACGTCGGTGGCCAGGACCCCCACCGGGATGTCCGTGCCGGCACCGAGGCCAGTGAGCAGGGCCGTGAGCCCGGCGTGCACGACCGTGAGGAGTCCGGTGCCGTGCGCCTGCGCCAGGTCGGTGAGCGCGGCGTGCAGCTCGCTGTCGGCGGCGAACTCGACGCGGTCGCCGCCGTATCCCGCGACGGCCGGCCTCGGCCGGTCGCAGGGCAGCTCCAGCTCTTCCGGAAGGTTGGCCAACTGCGTTTTCCAGTAGGCGAGTTCAGCATCGACCTGACTCGGGTCCGGCTCGGCGGCGAGGACTGAAGCGCTCCACTGCGGGGTTCGGCCCGCGCACCGCGCCGCGTAGGCGGTGGCGAGATCACGGGCCGTCTCGACGGCCGTCAGGGTGTCGCCCATGATGCGGTGGGCCACCAGCAGCAGCACGCTCTCCTTGTTGGAGATCCGCAGTAGCAGGGCCCGGAAGGCGGGCGCGGCAGTCAGGTCGAAGGGACGGCGGGCGGCCTCCTCCAGCCTCTCGGTCAGTGCCTGAGCGGAGGTGTCCGCCACCTCCAGCACGTCCGGCGCGTCGCGGACCGGGATGCGGTACGGGCCGTGCCGGTCCTCGGCGAACACGGTGCGCAGCACCTCATGACGCTCCATCAGGTCGGTTAGCGCCCGACCCATGGCCGCCGCGTCCACGGGCCCGGACAGCCGTACGGCGGCAGGCACGTTGTAGAGCGCGCTCGCGCCCTGCAACTGGTGCAGAAACCAGAGCCGCTGCTGCGCCGGGGTGAGCGCGGTGGCGGCGACCGGGCGACCGTCCACCTCGGGGTTGCCGCGTTCCAGTACGGCAGCAATCCCGGCCACGGTCGGTGCTTCGAACAGCTCCCGGAGGGTCAGTTCGATGCCGAGTGCCACCCGGATCCGTCCGGCCAGCCGTGCAGCGAGCAGGGAATGCCCGCCCAACTCGAAGAAGTCGTCGTCAATGCCCACCCGCTCGACGCCGAGCACCTCCGCGAACAGACCACACAGGAGAACCTCCCGGGGCCCGCGCGGCTCCCGGACGGCACCGGTCGCGGCGAACTCGGGCTCGGGCAGCGCCTTGCGGTCGAGCTTGCCGTTCGGGGTCAGCGGCAGGGCGTCGAGCGGCACGAAGGCCGAGGGCACCATGTAGGGAGGCAGCAGCCCCGCCAGATGGTCGCGGAGTTCACCCGCGGTCGGCGACTGCGGACCGGCCGGCACGGTGTACGCCACCAGCCGGCTGCTGCCCGAGCCGTCCGACCGGGCCGTCACCACGCACCGGCCGACGCCGGGGTGGGTGGCCAGGGCGGTCTCCACCTCGCCGGGCTCGATACGGAAGCCGCGCACCTTCACCTGCTGGTCGGCGCGTCCCAGGAACTCCAGCTCGCCCGTGGCACGCCACCGCACCACGTCCCCGGTGCGGTACATACGGGATCCGGCCTCGCCGAAAGGACAGGCGACGAAGCGCTCCGCGGACAGGTCGGGACGACCCAGATAGCCGCGGGCCAGACCGTCGCCGGCAATGAAGAGCTCGCCCGGCACCCCTACGGGAACGGGACGCAGTCTCTCGTCGAGGACATGGACCCGGGTGTTGCCGATCGGCCTTCCGATGGAAGGCGCGCCGGCAGCGGGTGCCAGCTCGGCCGCCGTCGACCAGATGGTCGTCTCGGTGGGGCCATAGAGGTTGGTCACGGACCTGCCGCGCGCCAGCAGGAGCCGGGCCAGGTCGGCGGGCAGCGCCTCGCCGCCGACGAGTACGCGTACGCCGGTGAACAACGCCCCGTCCTGCTCGGCGAGCGCACGCCACAAACCCGGGGTGGCCTGGAGCACCGTGGTGCCGGTCCGCTCGGCCTCGGCACACAGGGCACCCGGGTCACGGACCTGCTCGGGGCTCGCGAGCACCACGGCCGCGCCCACCGTGAGCGGGAGGTA
The DNA here is from genome assembly GCF_042746485.1 of Streptomyces sp. NPDC058751. NCBI lineage: Bacteria > Bacillati > Actinomycetota > Actinomycetes > Kitasatosporales > Streptomycetaceae > Streptomyces > Streptomyces sp. NPDC058751. Next base: position 2,407 of record NZ_JBHYPZ010000089.1, on the reverse strand, counting down.
GAGCTCGAGGCCCGCGATGTCGAACCCGACCGTGGTGACGGCGAGCAGCCGGTCGTCGGCGGTGAGCCGGAACTGTTCCCGCATGGCGGCAAGGAAGTTGTCGAGCGCGGTACGGGTCACCACCACGCCCTTGGGACGGCCGGTCGACCCGGAGGTATAGATGACGTAGGCGGGGTGGGCGCCGTCCGTGACGGGAGCCGAGGCGTCGACGGGTACCGCGAGTGCGGCGCGGGTCTCCTCGGCGTCCAGGTCAATACGGCGGGCCGCCGTACCGGTCGGCACCGGGCCCGAGGCGCGCGTGGTGAGCAACAACGCGGGGTTCGCGTCCTTCAGGACCCAGCCGACGCGGTCCGCGGGATAGCCGAGGTCGATCGGTACGTAGGCGGCACCGGACTTGAGGACGGCGAGCAGGGCGATGACCAGGTCCGCGGTGCGCGGCAGCGCGACGGCGACGAGTGTGTCAGGGCCCGCGCCATGCGCACGCAGCAGGTGGGCGAGCCGCTCCGCCCGCTCGTCGAGGGCGGCGTACGACAGTTCCTCGGCCCCCGCGACAAGTGCGGTGGCGTCCGGGGTCTGACGCACCCTGCGGGCGAACAGCTCGGTCAGCGGCGCGGGCGCGGGCCGCCGCGTGTCGTTCCACTCCGTCAGCACCAGCGCCCGCTCGGCGGGACCAAGGATTTCCACGTCCGCGACGTGCCGCCGCGGTTCGGCCGTCAGAGTGTCGAGCAGCCGCACCATCCGGTCGGCCATCGCGTCGGCGGTCTCGCGGTCGAAGAGAGCGGTGTCGAACAGCAGCGAACCGCGCATCCCGGCGGGCGTCCCGTCCTGTGTCCGACGCTCGCCGAAGCCGAAGAGGAGGTCGAACTTGGCCATGCCGGCCTCGGCCACGGCGGGCGACACCCGCACGCCGAGGAGTTCACCGACGGCCTCGGGGACGTCCTGGTGATCCGCGGTCTCGACGGTGAGCAACACCTGGAAAAGCGGGTGGCGAGCGAGCGAGCGCTGCGGGTTGAGGTCCTCCACCAGCAGCTCGAAGGGTACGTCCTGGTGCGTGTACGCGGCCAGGTCCGTCTCCCGGACCCGGTCGATGAGCTGGGCAAACGTAGGATTGCCCGACAGGTCGGTGCGCAGCACGAGGTTGTTGACGAAGAAGCCGACCAGGTCTTCCACGGCTTCGTCGGTGCGACCGGCGACCGGCGTGCCGATGGGAATGTCGTGGCCGCCGCCCAGGCGGGACAACAGGACGGCGAGCGCGGCCTGGACGACCATGAAGACGCTGGCGTTGTGGGAGCGGGCGGTGTCCGCCAAGCGCTGGTGCAGTGCGGCGGGCACGTCGAACTCGACGCGCTCGCCCCGGCGCGCCGCGCCCGCGGTGCGGGGGCGGTCGGTGGGTAGCGCCAGTTCCTCAGGCAGATCCGCGAGAGCAGTGCGCCAGTAATCCAGATGGTGGGCGAGCAAGCTCTCCCGGTCGTCCTGCGCGCCGAGTTCGCGGCGCTGCCACAGGGCGAAATCAGCGTACTGCACCGGCAACGGGGCCCAGTCGGGCGCGGCGCCCGCACGGCGGGCCGCGTAGGCGGTGGCCAGGTCCCGCACGAGTACGGGCAGGGACCATCCGTCGGCGGCGATGTGGTGCACCACGACCACGAGGGTGTGCCGGTCCGGCGCATGACTCACCAGCGCGACCCGCACAGGGACGTCCCGGGCGACGTCGAAGCCGCGTCCAGTGAGTTCGGCGACGAGGGCCGCCGCTTCCTCGTCGCCGGCCTCGGCGTGGTGGAACTCGGGCCTAGCCCGAACCGGTTCGAGCACGGTCTGCCAAGGCCCCGTCTCGTCCTCGGCGAAGATGGTGCGCAATGGCTCGTGCCGGGTCACGACGTCGTCGAGTGCGGTCCGCAGGGCGGCGGGGTCGACGGGGCCGTCCAGGCGGAGCACGACCGGGATGTTGTACGTGGCGTCCGCGGCCTCGAAGCGGTTGAGGAACCACAGCCGCTGCTGGCCGAAGGACAGGGACAGCCGCTCGGGCCGCACCCCAGCCGTGAGCCGGGACCGGGTGCTCCCCGCGCCCGTGTCCAGGACGGCCGTGAGACCCGCGACGGTGGGTGCGTCGAACAGTTGCTGCACCGAGAGGTGGATGTCGAGGGCGGCACGGATGCGGCTCGCGAGCCGGGTGGCGAGCAGGGAGTGGCCACCAAGGTCGAAGAAGTTCTCGTCGAGGCCCACCGTGGCCCGGCCCAGTACCTCGGCGAAGAGCCCGCAGAGGATCTCCTCACGCGGAGTGCGCGGACCGCGTACGCCGGTGGACAGGGACTGCTCGGGTTCGGGCAGGGCGCGGCGGTCGAGTTTGCCGTTGCCGGTCAACGGCAGCACATCCATCGACACGAACGCGCCCGGCACCATGTACTCCGGC
>NZ_JBHYPZ010000088.1:0-9196 GCF_042746485.1 Streptomyces sp. NPDC058751 | reverse complement strand
TGTTTGGGGGGGGGGGGCCTGCCTGGCACGGCTCCCGGGGGGGGGCCCCCCCCCGCGGGGGGGGGGGGGGGGCGCGCCCGCCCCCCCCCACCCCTCCCGTCGGTGTTCGCGGGGCGGTCTAGCGGAGGAAGGGGTCCACCGCGACGGCCACGAAGAGGATCGACACGTAGGTGATCGACCAGTGGAACAGGCGCATCTCCTTGAGCTTGGCGCCCGTCACCTCGGCCTTGGCCCGGTTCTGCAGGCCGTGCGCCTCCCACAGCCAGAACCCGCCCGCGCCGAGCGCGACCGCGGTGTAGAACCAGCCCGTGTAGCCGAGCGGGGTGAGCAGCAGCGAGACCCCGACCATCACCCAGCTGTAGAGGACGATCTGCCGGGCGACCACCTTGTTGCTCGCCACCACCGGGAGCATCGGCACACCCACGCGCGCGTAGTCGTCGCGCACCTTCATGGACAGCGGCCAGTAGTGCGGCGGCGTCCAGAAGAACATGACGAGGAAGAGGATGACCGGCGCCCACGACATGGAGTTCGTGACGGACGACCAGCCGATGAGCACGGGCAGACAGCCGGCGATGCCGCCCCAGACGATGTTCTGCGAGGTACGCCGTTTGAGGATCATCGTGTAGACGACGACGTAGAAGAGGAGCGCTCCGAGCGACAGCCAGGCGGACAGCCAGTTGACGGCGAGACCGAACAGCAGGGTCGACACGACCGCCAGCGTGATGCCGAAGGCCAGGCACTCACGGGGGCTGACCATGCCGGTGACGAGCGGGCGCTGCGAGGTGCGCTCCATGAGGGCGTCGATGTCTCGGTCGATGTACATGTTGAGCGCGTTGGCGCCGCCCGCGGACAGGTAACCGCCGAGGCAGGTGAGGAGCACCAGCTTCAGATCGGGCACACCCTGCTGGGCCAGGAACATCACCGGAACGGTGGTGATCAGCAGCAGTTCGATGATCCGCGGCTTGGTCAGCGCCACGAACGCCTTGACACGGGCCCCGAACGGCCGCTGGCCCCGGCTGCTGCTCGTCCCGAGCACACCGGCTGGACGGGATTCGACGGCCGTCACGCACACCCCTGACAGAGACATCCCAGCAAGCCCCGGCAGTGAATTCCCCGTAAAGGCTCGCGCGTACCACGCCACTGTAGACGTTGCCCAGACCCCGGCATTCGCGGGGGTGGGCCCGTGTTGAGGAGTGCGGCCGGAAGAGCCGGTCGCGGCTCGATTGAGTACTCGGACGAGCGGCTCCGTATTCATGTGCCGAACAGGGGAACGACCTAGTCGGGAGGCAGATCCCGATGAGCCCCTGCAGTCTGGAATGAGTCGAAAAAACGCGCGTACTCACGGGGGTAGGCTCGACAACGGCCGGGGCGCCCAGTGCACCGGCATTTCGACATGTGTGACATGTGGAGAGGAGCCCTGACCCAGGGTGAGCACCAAGCCGACCACCACAGACCTCGAGTGGACCGAGCTGGACCAGCGGGCCGTCGACACGGCCCGCGTCCTGGCCGCCGATGCCGTACAGAAGGTCGGCAACGGCCATCCCGGTACGGCCATGAGCCTGGCGCCCGCCGCCTACACCCTCTTCCAGAAGGTGATGCGGCACGACCCGGCGGACACCGACTGGGTTGGACGCGACCGCTTCGTGCTGTCCGCCGGCCATTCGTCCCTGACCCTCTACACCCAGCTCTACCTGGCCGGTTTCGGCCTGGAGCTGGACGACCTGGAGTCCTTCAGGACCTGGGGCAGCAGGACCCCCGGACACCCCGAGTACGGTCACACGCCGGGCGTGGAGACCACGACCGGTCCGCTCGGCCAGGGTGTCGCCAACGCGGTGGGCATGGCGATGGCCGCCCGCTACGAGCGCGGTCTGTTCGACCCCGAGGCGCCGCAGGGCGAGTCGCCGTTCGACCACTACATCTACGCGATCGCCGGTGACGGCTGCCTCCAGGAGGGCATCTCCGCGGAGGCATCCTCCCTGGCCGGGCACCAGAAGCTCGGCAACCTGGTCCTGCTGTGGGACGACAACCACATCTCGATCGAGGGCGACACCGAGACGGCGGTCTCCGAGGACACCGTCAAGCGCTACGAGTCGTACGGCTGGCACGTGCAGCGCATCGCCCCGAAGCCGGACGGCGACCTGGACCCGCACGCCATCTACAACGCGATCGAGGCCGCGAAGCAGGTGACGGACAAGCCGTCCTTCATCGCGATGCGCTCGATCATCGCCTGGCCCGCCCCCAACGCGCAGAACACCGAGGCCGCGCACGGCTCGGCGCTCGGCGACGACGAGGTCGCGGCCACCAAGCGCGTCCTCGGCTTCGACCCGGAGAAGTCCTTCGACGTCGCCGCCGAGGTGCTGGCCCACACCCGGCAGGCCGTGGACCGCGGCGCCCAGGCCAAGGCCGAGTGGGAGAAGGGCTACGCCGCCTGGCGTACCGCCAACCCGGAGCGCGCGGCGGAGTACGACCGCATCGCGGCGACCGAGCTGCCGAGCGGCTGGGAGGAGAAGCTCCCCGTCTTCGAGGCCGGCACGGGTGTCGCCACGCGTGCCGCGTCCGGCAAGGTGCTGCAGGCGCTCGGCGCGGTCATCCCCGAGCTGTGGGGCGGCTCCGCCGACCTCGCCGGCTCGAACAACACCACGATCGACAAGACGTCCTCCTTCCTCCCCGAGGGCAACCCGCTGCCCGAGGCGGACCCGTACGGCCGCACCATCCACTTCGGCATCCGCGAGCACTCCATGGCCGCGGAGATGAACGGCATCGCGCTGCACGGCAACACCCGCATCTACGGCGGCACCTTCCTGGTGTTCTCCGACTACATGCGCAACGCCGTCCGCCTCTCCGCCCTGATGCACCTGCCGGTGACGTACGTGTGGACGCACGACTCCATCGGCCTCGGCGAGGACGGCCCCACCCACCAGCCGGTCGAACACCTCGCCTCGCTGCGCGCCATCCCCGGCCTCAACGTCGTCCGCCCCGCCGACGCCAACGAGACGGCCGTCGCCTGGCGCGAGATCCTCAAGCGCTACACCAAGGTGTTCGGCAAGGGCGCCCCGCACGGTCTCGCGCTGACCCGTCAGGGCGTGCCGACCTACGAGGCGAACGAGGACGCCGCCAAGGGCGGCTACGTACTGTTCGAGGCCGAGGGCGGCTCGCCCGAGGTCGTCCTGATCGCCACCGGCTCCGAGGTGCACGTGGCCGTCGAGGCCCGCGAGCAGCTCCAGGCCGCGGGCGTCCCCACGCGGGTCGTCTCCATGCCGTGCGTGGAGTGGTTCGACGAGCAGGACCAGGGGTACCGGGACAGCGTCCTGCCGCCTTCGGTGAAGGCCCGCGTCTCGGTCGAGGCGGGAATCGGCCTCACCTGGCACCGGTTCGTCGGGGACGCCGGACGCATTGTTTCGCTGGAGCACTTCGGTGCTTCGGCCGACGGCAAGGTGCTCTTCCGCGAATTCGGTTTCACTGCCGAGAAGGTCGCGGAAGCCGCCCGGGAATCGATCGCCGCAGCCCAGCGCTGACGCTGACATACGACACGTAGGAGATGCAATTTCCATGACAGACGCACTCAAGCGCCTCTCCGAGGAAGGCGTCGCGATCTGGCTGGACGACCTGTCGCGCAAGCGGATCACGTCCGGCAACCTTGCCGAGCTGATCGACCAGCAGCACGTCGTGGGCGTCACCACCAACCCGTCGATCTTCCAGAAGGCGATCAGCAGCGGAGACGGCTACGAGCAGCAGCTCACCGAGCTGGCCGCCCGCAAGGTCACCGTCGAGGAAGCCATCCGCATGATCACGACGGCGGACGTCCGCGACGCCGCCGACATCCTGCGCCCCGTCTTCGACGCGACCGAGGGCCAGGACGGCCGTGTGTCGATCGAGGTCGACCCGCGCCTGGCGCACGACACCGCGGCGACCGTCGCCGAGGCCAAGCAGCTGGCCTGGCTGGTGGACCGCCCCAACACCCTCATCAAGATCCCGGCCACCAAGGCGGGTCTGCCGGCGATCACCGAGGTCATCGGCCTCGGCATCAGCGTCAACGTCACGCTGATCTTCTCGCTGGAGCGCTACCGCGAGGTCATGGAGGCCTTCCTCGCCGGCCTGGAGAAGGCCGATGCGCGCGGGCTCGACCTCTCGAAGATCCACTCCGTGGCGTCCTTCTTCGTGTCCCGCGTGGACACCGAGATCGACAAGCGGCTCGACGCCCAGGGCACCCCCGAGGCCGAGGCCGCCCGCGGCAAGGCGGGTCTCGCCAACGCCCGCCTCGCGTACCAGGCGTACGAGGAGGTCTTCTCCACCGAGCGCTGGGCCGTCCTGGACCGGGCGCAGGCCAACAAGCAGCGCCCGCTGTGGGCCTCGACCGGCGTCAAGGACCCCGCGTACAAGGACACCCTGTACGTCGACGAACTGGTCGCGCCGAACACCGTGAACACCATGCCGGAGGCCACCCTGGAGGCCACCGAGGACCACGGGCAGATCACCGGCAACACGATCGCCGGTACGTACGAGCAGTCCCGCGCCGAACTCGACGCCGTCGAGAAGCTCGGGATCTCCTACGACGACGTGGTCCAGCTTCTCGAGGACGAGGGCGTCGAGAAGTTCGAGTCCTCCTGGAACGACCTGCTCAAGTCGACCGAGGCGGAGCTCCAGCGCCTCGCCCCTTCGGAGGGCTGAAATCTTGTCGAGCAGCAACCCGCTGCGTGACCCCGCAGACCGACGGCTCCCGCGCATCGCGGGGCCGTCGGGCCTGGTCATCTTCGGAGTCACGGGCGATTTGTCCCGTAAAAAGCTGATGCCCGCGGTGTACGACCTCGCCAACCGGGGTCTGCTTCCGCCGGGCTTCTCGCTCGTCGGGTTCGCCCGCCGGGAGTGGGCCCACGAGGACTTCGCCCAGGAGGTCCACGACGCGGTCAAGGAGCACGCCCGTACGACCTTCCGCGAGGAGGTCTGGCAGCAGCTCGTCCAGGGCATGCGCTTCGTCCAGGGCACCTTCGACGACGACGACTCCTTCGAACGGCTGCGCTCCACCATCGAGGAGCTGGACAAGGCCCAGGGCACGGGGGGCAACTTCGCCTTCTACCTGTCCGTACCGCCGTCCGCGTTCCCGGTGGTCATCCAGCAGCTGAAGAAGCACAAGCTGGCGGACCAGTCGACCGGCTCCTGGCGGCGCGCGGTCATCGAGAAGCCCTTCGGCCACGACCTTCAGTCGGCCGAGGAGCTCAACGCGATCGTGCACGAGGTCTTCGCCCCGGACCAGGTCTTCCGCATCGACCACTACCTGGGCAAGGAGACCGTCCAGAACATCCTGGCGCTCCGCTTCGCCAACACGATGTTCGAGCCGATCTGGAACCGGTCGTTCGTCGACCACGTCCAGATCACGATGGCCGAGGACATCGGCATCGGCGGCCGGGCCGGCTACTACGACGGCATCGGCGCCGCCCGTGACGTCATCCAGAACCACCTGCTCCAGCTCATGGCGCTGACCGCCATGGAGGAGCCCTCCTCCTTCGACGCGGACGCGCTCGCCGCGGAGAAGGTCAAGGTGCTCGGCGCGACCAGGCTGCCGAAGGACCTGGGCCGCAGCACGGTCCGCGGACAGTACGCGGAGGGGTGGCAGGGCGGCGAGAAGGTCGTCGGCTACCTCCAGGAGGACGGTATCGACCCCAACTCGAAGACCGACACCTTCGCCGCGATCAAGGTCGAGGTGGACAACCGCCGCTGGGCGGGAGTCCCGTTCTACCTGCGCACCGGCAAGCGTCTGGGCCGCCGCGTCACCGAGATCGCGGTCGTCTTCCAGCGCGCCCCGCACTCCCCCTTCGACCACACGGCGACGGAGGAACTGGGCCAGAACGCGATCGTCTTCCGCGTCCAGCCCGACGAGGGTGTCACGGTCCGCTTCGGCTCCAAGGTGCCCGGCACCTCCATGGAGATCCGGGACGTCTCGATGGACTTCGCGTACGGCGAGTCCTTCACCGAGTCGAGCCCGGAGGCGTACGAGCGTCTGATCCTCGACGTGCTGCTCGGTGACTCGAACCTCTTCCCGCGCACCGAGGAGGTCGAGCTGTCCTGGAAGATCCTCGACCCGATCGAGCAGTACTGGGACAAGCACGGCAAGCCCGCGCAGTACCCCTCGGGCACCTGGGGCCCCGTCGAGGCGGACGAAATGCTCGAGCGAGACGGACGGAGCTGGCGTCGCCCATGAAGACCGACCTCACGGACACCACGGCCAGCAAGGTCAACAAGGCGCTCGTCCAGGGCCGCCGCGCCATCGGCACACCCGCCGTCGGCATGGTGCTCACCCTCGTCATCGTCACCGACGAGGAGAACGCCTACGACGCGCTGAAGGCCGCCAACGAGGCCTCGCGCGAGCACCCCTCCCGCACCCTCGTGGTCATCAAGCGCGTCTCCCGCTCCCCCCGCGACCGCACGACGTCACGGCTCGACGCCGAGGTCCGGCTCGGGGCGGAGGCCGGCACCGGCGAGACGGTGGTGCTGCGCCTGTACGGCGAGGTGATCGACCACGCCCAGTCGGTCGTCCTGCCGCTGCTGCTGCCGGACGCGCCCGTCGTCGTCTGGTGGCCGGTGAACGCGCCGCTCGACCCGGCGAAGGACCCGCTCGGCGCCCTCGCCCAGCGCCGGGTGACCGACACCTACGCCGCCGAGGCCCCGGTGCAGGAGCTCAACGCCCGCGCCGAGGCCTACACCCCGGGCGACACGGACCTGTCGTGGACCCGCATCACGCCCTGGCGTTCGATGCTGGCCGCGGCCCTGGACCAGGTCACCTGCGACGTGGACGCGGTCGAGGTGGAGGGCGAGGAGTACAACCCGAGCTGCGAACTGCTCGCGATGTGGCTCGCGAACCGGCTGGAGGTCCCCGTCAAGCGGTCGCTGTCCGCCGGCCCCGGCCTGACCGCGGTCCGGCTGGAGACGAGCTGCGGCCCGATCGTCCTGGACCGCGCCGACGGCACCCTCGCGACGCTGTCCATCCAGGGGCAGCCGGACCGTGCGGTGGCGCTCAAGCGCCGTGACACGGCCGAACTGATGGCGGAGGAGCTGCGCCGCCTCGACCCGGACGACACCTACGCCTCGGCGCTGCGCTACGGCGTGGGCAGGCTGAACGCGGCGGCGGCCACGCCGCGGGCCGGTTCCCCGGGCGGGACCGCGACCGCCACGAAGGCGGGCCCGGTCGCCAAGGACTCCCCCGCGGGCGTGGCCGAGACGCTGGCCAAGAAGGCGGCGGACAAGGCGGCCGCCGAGTGAACACTCCGCAGCTCGTCGTCCACCGCGACAAGGAACTGATGGCCCAGGCCGCGGCGGCACGGCTGATCACGAAGATCGTGGACGCGCAGGCCTCGCGCGGCTCCGCGTCGATCGTGCTCACCGGCGGGCGCAACGGCAACGGGCTCCTCGCGGCGCTCGCGTCCGCGCCCGCCCGGGACGCGATCGACTGGGCGCGCCTGGATCTGTGGTGGGGTGACGAGCGGTACCTCCCCGAGGACGACCCCGACCGCAACGACACGCAGGCCCGCGCGGCGCTGCTCGACGCGGTGCCGCTGGACCCGGCGCGGGTGCACTGGATGCCCGCGTCCGACGGTCCGCACGGCGCCGACGTGGACGCGGCAGCGGAGTCGTACGCGGCGGAGCTCGCGAAGGCCGCCGGGCCCGAGAACCACGGTCCCGTCCCGGCCTTCGACGTCCTGATGCTGGGCGTCGGCCCGGACACCCACGTGGCCTCGCTCTTCCCGGAGCTGCCCGCGGTGCGGGAGACGGAGCGGACGGTGGTCGGCGTGCACGGCGCGCCCAAGCCGCCGCCGACCCGGATCTCGCTGACGCTGCCCGCGATCCGCTCCGCCCGTGAGGTGTGGCTGCTCGCGGCAGGCGAGGACAAGGCGCAGGCGGCCGCCATCGCCCTGTCCGGCGCGGGCGAGATCCAGGCCCCGGCCGCCGGCGCGTACGGCCGCTCACGCACGCTGTGGCTGCTGGACTCGGCCGCGGCGTCCCAGCTGCCGCGGTCGCTGTACCCGCCGGCGTCCGCCTGAAGGGACTGAACGGCTGACGGGGGCGGCGGGGTCGGACGACCCCGCCGCCCCCGCTTTCGTTCCGTCAACCGCCGTACGGCCCGCGGCCGTACGGGTTCCCGGGCGGGAACGGGGTTCCCTGGGGCGGGAGGTAGGGGGTCTGCGGCGGGTAGGTGACCGGGCGCAGGACCGGCAGGGTCGCGGGGTGGGCGCGCAGCCGGATGCCGTAGTGGCGGCGGAGCCGGTTCATCTCCAGGACGGCGATCGCGGTGACGGTCACCGGGGCACCCAGGACGAAGACGATGCCCATCCTGAGGCTGAGCCCGTGCAGGTCACCGGTGATCAGGTCCGGAACGGCCATGAGCCAGGTCGTCACCGTGGCCAGCAGCGGCGGCAGACAGCGGTGCACGGCCGCGGAACCGAAGTGGTTGCCGGACAGCTGGACCGCGCCGTGGGCCACGACGCCGATCAGCCAGAGCGCCACGAAACCCAGCGGAACCAGCACGGCTCCTCCCACCGCGGTCGCCAGCTGCATGAGGAGCACGGCGGCCACGGCCATGCCGATGAAGAGCAGCAGCAGCTTGAGCGAGCCGAGGAGCGGGCGCCGTAACTGCCGGACGGTGCCGGTGCGCCGCCACACGCAGAGCATCACGCCCACGGTCAGCGGCGTGACGAACAGCAGGACGGCGGCCGCCGTCAGGACGTTGGCCAGGATCTCCTCGGTGTCGAACCTGTGCTGCACGAAGGTGTACACGCCGAACGCCGCGACCGCTCCGGCGACGACCCGCACGCGCTTGAGCCGCTCCACCGAAGGATCGACGGGCTCGGGGATCCACGCCGGGTGGAACAGCGCCTTCGCCATCCGCTTCGGTTTCAGGAAGGTCCGGACCGTCAGTCCGTCCCTCGTCCATCTCTCACGCGTCCTGGCCAACTCCCGCTCCCCCGAACGATCGTCATCGTGATCGCCAGGGATGTTACGGGAAGCGGGCGGACTCCCGCCGCCCGCTTCCCCTCATTCGGGCTCAGCCCGCTCGGGCTCAACGACCGCGCAGTGTGCGGTACTTGGCGACCAGGGCCTTGGTCGAACCGTCGAGGCCGGGGACGTCCGTGCCTTCGGTCAGGGCGGGTTCGACGCGCTTGGCGAGGACCTTGCCGAGCTCGACGCCCCACTGGTCGAAGGAGTC
>NZ_JBHYPZ010000087.1:0-9351 GCF_042746485.1 Streptomyces sp. NPDC058751 | reverse complement strand
CCCCCTGCCCCCTTCCCGGTTCATCCCCGGCCCACTGATCCCCAGGCGGCGAACTTCTCCAGCACCCGGACGGCCCGGACGGGCCCGTCATGGCGCGCGGTCCGGCCGGACAGCTCCGCCAACGTGGCGCGTACGTCCGCGTCGGCGGCCAGCCCTGTGATCGCCTCCCGCAGTTCCACAGCCGATGCGGAAGGGTCCACCACGATGCCGGCGCCCAGCTCTACCAGTCGCCGGGCGATGGTGCGTTGATCCCAGAACGACGGCACGAACGCCATCGGCACTCCCAGAACCAGGCCTTCCAGTGCCGAGTTCATGCCGGCGTGGGTCAGGAAGACGTCGGCGTGCTCGAGAACCGCACCCTGCGGCACATGACGGCGAGCCGTCACGTTCTCCGGGAGCTCGCCCAGTTCCCCGGGGTCGGTGTGCGACGTGGCCAGCACGACACACCACTCCGTCCCGGCGAACGCCTGCGCCACGGCCCGGAAGAACTCCGCCCCGCGGGTGGAGAAGGTGCCCGTGGACACGTACAGCGTGGGCCCCTTCTCGATGTGCTCCCAGGGCAGCCGGTTCGGACCGTCCCGGTCGGTGTCCACACGGTCGGCGACTGCGGGGCGCAACGGCCCCACGAAGTGGTAGCGGTCGTCGAACGAACCGTGCTGGGGCTGCAGTTCGGGGACGCTGTTGACCAGCACGAGTTCGGACCGGGCGGCCGGGTCACGTACCGCCGGGTGTCGGCGCAGCAGCCGAGAGCGCCGTAACAGCCGCACCGTGCGGGGTGCCAGTCGTCGGGCCATGTCCGCCAGGATGACCTCCTCGTTCAGGGCGTACGTCACGTACAGCGCGGCACTGCGGGTCCCCGTCGCTCGTGCCGCGTCCGCGCCCCAGGGGGCCATCGCATCGGCCACGACCACGTCCGGGCGTACCCGGCCGATCTCCCCGGCCAGCCGGGCGGTCAGCTTGGCCCGTTCCTCCGCAACCCGGTGCCGGTCCTCCCGCGCGGCCCGCGCGGAGGCGACGACGCCCCGCCCGACGGGCGGCTTCGGTATGCCCGCCCGCGGTTCGATCTCGACCTCGGTGACCTCGCAGCCCGATTTCCGGAACTGCTCGGCGAACGGCGGACTGATGGCCACCGTGACGTCGTGACCGCGGCTGCCCAGTTCGGCGGCGAGCGCGGCCATGGGAAACACGTGCCCATGCAGAGGAAAGGGTGCGAGCAGCATTCTGCTCATTACGTGAAGCTCCTTCCTGAAACTTCGAATTTCACCCTTGCGAAGAAATCAATAATGCTCTTGTTGACCGCTTCCGGGCATTCGAGATAGCCGTAGTGACCGGCCCTCTCGATCAATTCGAAGGTTGCTCCGGGAATGATGTTCGCAAGTTCTCTTCCGTGGTTCGGCGGAGTCAGCAGATCGTCCGCGAAGGAGATGACGTGGCAGGGAACGCGGATCTCGGAATAGGCGGCGAGCCGGTCCGGCATCGGCTCCAACGACATCTGGGCGCGAACTCCGGGTGCGTGGTCGATGCGCCGATGGGCGAGTTCGAAGAGGTCCAGCCAGTCGACCACGGCTTGTTCGTCGCCCAGGGTGTGCGGGGAAAGCGAATGCATGGCCTGGACCGCAGCTCGGTAGCGGGGTGGCACCTCGGTGTCGCAGTCGTACAGTTCGAGCTCGGCTCTGGCCAGTGCGGCGCGGAACGCGTCACTGCGTCCGCGGCTGGCCATCAACACCGCCTCCTGCACCAACTCGGGTCGCTTCAGGGCTAGTTCTTGAACAACGTAGGCACCCATCGATGTGCCTACCAGTCGGACGGGGCCAAGACCGAGGTGCTTGATCAAGCTGGCCGTGTCCGCGACCAGGTCGCCCACGGAGAATCCCTCGGGGCACTCATCGGTCGGCGGGATTCCCCGGTTGTCGAACGTGATCACGCGGTACCCGGCCGCTTTCAGCGCGGGTACCTGGTGCGTGTGCCAGATCCGGCCGCTGCCCGCGGTGCCCATCACCATCACCACCGGGTCACCGACGCCGACGTCGTTGTAGTGCAGCCGTATCCCGTTCACCGCAGCCACCGGCATGCCGGCCTCCTCCCTCTCGGTTGTGCCGTGTTCATGGATGTCCCACTCACCAGCCGCCCGCCAGGACCTCGGTCCGCAGCCCCGGCGTGGCGGCGATCTCCGCCGGGGTGAACCGGTCGGCCACCCAGCGTCCCGCCGAGAACAGCCGCGTCTGGTCGGCGTAATGGGGCGAGTGCGGGTTGGCGGACTGACCGTAGGTGAGCAGGGTGGCCGCCCTCGGTCCACGCCCGCCGGGGAACGCGACCACCTGGATGAAGCTGGAGCCGTGAACCACCTCGGTGTTTCCGGCCTTCGGGTCCCACACCGGGGTGATCACATCGAGTACGCCGAGGAAGTGGGGCGCTCCGTGCACCGGGATGCGCTCACCGTTGCGGGTCACGTACTGGTGGTCGCCGAGCCGACCGTCGAGCGGGATGCCTGCGGTCCGCAGTTCAACCGCAGTGTCGCCGAACGCCTGCTGGACCTCGGGCCGTTCGTAGGTCACCCCCTTCGGCGTGCCCACCGGGTCGGCCGCGTCGAACGGCGTGCGCCAGGTCCCGCCGGGCACCGAGGCCAACCGGGCGACGAAGCGGGCAAAGAGCAACGAGCCCCTGCTGTCCACTCGGTAGGTTCCGTCCCATGCTGCCAGGGCCGCACAGCCGTCGGTCACGTCGACCGGCCCGCCGGCCGACGGGGCCAGACCATCGGGGAAGGCCTGGCACATCCGGACGATGTCCTCGGCGATGAGCGTGGCGACGCGGCTGTGGTCGCTAAAGAGCGTCTGCTGCATGGTGCCCAGCGAGAAACCCTTGCCCGGCAGTCCGTCCGTGCCCGCAATTCTGCGTTCTGTCGCCGTGATGGCCTCTTGGGTCCGGGCGGAGCGCCGGGTCGCGGTGTCCCCCACCACGCGGGGGTAACCGGTCAGTGGCACACGGGGGTTGGTGAGCCAGGGGCTGTCGTTGGCGTTCGTAACGTAGTCGTCGCGGGTCAGCGTGGGCAGCGCCGAGGGACCGAGAATCCCCGACTGCACCGCTTCGTGATCGCTGCCCCAGGCACATGCGCTACGACCGCCGTCGAGGATGGGAATGCCGCTGGCCGGGAAGACCTGGCGGCCTAGCGGGGTGCTGCACTCCTGGGCGAGTTCGTCGGTGACATGCGGGACGACCTGCAGATCGGCGTAGAACGCCCGGCCGCGACGGTCCGTGGCCACGGTGTTGACCCAGGGCAACCCCTGGGTGCGGGTGAGGGCGCGGCGTACGCCGTCGGTGTCCTCGGCCCGGTCCAGGCCCAGCCAGCTGTTGAGCAGCCGCAGGTTCCCGACGTTGGGGTCGTCGAGCGAATACGCCGTCGCTCCCCAGGGCAGCGGCACTCCGGGGCCGGCGGTGACGACGGGCCCGTAACGGGTCGACCACAGGGTCCGTTCCACGGTTCGGGTCGTACCGTCGTCCTCGCGCACCGGCACGGAGACCTTGGTCACGCGCATGTGCTCCGCCTTGCCGTCGACCAGGTAGCTGGTGGGATCGCCGGGCAAGATGGGCACTTCGTGGAGTCCGAACGTGGCGGCGGTGGCCACCGTGTGGCTCCAGGCGACGTTCTCGTTGTGGCCGATGGCAACGACGGGCAGGCCCAGCAGGGACGCGCCGGAGACGTTCAGCTTTCCAGGGATGGTCAACTGACTCTGCCAGAACCGGCGGGCACCCTGCCACGGGTAGTGGGGATTGCCCAGCAGCACGCTGCCGCCGACGGTCGATCCGCTGTCCCCGACCCCGATCGCGTTGCTGCCAAGGCCCTGATCCTGGCGGGTCGCCCGCAGCGCGCGCACCATGCGGGCGGCGGACGGGCTCTCGACGGAGGCGCGCGTCGTGGTCGCTGCAGTGGGGGGCTGCGCACCGACGATGCCATCGATGGCGCTGCCACTGCCGGAGATGGTGGCGATCGCATGCACATGCCGGTAGACGTCGAGTTCGGTGATGGGCCGTACCCAGTCGGCGCCCCGGCAGGCCGGGTCGGTGATGCCGTCCGCACCCGTCTCGCGCAGGTAGCGGTTGTAGCCGGCCGCGTAACCGAGCACGAGCTGGGCGACCTCGGGATCCGGGCCGGTGGGCGGCGCGCTGCGCGCGAGTCGCCGCACCACCCCGCTCGCCTCGACCGCACGGAAGTACAGGTCGCTGTTGAGGCTGTCGGCTGCCGCGCCCACAGCGGAGTTGGCAGCGGAGCCGGGGCCCAGGTGGCGGGAGCGCTCACCCCGTACGGTCATGTAGGCGTCGGCGAGGAGACAGATGTTGTCCTTGGCCGCCGCGTAGCCGTAACCGAGGCCCAGGCCCCGGTAGTCGGACGCTTGTATGTGCGGGATGCCGTACTCGGTGTAGTGGATGACGACGTCCGAGCGGGTGCCCTGGTCGGCCGAGGCCGGCGAGGTGCCGGGCGCCGTCACCGTGGCGAGGGCGAGCAGGCCGACGACCGCCGTGCGGAGCCGGGTCGCCAGGGTTGTTCTCGGGTATGTCATGGGCTGGGGAAACCTCTCTGATCACACCGTGCGGCGCCGCACGGCGGCCGCGGCCGCCCGCCCCGGTCGGCGGGCGGCACGCGGTATCTGCTGTACGGGCCCGGGTCAGGCCGCGCCCTCCATCGCCGCGATCAGGCTCTTGGGGCGCATGTCGGTCCAGTTCTCGTTGATGTGGTCGAGCGCGGACTGGCGGTCGGTCTCGGGAAGTTCGACGTTCCAGCCGGCCGGCACCTCGGCGAATGCGGGCCACAGGGAGTACTGGCCCTCGTCGTTGACGAGAACGAGGTAGGTGCCGTCGTTGTCCTCGAACGGGTTGCTGCTCATCTGGCGGTTTCCTCCTGGTTTGATGTACTGCGTCGGGTGTCTTGCAGGAGTGGGCGGTGGGGTCACCGCCCGGCTTCACAGGGCGCCGTGCAGCGCCTTGCCGATGGCGGCGAGCGCCTCGGGATCGGAGAGCATCGCGCCGTGCGTGGCGTCGATGTCGTGGTTGTGGACTGTCCCCGTGACCAGAGGCCGCCAGGCACGCGCCGTCATCAGGCCGCGGACCTCCTCGGGGAGCGCTGCCCCGGGGGTCTCGCGCAGGGCGTTGAAGAACGTCAGGTCGCCGCTGAAGAGGGCGGGTTCGAAGGTGCCCATCAGGCGGTCGTTGCGCGCGTACACCCGCATCACGCCCTTCAGGCCACGCTCACCCAGGGCCGCCATCGGGTGGTTCTCGCGCTCCAGATGACGTACGTACCGGGCAACGAGACCGTCGATGTCTTCCCTCAGCTCGTCGAGGTCGAAGGCGAAGCCGGGCAGTAGGGAGCCGGCGAGCAGCTCGTGTTCGGACACGTCCGGGGCAACCAGTCCCGCGACCGGCGGGTAGGCGTCGACCACGGCCAGCAGGCTCACCTCTTCGCCGAGGTGCTCCAGGCGCGTGGCGACAGCGTGCGCGGCGAGCCCGCCGAAGGACCAGCCGAGCAGCCGGTAGGGGCCCGAGGGCTGGACCTCGCGAATGATCCGCGCGTAGTCGTCTGCCATCTCGGCGATCGAGGACGGCAGGGCATCCAGATCGCTCAGCCCGCGGGCCTGCAGCCCGTACAGCGGCTGGTCGGGGTCCAGATGGCTGAGCAGTCCCGCATAGCTCCAGCTCGTACCGGAGCCCGGGTGGATGCAGAACAGGGGCGGCCGGCTGCCGCGCGGCCGGAGCGGCAGCAGCGTGGTGAACGGGTCCCGGGTGACGTCGGAGGCGATCTCCCGGGCGAGGCCCGCCACGGTGGGTTCCTCAAAGACGCTGCGCACGGACAGCTCGACGCCGAAGGTGGCGCGGACTCGCTTCACGAGCTGGGTGGCGAGGAAGGAGTGTCCGCCGAGCTGGAAGAAGTCGTCGTCCACGGCCACGCCGGCCAGTCCGAGCAACTCGGCGAAGAGCCCGCTGAGGATCTGTTCCTCGGGGGTTCGCGGGCCGCGGTCGCCGCTCCGGTCGGTGTCGGGGGCGGGCAGCGCCCGCCGGTCGAGCTTGCCGTTGGGGGTCAGCGGCAGCGCCTCGAGTGCGACGAAGGTGGCCGGCATCATGTGGTCGGGCAGGCTGCGCCCGAGGTGGGTGCGCAGCTCCGCTGTGTCAGCCAGGCCCGCTCCCGCCGGCACCACGTACGCCACCAGGCGCTTGCCCTCTCCGTCCGTGCGCGCCACCACGGCGGCACGGTCAACCGAGGGGTGTCGGCTCAGCACCGCCTCGATCTCGCCGGGCTCGACTCGGAAGCCGCGGATCTTGACCTGTTGGTCGACACGGCCCGCGTACTCGAGACGACCGTCCCGGTTCCAGCGGACCAGGTCGCCGGTACGGTACATGCGCTCCCCGGGAGCGCCGAAGGGGCAGGCCACGAACCGCTCTGCGGTCGGCCCCGGCCGCCCCAGATACCCGCGGGCCAGTCCGGCGCCGGCGATGTGGAGCTCGCCGATGACGCCCGGTGCGACCGGGCGCAGCGCGGGATCGAGCACGTACATCCGGGCGTTGGCGACGGGCCCGCCGATGTCGGGGGCCGCGGCCCACAGGTCCGGGTCACCAGGCAGCACCCGGCCCGTCATCACATGGGTCTCGGACGGGCCGTACTGGTTGTGCAGCCGCCGCTCTGGGCGAGCAAAAAAGGCGCGCATCGTGTCGTTCGGCACGAGGGCCTCTCCCGACTGCACGACATCGCACAGTGCGGGCAGTTCGAGGCCCAGGTCGTGGGCCGTGCGGCACACGGCGTCGACGACGAGGTTGGGGGCGAACAGTTCCTGCACCCCGTGACGGTCGAGCCACCTGACCAGTTGCTCGGCGTTCCTGCGGGTCTCCTCTGGGCACTGGACGAGCGTCTTGCCGTACAGCAGGGCCGAGCACATCTCCTGCACGGAGCCGTCGAAGCTGATCGGCGCGTACTGGGCGGTGATCTTGCCTTCGCCGCGCGGCACGACCGGGTCCTGCCAGGTGACCAGGTTGAGGATTCCCTCGGCGCGCATCTGCACGGGCTTTGGCTGGCCGGTGGAGCCGGAGGTGTAGATGACGTACAGGGGGTGGTCGGGCAGCAGGGGCACCCACCGTTCGTGCGGGGCGATGTCGGCAGCCGAGCGGGAGGCGACACGGCGGGCCACGACCGGGTCGTCGACGATGAGCGTGTACCGGTTCCGGGGTCCCTCGGGCAGGCCCGCGGCGACGGCAGCGTCGGTCACGACGACGCTCGGTACGGCGTCGTCGAGCATGTACGCGATGCGGTCGGCCGGATAGGCCGGATCGACCGGTACGTATGTCGCCCCCACCTTGAACACCGCCCAGACGGCCGTGATCAGCTCCATGGAGCGGGGCAGGGCCACCGCCACCCGGTCCTCGGGGCCGACACGGCGTGCCATGAGGTCGCGAGCCAGCCGGTTGGCCGCGGCATTGAGTCCGGCGTAGTCGAGCTGGTTGTCGCCGTCGATCACGGCGGTCCGGCCGGGAGTCCGCGCCACCTGCTCCTCGAAGAGCTGCGGCAGGCTGCGCCAGGGCACGGGGCTGTGCGTGGCGTTCCACCCCTGGAGCACCTGGCGGCGTTCGTGCGGCTCCAGGACATCGAGCTGCCCGATCTTCTGCTTGGGGTCGGCGATCGCTGCTTCGAGCACCCGCAGCAGCCGACCGGCCAGGGTCCGTACGGTCCCCTCGTCGAACAGGTCGGCACTGTAGCCAACCGACGCGGTGAGGAACCTCGCGCCGTCCGAGCCTCTGAGCTGTTCGGCGAAGGAAAAGACCAGGTCGAACTTGGCGGCGTCGATGCCCACGGAGCGGCGGGACGCGACGAGACCGGGCAGCGCGACCCCGGTCGCGGCGGACTCCTGATCGTTGTTGTCGTAAGACAACTGCACTTGGTACAACGGGTGGCGTGCCAGTGAGCGGCGCGGGTTGAGCACCTCGACGATCCGGTCGAAGGGCACGTCCTGGTGGGCGTAGGCGGCCAGGTCGGTCTCCCGCACCCGGGTGAGGAGTTCGGTGAAGGCCGGGTTCCCAGAGGTGTCGGTGCGCAGGACCAGCGAGTTGACGAAGAAGCCGATCAGTTCACCGAGCATGTCGTCGGTGCGACCGGCGACCGGCGTGCCGATGGGGATGTCGTGGCCAGCGCCAAGGCGGCCGAGAAGGACCGCGAGCGCCGCCTGGATCACCATGAACGGGGTGGTCCTGCTGTCGCGGGCCAGCCGTTCCAGGCCCGTGCGGAGCATGTCCGGGACGTCGAACTCGACGGTGCCGCCACGATGGGTGGAAACGGCGGGGCGCGGCCGGTCCGACAGCAGCGCGAGTTCCTCCGGAAGGTCCTCCAACGTTCGCATCCAGTAGGACAGTTGGTGTGAGATCGGCGAGTCGGGGTCGTCCTCGGTGCCGAGTGCTTCACGCTGCCAGAGGGTGTAGTCGGCGTACTGCACCGGCAGCGCGGTCCACTGCGGGGCGGTGCCGGCCGAACGCGCGGCGTAGGCGGAGGTGAGGTCCCGTACGAGCAACGGCATGGACCAGCCGTCCCCGGCGATGTGGTGCATCAGCAGGAACAGGACTCTCTCGTCGCCCTCGCACTCGAACAGCCAGGCCCGCCAGGGAACCTGGGAGTCGAGATCGAATCGGTGCCTGGCGGCGGCCGCGACCCGGGCGTCGATGTCGGCACCGGCGACCCGCTCGACGATCAGCTCGGGCCGGGCCTCGGCTCCCTTGAGGACGGACTGGTAGGGGCCCTCTCCGTCCTCGGCGAAAACGGTGCGCAGAGCCTCGTGGCGTTCGGCCACGTCGGCGAGGGCGGCGCGCAGTGCGTCCGCGTCGAACGGGCCGGTGAGGTGGAGTGCGGCCGGGATGTTGTACGTGGGGTTGGCGCCCTCCACCTTGTTGAGGAACCACAGCCGTTGCTGGGCGTAGGACAGGGGCATCCGGTCCGGGCGTGGATCGACCCGCCGTACCGCCACG
This sequence comes from Streptomyces sp. NPDC058751, assembly GCF_042746485.1. Taxonomy (NCBI): domain Bacteria; kingdom Bacillati; phylum Actinomycetota; class Actinomycetes; order Kitasatosporales; family Streptomycetaceae; genus Streptomyces; species Streptomyces sp. NPDC058751. The sequence continues at coordinate 360 of NZ_JBHYPZ010000087.1, read as the reverse complement.
CGGGCAGCGGGGGCCGTGCGGTCGAGGAGCAGGGACAGAGCGGCGACGGTGGACGCCTCGAACAGGTCACGGATGGACAGCTCCGCACCCAGGACCGTACGGATGCGGCTGACCAGCCGGGTGGCGAGCAGGGAGTGGCCACCGAGTTCGAAGAAGTCGTCGTCGATGCCCGGCCGTTCGACGCCGAGAACCTCGGCGAAGAGCCCGCACAGGATCTCCTCCCGGGGGTCGCGCGCGGCACGGCTTCCCGCACCGGCTTCATACACGGGTTCGGGCAGGGCGCGGCGGTCGAGTTTGCCGTTGCCGGTCAACGGCAGCACATCCATCGACACGAACGCGCCCGGCACCATGTACTCCGGC
>NZ_JBHYPZ010000086.1:0-11327 GCF_042746485.1 Streptomyces sp. NPDC058751 | reverse complement strand
TGCCGGTACATCCGCCCGTCGCCGTTGGACGGAGAGGTGAGCGTCGGTGGCGACGGGCATGTGATGTACCGGCACGGCCCCTTCCGCCGGATCCCGGGTGCACGATCCAGCCCCTCCGGCGTTTGAGGAGCGGGGGCCGGGGACAGCGCCCCCGGGTAATCGATGCACCGGCACGGCCCCTTCCGCCGGATCCCGGGTGCACGATCCAGCCCCTCCGGCGTTTGAGGAGCGGGGGCCGGGGCGGAGCCCCAGGTCGGGTCGGGTAGGGGCGGAGGGGGCGAAAACCCGTCCGGACCTGGGGCGGTGGGCGTCGGCCCGTGCAGGCAATCACATCGTCCTACCCACGCCGTGGGCGACTCAGTCACGCCCTCCACAGGCGGGCACAACACGCCCTGCACTCAGACGGAACGTGAACCGATGCGATCAACAAGCGGTCACTGAGCAGTACTTGAATCGGCACCGATCCATGTCAAAAGCGTCGTAATCGATGATTTTAGCAACTGGGTGTAGTGCTGCCTGTACGAAGCGTTATTCTCCTCAGACGCAAACCGGTACCCCTCCGTCGCCACGACGGGTGAAAGGTCCCGCACTGCACGTGATGGAAGCTCTGCCTCTGGGAGTCCCGTGTACTCACACGTCGGGGTTGACGCCTCGGGCCTGGCTACGCTGCGCGCAACGGTCCTGGACCGCCTGCGCGGCTTCGTCCCCACCGCGTACGCCGTCCCCGCCTTCGCCCTCCCCGCGCCCGTCGGCCCTTGCTACGCCCTGGCCGACGGCAACGCGACGGTCGGCCGGCGGGGCCGCTCAGGCTCGGCCACCACCGCACGCCGTCCGGCCGCGGACAGTGACAGCGCCCGGATGATGGATCTCGTGGAGCGCGCCCAGGCCGGCGAGGCCGACGCCTTCGGACGGCTCTACGACCAGTACAGCGACACCGTGTACCGCTACATCTACTACCGCGTCGGGGGCAAGGCGACCGCCGAGGACCTCACCAGCGAGACCTTTCTGCGCGCGCTGCGCCGGATCGGCACCTTCACCTGGCAGGGACGCGACTTCGGCGCCTGGCTCGTGACCATCGCCCGGAACCTGGTGGCCGACCATTTCAAGTCCAGCCGCTTCCGGCTGGAAGTGACCACCGGCGAGATGCTCGACGCCAACGAGGTCGAGCGCTCCCCCGAGGACTCCGTCCTGGAGTCCCTGTCGAACGCCGCGCTGCTCGACGCCGTGCGACGGCTCAACCCCCAGCAGCAGGAGTGCGTGACGCTCCGCTTCCTCCAGGGGCTCTCGGTCGCCGAGACCGCCCGGGTGATGGGCAAGAACGAGGGCGCCATCAAGACCCTCCAGTACCGGGCCGTCCGCACGCTGGCCCGGCTCCTGCCCGAAGACGTCCGCTGAGCCCGCTTCCGGCCACAGTGGCCCCGCACCCCCGGCGACGTCCAACTCACCTTCCGTGAAAGTCTGTTGACTTCGCGGTTCGTACATTTGTCGTCCGTAACCCAAGTGCCGTGACGCTCGTTGTGCGGGATACAGGCTCCCTGTGGTCACGCCTTGGCCAGTGCCGATCACCCGATCGTGTCGACACTGCCAGGGGGTGCAACCCTCAGGACCCCCTGGGGAGTCGACCGTCATGACGAGAGGAGGTGCCGCCAGTGATCGCGAACGTGTCAACCCACCGGCGGGCGAACGCCTTCGCCCAGGCCCTGGAAGAGATCGAGCAGGGCACGGCGGCCGAGCAGCCGGATGGGCCGGCACCGTCCCGGGCTGCTGCGGAACAGACCGAGCAAGGGCTGCTGTTGGCCCTCGCCACCGGTCTCGGCGAGCTGCCCGAACCGGAGCTGGACCCCGAGGTCAAGATCGTGCAGCGAGCCCAGCTCGTCGCCGCGATGGAGGCCATGCTGCAGGAAGGCACGGCCGCCGGAGGCGAGGATCCGGGCCGCGCCCTGCCCGGGCAGCGGTCCCATCGGACCAAGGGATCGCACCGGGCGACCGGACTGGGGAAGCTGCGGCCCCGGTCCCGGCTGTCCAAGGGGCTGGCCGCGGGCGGGCTCACCGTCGGCGTGGCCGCCGGAGCCTTCGGCGGCGTGGCCGCCGCGAGCTCCGACGCCCTGCCCGGTGACTCGCTCTACGGCCTCAAACGGGGCATGGAGGACATCAAGCTGGGCCTGGCCCAAGGCGACAGCGACCGGGGCGAGCTCTATCTCGACCAGGCCTCGAACCGCCTGAACGAAGCGCGCCGGCTGATGGAGCGGGGCCGCTCGGGGCACCTGGACCACGAATCCATGGGCGAGATCCGCCGTGCCCTGTCCGGCATGCAGCACGACGCCGCCGAGGGCCACCGCCTGCTGCACGAGGCGTACGAACGGGACGGCTCACTGGGCCCCATCCAGACCCTGTCCGCCTTCTCCCAGTCGCACCGCGAGGCCTGGGGCTCCCTGCGCGACCGGCTGCCCATGCAGCTCGGTGACGTCAGGGACCAGGTCTCGTCGGTCTTCGAGGCCATAGACGAAGAGGTCAACCCGCTGCTGCCCAGGACGCCGGTCCCCGAGGGCACCGGCCGTCACCGCGGCAAGAGCGAGGAGTCCACCGCCTCGCCGAGCACGGACACCTCCGCGCCGCCCAGCGCGAGCAGCGACTCCGCGCGCGAGAGCCACAGCAGCGGCAAGCCCAAGCCGTCCTCCAGCGCGGGCAGCGGCGGCGAGGGCCTGCTCGGCGGCAGCACCGGCGGCCTGCTCGACCCGCCCAAGGACGACACCAGCTCCACCCCGTCGTCCAACGCCAGCAGCAAGGGCAGCGCCACGAGCGAACCCGACGTCACCCTGCCGCCGCTGCTCCCCGGCCTCCTGCCGGGACTCGGCATCGACACGCAGGACAGCGGCTGACCGGGCCACCGCAGTACGTCGATGGGGGCGCCCTCCTCGGGGAGGGCGCCCCCATCGACGTACGGGCATATCAGGACATGATCAACAGAATCGTAACTGCATGATCAGAAGAAAACGGACCTGCGCTGCACCAGCAGCTTGTACAGGGTGTGCTGGATCTGCTCCCTGACCTGGTCGGTCAGGTTGAACATCAGCATCGGGTCGTCGGCCGCCTCCGGCGGATAACCGTCCGTGCGGATCGGCTCGCCGAACTGGATCGTCCACTTGGTGGGCAGCGGGATCGCACCGAGCGGACCCAGCCACGGGAAGGTCGGCGTGATCGGGAAGTACGGGAACCCCAGCAGCCGCGCGAGGGTCTTCGCGTTGCCGATCATCGGGTAGATCTCCTCTGCCCCGACGATCGAGCACGGAATGATCGGGGTGCCCGCGCGCAGGGCCGTCGAGACGAAGCCGCCCCGGCCGAACCGCTGGAGCTTGTAGCGCTCGCTGAACGGCTTGCCGATGCCCTTGAAGCCCTCCGGCATCACCCCGACCAGTTCACCGCGCTCCAGCAGCCGCTCCGCGTCCTCCGAGCAGGCCAGCGTGTGACCGGCCTTGCGGGCCAGCTCGTTGACGACCGGCAGCATGAACACCAGGTCGGCGGCGAGCAGACGCAGATGACGGTTCGCGGGGTGGTTGTCGTGGACGGCGACCTGCATCATCAGGCCGTCCAGCGGAAGGGTGCCCGAGTGGTTGGCGACGATCAGGGCACCCCCCTCGGACGGGATGTTCTCGACGCCCTTCACCTCGACCCGGAAGTACTTCTCGTACACCGGCCGGACGAGGGACATCAGGACCTGGTCGGTCAGCTCCTGGTCGTACCCGAACTCGTCGATCTCGTAGTCACCGGTGAGCCTGCGGCGCAGGAAGGCCAGGCCCCCCGCGATGCGCTGCTCCAGGCTCGTACCGCCCTGCTGGGGCGGCCGGGACGGCTGTTCCTCCTGCGTCACGGGAACATCATCCTGCGGGAGGGGCCGTCCGGGCATGGGCTGGACCTCGCGGACGACCACGGGCTCACCCTTGCGCCGGCTCCCCCCGGCCCGGCGCCTCGCCGGGCGCTGCACCGCAGCCCCGCGCGAGCGGTCGTCGTCGAACGGAATGACCTTGGCGTCCGCCATCGTTGATGCGCTCCTCAGTTGGCGCTCTGCGTCGGGGGGTGGCCGCCGCCCAGGACCGGCAGTGCGGCGATCTTGTCCACGGCCCCCGCAAGGGCCTCCGGGGGCAGGAGTCCGGGACCCCTGCTCTGGGCGAAGTCCGCGAAGGTCTCCGCCGTCGTGTACTTCGGCTCGTAGCCCAGGGTCTCGCGCATCTGGACCGTCGCGACCACCCTGCCGTGCGTGAGCAGCCGCAGCTGCTCCGGCGAGAAGTCCGTCACCCCCAGGGTACGCACGGCCGTACCGGCCCAGCTGAGGGCCGGCAGCAACAGCGGGACGGTCGGCCGGCCGAGCCGCCGCGCGCACTGCGACAGGAGCAGGACGCCGTCCCCGGCGATGTTGAACGTGCCGCTGTTGAGCGTGCCCCGCTGCGGCTCGTGCGCGGCGAGCCGCAGCACCTCGATGACGTCGCTCTCGTGGACGAACTGGAGCCGCGGGTCGTAGCCGAACACCGTCGGCAGCACCGGCAGCGAGAAGTACGAGGCGAGCGGCGAGTCCGCGCTCGGGCCGAGGATGTTGGCGAACCGCAGCACGCACACGGCGACATCGGGCCTGCGGCGCGCGAAGCCGCGCACATAACCCTCGACCTCGGTCGTGTCCTTCGCGAAGCCGCCGCTGGGCAGGGACTTGGGCGCGGTGGTCTCGGTGAAGACGGCGGGGTCGCGCGGCGCCGAGCCGTAGACGTTGGTGCTGGACTTCACGACGAGCCGCTTGACCGTCGGGGACTTCTGGCAGGCACCGAGGATCTGCATGGTGCCGATGACGTTGGTCTCCTTGACCGTGGTGCGGCTGCCGGAGGCCAGCGCCGTGCCCGTCACGTCCATGTGGACGACCGTGTCGACGGAGTACTCGGCCAGCACCCGGGCGATGGTGGGCTGCCGGATGTCGGCCTGCACGAAGTCGGCGCCGCCGATGTGGTGCTCGGGGGGCACCGCGTCCACGGCGATCACCCGGTCCACCTGCGGGTCACGCTGGATCCGTCGGACGAACCGGCCCCCGAGCTGCCGGGCCACCCCGGTCACGAGCACGACCTTCCCCAAGATCAGCGCCTTCCTTCCATAACGGGACGTAGCTCCGCTCGCACCTGCCGAGTTCCCCGTGTGCGGCCAACTTAGCGGGTTGATGTTGCGCTGTGATGACCGTCCGATGCACGAAGTGACGGCAGCGGCGGGCGTACGGCCAGACCCAGCCATTCGGCCCACAGCCGTACACGGCGCGCGTGGCCGAAGACGTTCGACGGTCGAGCGGTTTTTCGGGGTCGCCCCCGTCGGCCGCCGTCACGTTCCCGGCCGCCGCCGTTCACGCTCCCGGCCGCCATGGTGCCCTCGGCCGCCGTTCACGCTCCCGACACCATTGTGTCGCCGGCCGCCGTCGCGTCGTCGGCCGCCGTTCGCGCCTCCGACCGCCGCCGGGCCGGGAAGAGGGCCCCGGGCGCCACCGCGGTGCCCCAGCGGCCGTCGTACGGCCTTTCCCCCACCGGATACGCCTGTGGCCCCCCACCCGCTGGTGGGGGGCCACAGTACGCGTTTCCGCGGCGCCGCTTACTTCTTGTTGCGACGCTGAACGCGAGTGCGCTTGAGCAGCTTGCGGTGCTTCTTCTTCGCCATCCGCTTGCGCCGCTTCTTGATAACAGAGCCCACGACTACCCTCGCTCACTTCTCTTTACTCGGTGCTGGGCTGCATGGGCCCACACGACCTATGAGGGGCCAGCCTACCCGCCCGAGGGCTTGAGGTCGTAATCGAGGTGTTTCCGGGAGATCGCGAACGGTCTCCCGGAACGCCGTCAGGCGGTCTCCACCCCCACATAGCTCTCACGGAGGTACTCGTGAACCGCTTGCTCCGGCACCCGGAAGGACCTCCCCACCCGGATCGCCGGCAGATGACCGCTGTGCACCAGGCGGTACACGGTCATCTTCGACACTCGCATCACCGAGGCCACTTCCGCCACGGTAAGGAACTGGACCTCGTTCAGAGGCCTCTCGCCTGCAGCCATGTCACACCTGCACCTTCCGCACTCGACGGCCACCGGCTTCCCCTTCCGGTGACTCTTCGTCGTTGCGCACTCACTCCCCAATGTAGGGGCGGGTGATGCGAGTGGGGAAGAGGGGATGCCATCGGCCGCCTACTGTGACAGACACGCTCGATTGAGTACATAGCGAGTAAGCGGCCGGTAGTAATCAGACCGCACGGCGTCATCCAGCGGAACGACGACGGACACCCGCCCCTCTGCCTCTCCGACGAACGGCGCGGGGTCGTCCGTATCGGCGAGACCGATGGCCTCGAACCCGAGCTGACCTGCACCGCAGACCCATCCGTGGTCCCCGATGACCAGCTCGGGAAGGGGCCCGCCGCCCTCGGCGGCGGCCGCCAGAACGGTCCGGACCGGGAGGGGTGAATGGGTGTGCGCGCCGGTCGTGCGACCGGCGGCCCCCGCTTCGGGTTCGCGCACCAGCGCGACACCTTGTACGTAGTCGAGGTTGTGCGTGCGTAGGCCGAACCGGGTCGTTATGTCGATAGAGCTACCCTGCGCGGGGGTGAGGACAGCACATCCTGCCGCCGACAGGGCGTCCGCGAGTGCGGCGTAGAAATCGATCAGCCGGTGCGGGTGACCGGTGCCGAGAAGCACGGGGTGACGACGACGGGCGGCTTCTCCGAGCCGACGCGCGAAGGCGTCGAGGGCCGCCAGGGTCCGCTCCGGGTCGATCACATCATGCCCCGAAGTGCGTGACGGATCGGCCGAGACCCCGCACTTGTCGGCCATCAGCTCGATCAGATCCCGCTGGCACCAGGTCCGTTCGGGATCGAGTCCGAGCAGCAGACGGGGGTCGCGGGCGGCGAAGAGCCGGTAGCTGCGCAGACTCTCCTCCCGCGACGTGGCCACCGGCCCGGCGAGCCGGGCGGCCAGCAGATGTGCGCGCAAAGCTCCGGTGCTCAACACGTCAGCGATGCTGACGCATGCACCCGCACCTTATGCCCCCAATGCGGGATACGCCCCACAGTTGGCCTAATGGTCCGCGGTCGGCCCGGCGGCCCCGCCGTGACGCCGACGCTGGGACGGGACCACGACGGCAACGGAACGGAACGGGACGGCGACGGGACGGCGACGGCACCCCGGAGCGAGGCGGGAGGAGCGGGGACTACGGGAGCATCCCCCGCAGCGGGAACACGGCCTTGCGCGTGGCCAGGATCGCCTGGTCGAGGCGGTCCGCCGGGTCGTACCCCGACTCCCAGTCGTTGAAGGACACCGGCCACCGGCCGTCCGTCATCCGCATCGGCGCCAGCTGCCGCGTACGGGCGAAGACCTCCTGCCGCCAGCTCTCCGGGATCACCGTCTCGGGCTCGACGGGACGGCCCGCCGCGATGGCCACGAGGTGCGTCCACGAGCGCGGCACCACCTCCACCACCGCGTATCCGCCGCCGCCCAGCGCGACCCAGCGACCGTCGGCGTACTCGTGCGCCAGGTCGTGACAGGCGACCTGCACCGCCCGCTGCGCGTCGAGCGAGACGGCCAGGTGCGCGAGCGGGTCCTCGAAGTGGGTGTCCGCGCCGTGCTGGGTGACCAGCACCTGCGGCCGGAAGTCCGCGATCAGCTCGGGCACCACCGAGTGGAACGCCCGCAGCCAGCCCGCGTCCCCGGTCCCCGCCGGCAGCGCGACGTTGACGGCCGTGCCCTCCGCGCCGCCCGCCCCGGTCTCCTCGGGCCATCCGGTCTGCGGGAACAGCGTCCGCGGGTGCTCGTGCAGCGAGATCGTCAGGACCCGCGGATCCTCCCAGAAGGCCGCCTGGACACCGTCACCGTGGTGCACGTCGACATCGACGTACGCGACCCGCTCGGCACCCAGCTCCAGCAGCCGGGCGATGGCGAGAGCGGCGTCGTTGTAGACGCAGAACCCGGAGGCGGCGCCGGGCATCGCGTGGTGCAGGCCGCCCGCGAAGTTCACCGCGTGCAGCGCCTCACCGCGCCACACCGCCTCCGCGGCCCCCACGGACTGCCCGGCGATCGTCGCGGACACCTGGTGCATCCCGGCGAACGCCGGATCGTCCATGGTCCCGAGGCCGTACGACTGATCGGCCGACGCGGGATCGGCGGACGCCGCCTTGACCGCCGCCACGTAGTCCTCGCGGTGCACCAGCCGCAGGGTCGAATCCCCGGCGGGCTTCGCCGCGACGACCTCGACGGCCCGGTCGAGCCCGAACGCGTCGACGAGTCCCCGGGTCAGCCGGAGCCGGACCGGATCCATCGGATGGTCCGGGCCGAAGTCATACCCCGTTACTGCCTCGTCCCACATCAGCTGTGCGCGGCCGCTCATGCACGTCACCGTATCGGTCCGGTTGAGGTTCGAACGAGCGGGCGTACCGCAAGGTCGCGAGGACGAGCACCATCGGTACGAGCATGGCCCCCCGGTAGTCCCACGCGTCACCCAGCGCGCCCACCAACGGGGACCCGACGAGGAACCCGACGTAGTTGAAGATGTTCAGCCGCGCGATCGCCGTGTCCGAGGCGCCCGGGAACTTCCTCCCGGCGGCCGCGAAGGTCTGCGGCACGATCACGCACAGCCCGAGCCCGAGCAGCGTGAACCCCAGCATGCCCACCCCGGCCCCCGGCGCGACCGCCACCACACCGAACCCGAGCGCGGCGACCACGGCACCGAGACGCACCACCGCCACGGCCCCGAACCGCCGCACCCCGAAGTCCCCGACGGCCCGCCCCACCAGCGTCATCACCATGTAGACGTTGTACGGAACGGTCGCCGTCTGCTCCGAACCCCCCAGCACGTCCTCGACGTACTTCGCGCTCCAGTTGGAGACCGTCGAGTCCCCGATGTAGGCGAACGTCATCACCAGGCACAACGGGAGCAGGAGTTTGAAGGCGAGGGGACCCGAACCCGCACCGGCCCGCGTGTCCTCCCTCCCGTCCGCCTTCCCGTCCGTGCCCGCGTCGACGTACCACCGGCTCCCCAGCAGAACGAGCGGCAGCAGCACCAGCACGACCGGCAGGTACGACACGAACAGCGCCATGTGCCAGTGCGCCCCGGCCCACGCGAGCGAGGCACCCACGATCCCGCCCAGGCTGTACACGGCGTGGAAACCGAGCATGATGCTGCGCCCGTACGACCGCTGGAGACTCACCCCGAGCATGTTCATCGAGGCGTCGAGAGCGCCGACCGCCAGGCCGAAGGCGCCGAGGGCAATGGCCACCTCGACGAGCTGGTCACCGGCGCCGACACCGAGCAGGGCCAGCAGCACGACCGGCTGCGACCACCGCAGGACGTGGCTGGGGGGTATGCGCTTGACGAGATGTTCGGTGGCGACGCTGCCCAGTCCGGCGAGGACCGGAACGGCCGCCAGGAACGCCGGCAGGAGCGTGTCGGATATCCCGTAGCGGTCCTGGATGGCCGGGATGCGCGTCACGAGCAGCGCGAAGGCGACCCCCTGCGCGAAGAAGCTGAACGCCAGCGAGGCCCTGCCGCGCCGCAGCACATCTGTCATGGCGGCGAGCGTAGGGCCCCGGGTTACCGGTGGATAGATCAAGCCGAAGATGAATTTTGCTCAGCTCTTCGGGGAGGGACGGTGAGGGACTGCCGAGGTCTTCACGGCGGGACCGTGCGGTCCCCACTCCCCCTACGCGGAACCGTTCAGCGGTGCGTCCCGGCCCCGGCCGCGAGCTCCTGCCCCAGCATCTTCTCCATCGGGACGACGGCGAAGCGACCGCTGATCAGGAAGGCGAGGACCATCGAGGCGATCATGACGACCGTGCCGACCCAGACCATGGTGTCGATCGGCAGCGTGTAGGCGCCCACGACCCGCGCGACGCACTCACCGAGCAGGACCGTGCCCCAGACCAGCGAGAACGTCCGCTCGGCCTTCCGGAACGCCTCGGAGCCCGCCGCCAGCCGGTCCCAGGCCGCGGCCCGCGCCGCGTCGCCCTTCACGAGGAAGGGCTTCATCCCCTGCGTCATCATCGGCCGTCCGAGCTTCACGGACACCAGGATGCCGATCCCGATCGCGCTGCCGACCCCGCTGTCCTTCGCCAGCATCAGCCGCGGGTCACCGGCGACCAGGCTGAGCGCGAGCCCGGCCACGTTCACGAACAGGATCAGGGCCGCCAGGCCGTTGAACCTGCGCTCCTTCACCACGCCCCACACGGTCCGTACGGCCGGCACCACGCTGCTCCAGCCGAGGGCCGCCATCGTGCTCGTCCCGAACCCGTTCTTGAGCAGGTAGTACGACCCGACGGGCACCGCCACGTCCAGGATCAGCGGCAGGAAGCTCGGCTTGGAGGCGGCGGTCTCCTGAGCGGTGGCCTGGCCCGTCCGGTCGGCGCGGGCGGTCTCTCCGGTGCTGATCTCCGTGGCGGTGATGCTCATGATCGGGTCCCTCCGTCGTCGCTGTGTACGTCCCGTTTCGATGTACTCAGCTTCGCGGTTCGACCTGACTCACCGACAGAAACGATCGTCCGGCTCTCCGCATGACAAATGTCAGCGCCCGCCGATGGGTGCCGTCATACCAGCAGGTCAGCCAACTCCCCCATGTCGGAGAAGAGTTGGGTCGCACCGGTGAGCCGGTCCGCCGGTGTCATGGCGGTGAACCCGTACACGTCCATCCCGGCCGCGTTGGCCGCCTGCACGCCCAGGGGACTGTCCTCGACGACGGCGCACCTCTCCGGTCGTACGCCCATCCGCTCGGCGGCGTGCAGGAACAGATCGGGGGCCGGCTTGCCCCGCCCCACGTCCTGCGAGCTGAAGACCCGCCCCTCGTCGAACCACCGGTCGAGCCCGGTCGTCCGGTGCCCGACCCTGATCCGCTCATGACTGCCGGAGGAGGCCACGCAGTACGGCACGCCGTCCGCGGCCAGCTTCTCCAGCACCTGGCCGGCACCGGGAACGGGCTTCAACTCCCGTTCGAAGGCTGCGAAGACCCGCGCGTGGAACACGTCGTCGAAGTCGTCCGGCAGCCGCTGCCCGGTGCGCTCCAGGACCAGGTCGTGGATGCGGTGCATGGCGGAGCCCATGTAGTCCCGCAGGGAGTCCTCGTACGAGGTGGGGTGGCCTAGCTCGGTGAGATAGGCGGCCAGCAAGGTGTTGGAGATCGGCTCGCTGTCCACGAGGACGCCGTCGTTGTCGAAAATAATCAGGTCGTAGCGCATGACAAAGACCCTAAACGCAGAAAACCCCCGGACCGGTATCCCCGGTCCGGGGGTTCTCTTCAAAATTTGTTCGGCGGCGTCCTACTCTCCCACAGGGTCCCCCCTGCA
>NZ_JBHYPZ010000085.1:0-12570 GCF_042746485.1 Streptomyces sp. NPDC058751 | reverse complement strand
AACGTGGCCCGCTCGGCCAAAGGCTCCGGCCCGGTACCCAGCGCAAGCAATCGCTCCCGCTCGACGGCACCCAGCAGATCAAGACGGGCGACAGGAAGTCCCGCATGATCGGGGATCGCCGCGAGCAGCCGGGGGAAGGCCTCCGCGAGGGCCTGGACGCGCGGGCGCGGCACGACGTCGGGGCGGTGGTCGAAGTGGAAGCGCAGGGTGCGGCCCGGGCCGACGACCAAGGTCAACGGGTAGTGGGCGGCGTCCTGTGTACGGACCGAGGAGATCCGCAGCGCCTCCCCGAGGCCGTCCCGGCCGGCGCCGCTGGAGGGGTAGTTCTGGAACGCGTAGAGGCTGTCGAAGAGTTCGCCGCTGCCCGGGACGGCAGTGAGCGTCCGGATCTCGGCCAGTCCGAGATGCTGGTGGGGCAGCATCCGGGTCTGTTCGTCCTGTATCCGGGTCAACAGGCCGGTGAGCGTCTCAGCGGGACGTACCCGCACCCGGAGCGGCACGGTGTTGATCATCATGCCGACCATGGACTCGATGCCGTCCACCTCGGGCGAGCGGCCCGACACGGTGTTGCCGGTGACGATGTCGTCCTTGCCGGTCAGCTGGGCCAGAAGCAGTGCCCAGGCTCCCTGCACCACCGTGTTGAGGGTGAGTCCGGCGCCCCGGGCCCATGCGGTCAGCCGTGCCGTGTCCGCCTCGGGCAGCTCGCCGAGAACGCGCTCCGGGACCACCGGGGCGCGGGTCGCACCGGGGGCCACCAGCGTGGGTTCCGCGACGTCCGCGAGTGCATCCCGCCATGCGTCGGCGGCCGCGGCCCGGTCCTGCTCCGCCAGCCAGACCGCGTAGTCGCGGTAGGGACGCGGGGCAGGCAGGTCGGCGGAATCGCCCCCCGCGGCGTAGAGGGCCATCAGCTCCCGTACCAGAACGGGCAGCGACCAGCCGTCGACAAGGGTGTGGTGGAACGTCAGGACGAAGCGGTGGCGGCCTTGGCCCAAGCCGATCAGGGTCAGCCGCCACAGGGGCGGGCTGGCCGGGTCGAACCGCTTGAGCCGGTCGGCCTCGACGATTCTCCTGGCAGCCTCCTCGCGAGCCTGCGGGTCCAGGTCCGCGAGGTCCTCCTGGTGCCAGGAGAGCGGGACGCTGCGCAGCACGAGCTGCGCCCACTCCCCGGACTTGCGCTGCCGGAAGCAGGTGCGCAGGGTGGTGTGCCGGTCGAGCAGGGACGCGCAGGCCGCACGCAGCGTGCCCACGTCCAACGGGTCCTCCAGGTCGAAGACGACCTGGCCGGTGTACACATCGGTGCCGGACTCGTCGTAGACGTTGTGGAAGAGCAATCCCTCCTGCAACGGAGTGAGCGGCAGAATGTCCTCAATGGTCTTCTGTGGTCTGCTCACAGCGTTCCCCACTCCTCTTGCAGTTCCTGTTCGAAGTCGTCGATCTCGCTCTGGCCGATCGAGGAAAGAGCCACGTCGGAGGGGCTCAGTCCACCCGCGTCGGGGCGCTCGGCATGGGTGGCGAGGGCTTCCAGCGCGCGGACCCAGGCCCGCGCCAGCTCCTGCACGTCGTCGGGCGAGAGCAGCAGACCCGCGAAGGTCCAGGTGGCGACCAGTTCGGTACCCCCGGGGGCGTCCTTGGTGGCCGCATTGAGTTCCAGTACATGTGGCAGCGGCATCGCCGGATCGTGTTCCGGCCCGGTGACGACGCCCGCCTCGATGGTCCAGTCGGCCCCTCCCGAGCCCCCGACGTTGTACCGGCCGAGGTAGTTGAAGCCGATCTCGGGACGCGGCAACGCCTCCAGGACCGCCGCCGTGCCGGGGTTGAGGTGGCGCAGCATGCCGTAGCCCATGCCGTGGTCGGGGTAGCCGCGCAGCTGCTCCTTGATCCGCTTGAGCAGCCGCCCGGCGGCGGACCCGCCGGCCCATGCGTCGGCACGGTCCAGCGTTCCTGTGTCGAGGCGTACGGGATAGGCGTTGGTGAACCAGCCGACGGTGCGGGAGAGGTCGGCGCCACCGACCGCGTCCTCCTCACGGCCGTGTCCTTCCAGGTTCACGAGGACGGCGCCGTCACGCAGGGACTCGGTGAGGGCGAGGACGAAGGCGGCCAGCAGGACGTCGTCCACTCCCGCCTGGTAGGCGGCGGGGGCGGAACCGAGGACCGCCTTGGTCACCGCGCTCGGTACAGTCACGGTGACGCGGCCAGCGGTGGCGTGTGTGTCCCGCGCGGGGTCGAGCGGCCGGCCACCGAGCGACGACTCGCCCCGGCCCAGGGTGTCCGCCCACAGGGGCAGTTCGGCCTCGCGTTCCGGCGTGCCCGCTCGCTCGCGCAGGCGAAGTGCCCAGCCCCGCAGGGAGGTCCCCACCGGCTGCAGCCGGGGTGTGCCGCCTTCGGCCGAGGCCTGCCATGCTTCGGCGAGGTCCGGTAGCAGAATGCGCCAGGAGACCCCGTCGACCACGAGGTGATGTGCGACGAGCAGCAACCGGCCCGGGCGGGACGGCCCGTGGTCGAACCAGACAGCCCGCAGCATCTGTCCGTTCCCGGGGGCGAGTTCACGCCTGGCAGCGGTGCCTTCGGCCAGCAGGAGTTCCGCGTACGCCTCTCCGGTCACCGCCTCGACGTCGACTCGGCGCAGGCAGTGCTCGGCGGACACGGATCCCGGGGCCGGGATCTCCAGGTGCCACTCGGGGCCCTCGGTGTGCAGCCGGGCGCGCAACGCGTCATGGTGGTCGAGGACGGCCTGCAGGGCCGCGACGAGGTGCCGTTGTTCCAGGTCCGCGGGAACCCGCAGCACATGGGACTGGCTGAAGTGGTCCGAGGGACCGCCGCGCCCTGCGAAGGACCGCATCACAGGGGTGAGCGGCACGACGCCGAGCCCGTCCTCGGTCTCATTCCGGGGCAGCGCGTCCGCGACGGCCGCCACTGTGGCCAGGGCGGCGGGAGTGCGGTGCGCGAAGACGTCCCGCACCGACAGGACCAGGCCCGCGCGGCGCGCCCGGCTGACGAGCTGGATGGACATGATGCTGTCCCCGCCCAGCGCGAAGAACTCGTCGTCGACACCCGCCTGTTCCAGCCCGAGCACATCGGCGAAGAGCCCGCACAGCAGTTCCTCCGCCGCGGTGCGCGGCGCCCGTCCGGTGGACTCGGCCGCGTAGTCCGGGGCGGGCAGCGCGGCCCGGTCGAGCTTTCCGTTGCGGGTCAGCGGCAGCACCGTCAGGGGCACGAAGGCCGCGGGCACCATGTAGTCGGGCAGCACGGTGGCGAGCGCGCCGCGCAGGACAGTGGGCTGCGGTGCCGAATCGCCCACCACGTACGCCACCAGCCGACGGTCCCCGGGCCGGTCCTCGCGGACCACGACCCGGGCCTGCGCCACCTCGGGCAGCCGGGTGAGGGCGGCCTCGACCTCGCCGGGTTCGATCCGGAAGCCGCGCAGTTTGATCTGGTCGTCGGTTCTGCCCAGGTACTCCAGAACACCGTCCGCGCGTCGGCGCACCAGGTCTCCGGTGCGGTACATGCGCTCACCCGGAGCACCGAACGGACAGGCGACGAACCGTTCGGCGGTGGTCGCCGGAAGGCCGAGATAGCCGCGGGCGATGCCGGGGCCCGCGAGGTGGAGCTCTCCCGGCACACCGACCGGGACCGGGATCAGATCGGGGGCCAGCACATAGGCGCGCACGTTGGTGAGCGGCCGGCCGATGGGCACCGTGCCCGCCCCCGAGAGGGGGCCGCTGACCAAGGAGTTCACGGTGTACTCCGTGGGCCCGTAGGCGTTGATGACGGTGCGGCCACGCGCATGGCGGCGCACGGTCTCGGCAGAGCTCCGCTCGCCGCCGACCACCAGAGTGGTCAGGCACTCGGGCAGATCCGTCTCCGGGGGCAGCGCGGCGACCACGGACGCGGGCAGCTTGGCGAAGTCGATGCTCTGCTCGGCGAGGAAGTCGACGAGCGGCGCACCGGGGGTGCGGGCCGTGGCCGGGGAGAGGACCAGCGTCGCTCCGGTGAACAGCGCGGTCCACATCTCCAGGACGGAGACGTCGAAGCTGAACGAGGCAAAGTGCAGGACCCGGTGGCCGGGACCGACGTCGTACTCGGGAGCGAGGGTGGCAAGGCTCGCCGCGCCGGCGTGAGTGGTGACGACCGCCTTGGGCGTCCCGGTCGAGCCCGATGTGTGGATGACATAGGCCGGGTGTTCCAGCCGCAGTGGCCGGAGTCGGTCGGTGTCGTCCGGGTTCGTGGTGCGGGCCTCCTGCGCGGACTCCCCGTTCTGCGGGGGAAGTCCGTCCAGGACGAGGATCGGTCGTGTGCTGGCGAGCAGTGACTGGACGCGGGCCGGGGGCAGTTCCGGGTCGAGGGGGAGATAGGCGGCACCCGCCTTCTGTACGCCGAGAACGGCGACGACCGTGTCGGCCGACCGTGGCATCCGCAGGGCCACCAGGTCCTCGGGGCCGATGCCGTCCGCGATGAGGTGGTGCGCCAGGCGGTTGGCCCGTGTGTTCAACTCGTCATAGGTGAGGGAGAGTTCGCCGTCCTCCAAGGCGACGGCGGCGGGCGTGCGGGCCACCTGCTCCTCGAAGAGCGCGGGCACCGTCAGGGCGGGAACGGGGCGCCGCGTGTCGTTCCACTCCTCCAGTACCCGGCGGCGCTCGGCCTCGTCCATGAGGCTCGGTGCGCCGATCCGCTGCTCGGGCCGGGCCGCCAGGGCATCGAGCAGGCGCACCAGCCGCTCGGTGAACACTCCGGCCGTGGCATGGTCGAACAGGTCGGTGCGGTAGGCGAGCGTGGCCCGCATGCCGGCGGGTGCTCCGCTGGCGTCCCGCTGCTCCAGGAACGCGAAGGACAGATCGAACTTTGCGGCGCCGACGCCCACCCGGTGGTGGGTGAGGTCGAGTCCGGGCAGCTGTCCGAGAGTGTCCAGGGCGGCCTGCTGGTCCGCCGCGTCGAAGGACAGGGCGACCTGGAAGAGGGGGTGCCGGGCCAACGAGCGCTCCGGAGCAAGCACGTCCACGAGGCGTTCGAAGGGGATGTCCTGGTGGGCGTAGGCCGCCAGGTCCGTCTCACGGACCCGGGCCACCAGCTCGGCGAAGGTCGGGTCACCCGAGGTGTCCGTACGCAGCACCAGCGTGTTGACGAAGAAGCCGACCAGATCGTCCAGGGCGTCGTCCGTACGGCCGGCGATCGGCGTACCCACCGGAACGTCCGTCCCCGCCCCCAGCCGCGTCAGCAGCACCGCCAACGCGGCCTGCACCACCATGAACAAACTCGCCCGCTGCTCACGCGCGACGGCGCAGAGCGTCTTGTGTAGCGCGGCCGGTATCTCGTAGGCCACCTCACCACCGTGGTAGGAGGCGACGGCCGGTCGCGGGCGGTCGGCAGGCAGCTCCAGCTCCTCCGGCAACCCAGCCAACTGCTCCTTCCAGTAGTCGAGTTGGCGAGAAGTAGGGCTGTCCGGGTCGCTCTCGGAGCCCAGGATCTCGCGCTGCCACAGGGTGTAGTCCGCGTACTGCACCGGCAGCGGCGCCCAGCCGGGAGCGTCACCGGCACACCGGGCGGTGTAGGCCAGCGTCAAATCGCGGGCCAGCCGTGGCATGGACCAGCCGTCTCCCGCGATGTGGTGCATCACCAGGAGCAGCACATGCTCGTTGGGGGCGAGTTCGAACAACCGGGCATGCCAGGGCGCTTCGGCGGTCAGGTCGAAGCGCCGACGTGCGGCCTCCTGAAGCTGCCGGTCGAGGACGTCCTCGCCGGACGGGACCAGGGTGAGATCCAGGCGGGTCGCAGCGCCGTCGAGCACGACCTGATACGGGCCGTCCTCGTCCTCGGCGAAGACCGTACGCAACGCCTCGTGCCGTTCCGCCACATCGGCCAGGGCGGCCCGCAGCGCGGCGACGTCGAGGTCACCCTTCAGGCGCAGCCCGGCCGGGATGTTGTACACGGGACTCGGGCCCTGGAGCCGGTCGAGGAACCACAGACGCCGCTGGGCAGGGGAGAGAGGTACGCGCTCCGGACGCCGATCGGGGCGGCGCAGCGCGGGGCGTGCGGTATTGGTCGACCGGTCGAGTGCGGCTGCGATGCCCGCGACGGTCGGCGCGTCGAACAGCTCCCGCACCGACAACTCGCACCCGAACGCGGACCGCACCCGACTCACCAGGCGGGTGGCGAGGAGGGAGTGCCCGCCGAGTTCGAAGAAGTCGTCGTCGATGCCCACCCGATCGACACCGAGCACCTCCGCGAACAGACCGCACAAGATCTCCTCCCGCGCATCACGCGGGACCCGGGACTCGACCGCCGACTCGAAACGAGGAACCGGCAGCGCCCTGCGGTCCAGCTTCCCGTTCGGCGTCAACGGCAACACGTCCAAAACGACGAACGCGGACGGCACCATGTAATCCGGCAGAACCGCCGCCACATGCCCCTTCAACTCACCCGGAACCACAGGAACCCGCCCCGGCACCACATAGGCCACCAGACGCCGGTCCCCCGGCCGGTCCTCCCGCACCACCACCACACACCGCACGACCCCCTCATGGGCCGCCAACACCGACTCCACCTCACCCAACTCGATACGGAAACCCCGCACCTTCACCTGATCATCAACACGACCCACAAACTCCAACACCCCATCGACCGTCCACCGGACCAGATCGCCGGTGCGGTACATCCGCCCACCAGCCGGCCCGAACGGACACGCCACAAACCGCTCCGCCGTCAGACCAAAACGCCCCAGATACCCACGCGCCAGCTGTACACCGCCCAGATAGAGCTCACCCGGCACGCCCGGAGGCACCGGTCGCAGGGCGCTGTCGAGCACGTGCGTCGTGGTGTTCCACACCGGGCGGCCGATCGGTACGCCGGAACCGCTGGTCTCGGTGGCACAGGGCCAGGCCGTGACGTCCACCGATGCCTCGGTCGGGCCGTAGAGGTTGTGCAGCTCGGCGCCGAGCAGCCGGGAAAAGCGGCGTGCCAGGCTCGTCGACAGTTCCTCGCCACTGCAGATCACCCGACGCAGCGTGGCGCACCCCGCCACCGTAGGCTCGGCCAGGAACACCGACAGCATGGACGGCACGAAGTGGGCGGTGGTGACCTGCTCACGCCGGATCAGATCAGCCAGGTACACGGGGTCCTTGTGACCCTCGGGCCGCGCCACCACCAGGGTGGCGCCGGTGATCAGCGGCCAGAAGAACTCCCAGACCGACACGTCGAACGAGGCCGGGGTCTTCTGCAGTACCCGGTCGTCGGCACCGAGCCGGTAGGTGTGTTGCATCCACAGCAGCCGGTTGACGATCCCGCTGTGCGGAACGACGACGCCCTTGGGACGGCCGGTGGAGCCGGAGGTGTGGATGACGTACGCGGGATGGTGCGGGCGCAGCGCGGGGGGTTCCGGAGCGACGGGCAGGTTATCCGTTTCCGGCAGGCGGTCGAGGGTGAGGAGTGGCGCCGCGTTGTCGAGCATGAGCGCGATGCGCTCCGACGGATAGCCGGGGTCCACGGGCAGATAGGCGGCGCCGGACTTCAGCACGCCCAGCAGGGCGACGACCAGGTCGAGGCCACGGGGCAGGATCACGGCGATCACGCTCTCGGGCCCGGCGCCCCTGGTCCGCAGCCAGTGCGCCAGCCGGCCGGCGCGGTCGGCGAGGTCGGCGTACGTCAGAACCTGTTCCTCGAAGACGACGGCGACGGCGTCGGGGGTGCGTGCCGTCTGTTCGGCGAGGAGGGCGACGAGGGTGGTGTCCGGCACGGGGTGCGTAGTGTCGTTCCACTCCTCCAGCAGGCGGCGCTCGACCGGGTCCAGCAGGTCGGCGGCCGACACGGGCCGCTGCGGGGCCGCGGTCAGCGCACCGAGCAGGTGCACGAACCTGGTCGTCATCGTCCGTGCGGTGGCGGGGTCGAAGAGGTCGGTGCTGTACAGCAGCGCGCCGCGCAGTCCGGCGGCCGCGCCCTGGACTAGCCTGCGCTCGCCGAATCCGAAGAGCAGGTCGAACTTGGCGACGGGGGCGTTGACGGCCTGGAACTCGGCGTCCGTGCCGAAGAGTTCGCTCACCTTTCCGTCGGCCACCCGGTCCTCGGTGGTGTCGAACGTCAGCATGGTCTGGAACAGCGGGTGCCGGCTCTGTGAGCGCCGGGGATTGAGCACCTCCACCAGCCGCTCGAACGGCAGGTCGGCATGGGCGTAGGCCGTCAGGTCCGCCTCGCGCACCCGGGCCACGAGGTCCTCGAAGGCGGGGTCGCCGGACACGTCCGTGCGCAGTACGACGGAGTTGACGAAAAACCCGACCAGGTCCTCCACCGCCTCGTCGGTACGACCGGCGACCGGTGTGCCGAGCGGGATGTCGTCGCCGGCACCGAGCCGCGAGAGGAGCACCGCCAGTGCGGCCTGCACCACCATGAAGGTACTGGCGTTGCAGTCCCTGGCCACCTTGAGTACGCGCTCGTGGACGTCGGAGGGGATGTCGAACATGATCCGGTCACCCCGGTAGCCGGCCACGGCCGGTCTCGGCCTGTCGTAGGGCAGGTCAAGCTCCTCCGGGAGTCCCGTCAACGTCTCCTTCCAGTAGTCGAGTTGACGCGCAGCCATGCTCTGCGGGTCGTTGCCGGAGCCGAGTTCGCGGTGCTGCCAGAGGGCGTAGTCGGCGTACTGCACCGGGAGCGGCGGCCAGGCGGGGGCGAGAGCGGCCCGGCGGGCGTCGTACGCGATGGCGACGTCCCGGACCAGCACGGGCAGGGACCAGCCGTCGCCGGCGATGTGGTGGACCACGAACAGCAGCACGCTGTGTCCATCAGGCAGGGTGAACAGGAAGGCACGCCAGGGGACTTCGGTGGAGAGGTCGAAGGTGCGTCGCGCGGCCCGGCGCAGCTGTTCGTCGAGCCCGTCCTCGGTGGTGGCCGCGACGCACAGCTCGGGATGGGCGGATGTGCCGTCCAGCACGACCTGGTGGGCGCCGGCGTCGTCCTCGGCGAACCGGGTGCGCAGGGCCTCGTGCCGGTCGGCGGTGTCGGCGAGAGCGGCGCGCAGCGCGTCGGGATCGATGCGGCCGGTGAACCTCAGGGCGAGCGGGATGTTGTAGGTGTCGCTCGGGCCCTCGAGACGGTGCAGGAACCACAGCCGCTGTTGCCCGAAGGACAGCGGAATCCGCTCGGGCCGGTCGGCGGCCGTCACCCCGGTCCGGGCCGGGCCGGAGGCGCCCGCCTCGCCCAGGACGGCGGCGAGGCCGGCCACGGTGGGGGTCTTGAACAGCTGGCGGATGGTGATCTCCACGCCGAAGGCGGAGCGGATCCGGGACGCGAGCGCGGTCCCGAGGAGCGAGTGGCCGCCCAGGTCGAAGAAGCTCTCGTCGATGCCGACCCGCGTGGTGCCGAGGATTTCCGCGAACAGCTCGCAGAGAATCTCCTCACGTGGGCTGCGCGGGCTGCGCCCACGTGCCTCACCCTCGCGCTCCGGCTCGGGCAGGGCGGCGCGGTCCAGCTTTCCGCTGAGGCCGACCGGTAGCGCGTCCAGGGGCACGAAGGCCGCGGGCACCATGTACTCGGGCAGCGCGGCGGAGACATGGACGCGCAGTGTGGTGGACCCCGTCGGTTCACCGCCCGGGACGACATAGGCGACCAGGCGGCGGTCACCGGGCCGGTCCTCCCGTACAACGACGGCGCACTGTGCCACTGCCGGGTGCCCGGCGAGCACGGACTCGACCTCGCCCAGTTCAATGCGGAAACCGCGGATCTTGACCTGGCCGTCGGTCCGGCCCACGAACTCAAGGACACCGTCCCGCGTCCAGCGCACCACGTCGCCGGTGCGGTACATACGCTCGCCGGCACGCCCGAAGGGGTCCGCGACGAAGCGCTCGGCCGTGAGGTCGGGCCGGTTCAGGTAACCGCGGGCCAGACCGGCTCCCGTCACATACAGCTCACCTGGCACGCCGGCCGGAACGGGCCGCAGCGCCTCGTCCAGCACGAACACGCGGGTGTTGACGGAGGGCCGCCCGATCGGCACGGTTCCCTCCGGGTCCGGAGTGCAGGGGTGGAAGGCCGCGTCGACGGTGGTCTCGCTGGGACCGTAGGCGTTGAACAGCCGGTGGCGGGCGGACCAGCGCGCCACCAGGTCCGGCGCCGACGCCTCGCCGGCGAGGATGACGGTGAGGCCGGCCGGGACCGCGTCGGGCGACATCAGGCCGAGTGCGGCGGGCGGGATCGTCGCGTGGGTGATGCGGCGCTCGGTGAGCAGCCGCTCCAGCGGCTCGCCCGCGGCCCGCTCCTCGGGGGCAGCGATGACCAGTGTGGCCCCCGCGCACCACGCCATGCAGAACTCGGACACCGAGGCATCGAAGTTCACCGAGGCGAACTGGAGCACTCGGCTCTCGGCGTCGACGCCGAAGCCCGGGATCTGGGTCGCCGCGAGCGAGGCGATTCCGGTGTGGGATACGACGACGCCCTTGGGGCGGCCGGTCGAACCGGAGGTGTGGATGACGTAGGCCGGGTGAGCCGGGAGCAGCGGGCGGGTGCGCTCGGCGTCGGTCACCTCAGCGTCGTCGTACGCGGATGCCGAAGCCGCGGGGTCGTCGAGCAGGACCATGGTGGCCGTGGACTCGACGGGCAGCCGGTCGCGCACGGTGGACACGGTGACCACGGCGGCGGGCGCGGCGTCCGCCATGATTTGCCGGATACGCTCCTGCGGGTACTCCGGGTCGACGGGCACATAGGCGGCGCCCGACTTGAGGATGCCGAGCACGGCGACGGCAAGGTCGAGCGAACGGGGCACGGCCAGGGCTACGAAGGTCTCGGGGCCGGCCCCGAGGGCGATCAGTCGGCGGGCCAACCGGTTGGACCGGAAATCGAGTTCGGCGTAGTCGAGCTCCTCGCCCCGGTACTCGACGGCGGTGCGGGACGGGGTTCGCCGCGCCCGGTCGGTGAAGAGCTCGGGCCAGGTGACGTCGGGGACGGACCGGTCTGTGGTGTTCCACTCGACGAGCATGCGCCGCTGTTCCTCTGTGTCCAGGATCTCCAGGTCACGGATGGAACGGGACGGGTCGGCGACGGCCGCTTCCAGGACCTGCAGCAGACGTTCGACCAGGTCCATGGCGGTGCCCGGGTCGTAGAGGTCACTGCTGAAGCGGATGCCGCCGTCCATGCCGGCCGCCGTGCCGTCGGGTGCGAACCGCTCGCCGAGGTCGATCGAGAGGTCGAACTCGGCGCCCCCGGTGTCGGTGTCGAGCAGTTCGGCCGCGATGCCCGGGATCCGGCCGAGCGCGTCCATGCCGTCCTGGCGGAAGGTGTTCTGATAGCTGAGCATCACCTGGAAGAGGGGATGCCGGGAGAGCGAGCGATCCGGGTTGAGGGCGTCCACCAGGGACTCGAAAGGGACGTCCTGATGGGCGTACGCTGCGATGTCGGTGGCCCGGACCCGTTCCAGCAGCTCGCTGAACGTGGGGGCGCCCGAGGTGTCCGTGCGCAGCACGATGGTGTTGACGAACACACCGACGAGTTCCTCGAGCGAGGCGTCGACGCGTCCCGCGATCGGGCTGCCGATGGGGATGTCGGTTCCGGCGCCGAGCCTGGTAAGCAGTGCGCCCAGGGCTGCTTGGACCACCATGAAGACGCTGGTCCTGCTCTCCTCGGCGAGCGTCCGCACCCGGGTGTGCAGGGTCGCGGGCACACTGAACTCCAGGCGCTGCCCCCGGTGGGTGGCCACCGCCGGCCGCGGCCGGTCCGTGGGCAGGTCCAGGACGTCCGGGATGCCGGCCAGCGCGTCCTTCCAGTACGCGAGCTGTCGCGACACAAGGCTGTCGTGATCGGACTCGGAACCCATGACGCGGTGTTGCCAGAGGGTGAAGTCCACGTACTGCAAGGGAAGTCGGGTCCAGTCGGGCGCGGTTCCGGCGGACCGCGCGGTGTACGCGGTGGCCAGGTCCCGTACCAGCCGGTCCATCGACCAGCCGTCGCCCGCGACATGGTGCAGCAACAGGAGCAGTACGTGCCGTCGCGGGTTGTCGGTGAAGCTGAACAGACGGGTGCGCAGCGGGGTGTCCGCCGTCAGGTCGTAGCGGTAACGGACAGCAGCGGCCAGTTCCTCGTCGAGGTGTTCGGCGTCGGTGGTGATCACCTCGAGGGCGACCGGCGCGGCTTGCGGCGCCAGTACGATCTGCCGCAGTCCGTCCTGGTCCTCCCCGAAGACCGTGCGCAGCGGTTCGTGCCGGGCCACGACGTCGGCCACGGCGGCCCGCAGCGCGGGCACCTCAAGCGGGCCGGTCAGATCCAGGGCCGCGGGGATGTTGTAGGTGGCGCTGGCTCCGTCAAGGTGGTCGAGGAACCACCAGCGTTGCTGGGCGAAGGAGGCCGGGACACGTTCCGGCCTGGGGTCGGCACGGTGCGGGCTGCGCGGGACCGCGGTGTCGCGGCCGGCGTGGCCGAGGGTTTCGGCGAACCGGGCGACGGTGGGGGCGTCGAACAGCTCACGGATGGTCAGCTCGGTGTCCAGCGCCGTGCGGATGCGGCTGATCAGGCGGGTGGCGAGGAGGGAGTGCCCGCCGAGTTCGAAGAAGTCGTCGTCGATGCCCACCCGATCGACACCGAGCACCTCCGCGAACAGACCGC
>NZ_JBHYPZ010000084.1:0-13852 GCF_042746485.1 Streptomyces sp. NPDC058751 | reverse complement strand
CACCAAAGGCTCGTCCGCCACCTCAGCAATCCACGTCAACAGCACCACAGCAGTATCCCTGCACGGCTCGACCCGCGAACCGCCAAAAGAAACGACCTCTAACGCCGTCCTCGCCTCGATCTGAGCGGCGGGATCGGGGCGTAGGTCCTCTTCCGGGACGGCCAGGGCGCCGTACAACTGCCGGAACCGTCCGCGGCGGCGCAGTTCGTCGAACCACTTGTTGCAGCACACCTGCCGTAGCCATCCGCGCCTCGGGGCCAGGCCGAGGTTCCTGACCATGCTCCACTGGAGTGCGGCCTCTATGAAGGCCAGCTGTGCCAGGTCCTCGGCGGTCTCTTGGCTGTTTGTCAGGTACCTCGCGTACCGCACCAACGTCCCTTGCTCCCTTTCGAAGAACTCGGCCACCTCGTCCACGTACTCGGATGGGATCCGCTGTGCCACGTCCCTCCTCCACCCCCGCTCCGTTCGTTGGGCAGGAACCTGCGGCAGTCGCTCGCGCGAGCATGCGGGCCCCCCTTGCACACTCATGTCGCACAAGAGCCCAAATGCGCTGCCTCCTGCCGGGCACCACTCGGTGCAGGGCATCCCCCGAGCGCCCCCCACCGCACGAGCGCGCCGGGCACGGGAAGGCTGGCGCGCCCCATCGCCGGACAAGGACAGCTGCTCAACGCATTTCTGCGGCAGGTATGCGTGCTCGTGGGATTCGGAGGGCAGGACCCAGGGGGTGCCGTTCACCGCGCAGCACGCCGAGTTCGGACGACTCGACGCCACCCGCCCCGATCTGGGGTGCGCCCTCAGCTGGGAGACGATTTACCAGGCCCGGGCTCCCCTTCGCTGTCCGGCCTGCGAAGGCCAGACGGTCGCGCGCATAGCTGTTCTGGGACTGCGGCACTTCGCGCATCAGCGCCGGACTCCCGACTGTCCCCTCGCTGCAGAAAGGTCTGGGACATCTCCTGTTGAAGGCCGCCCTGGCGGCCGCGGCGCGCGCCGCCAACTGGTAAGCAACCCTGGAGGTTTGCGCTCCGCACGGCGGGTGGCGGGCTGATGTTCTCGCGGTCTGTGCTGACGGGCGCCGTTTCGCTCTGGAAACCCAGCTCTCGCCAATCACCGAAGCGAGGTACGGGAGCGCACCGCACGGTACGCCGCGGACGCGGTGGAGGTGTGCTGGTTCGACGACCGGGAACGCCTGCGGCCGTGGATGACCGCAGACGCGCCCTGGGGCACCCGGTCCGGCGGCGGACGGTACCGCCCCCGCACAACCAGGGCGATCGTGCGGGGCATAGGACCGTCCAGGCCCAACCGGACACCCCGAGGCGTGAGGGATCCCGCCTCCGCTTCCCCGGACCACGGACACGATTCGTGCCGCCCGGACGCGCGGCGAACGCGAGCGACCAGAACACCCAACACTGATCGGGGCGTTCGGCTGAGCACGGGTCCTGGCGACAGGACTCACTCCCACTCAGTTCATAGGAACGGTAGCTCGAGGGCACACTAGCTTCACTGCAAGAGCTGCTGGGTACGGGGTAGTTGAAAGTTCCGATTGTTCGAGGCTTTCGATGGGAGCTCTCCAAGGTTGGCTTGAGGGCGTGGCTCTACTCGTGCTTCTCCCAACTGCGAGTAAATGTGATCACTGCATTACAGGGGGCACGTGGCGTGAACTAGGGGCGCCTTACGGAGCGCTGTCCCCAATTCGCACGGGGTATGTCACGCTGACGAAGCGGGGCGGCCGAGTCGGGGGTGATCTGTGGCTGCGATCCATGAGCAGTACGTCGACGAGATGCGCCACCAGTTCGGCTACCTGGCAGCCTGGTTGCCAGGGACATCCGTTGCTCTGGGTGATGTCGGGGTTCTTGACGGGCGGCGCTTCAGCGCCCACACCAGCCTCGCTGCGTTAGGCGTTGGCTTCACCTCGCAGCCCGCGCGGACCGTGAGTGATCTCGAGTACGCGTCCGCAGGACAGGTCGATGTCGAGTGGCACGGCCGCGGAAGTCTGCTGAGCGGAGTCCCGGTCGGAGTTGACGGGAGGGTCACGGTCTCCTTCAAGCGATCCCATGCCACCTTCTTCCAGGCGAGCGGCTGTGCCACCAGGGCGATTGCTGATCTGCCGGCGGTGGAGCAAGCCCTGATCGACTTGGGCAGGGTGAAGTGGCGGCGTGAGTGGGTCGTGGTCACCGAAGTAGTGAAAGCGCAGTCTGCGGCAGTCATCGTCTCGAGCCGGTCGGGTGGCAGACTGGATCTGCGGCTTCAGGGCGGCGGCGATGGAGGGTCGCTTGCCGCGCTGGCGTCCCGGCTGCAGGTTGCTTCAGAAGCGGGCATCGCAGCGAGAGTGCTGACGACCTCAGGCCTGACGCCCCTCTTTCGCGTATGCCAGCTTCGTGGAGGCCTGGTACGAAGGATGACGCTGGTCTACCGCGGTCAGGAAGAGGCCAGCGATGCGCATCCTGGCGGAGTAGACCTTGCGTTAGGTGAGGTTGAGTCCCCGTGATGGGCGGGGCCTGCACGCTGACAGATGTAGAGATGGCCGTTGAACAGGCGCTTTCATCACGCCGTTGTGTGCTGGAGCTTCTCAGGGCGCGGGTGCCGGCCCGAGCGGATGCGATATCGGGAGCTGTGTCGTCGCTGCTGTCCCAAGAACCGTCCGGTGACGGTGTTCTGCCTGAGATTGGGACAGGGGTGGTGCTGCCCTTGACGGTGGGCGGCAGCAGCAGCCTTGCGGTGCTGTCAGCCTCCGATGCTCGGGTGCGCTGTCACACGGTGGTGCCAGTGCCGGGCGGGCGTTTCGTGCACGGTTCCGACAATGCGGTGTTCGGCCGGTGGAACGCTTTGCTGGCGGTTTCGCCAGTGGCGTCGTCGCGGATGATCCGTGCCCACGGCGGCGAGTTCATTCCGGGCCGTCTCGATGATCACGTGGAGCGGCTGCGAGCTGTGGCGCGGGGAGAGAATCGGGGGCCTGTTCAGGTCGATTTCGATGTGAGTATGGCTTGCCCGTCTGCGTGCTCGTTCTGCTTCTCGGCTCCCTACCGCGCTACCCGCAACGATGGGCGTCTGCTGGATGGCGATCACCTGCTGGCGCTGGTCCGGCAGTGGGCGCAGGAGGGCGTGCGGGTGGTTCGCTTCGACGGCGGAGGCGATCCTTTGACGCATCCGCGGCTGCCGGAAGCCTTGTTGTTGTGTGCGCGGCTGGGGATGCGTACGGCTGTGCTGACGGCTGGGGATCTGCTGTCGGAGGCGCTGGTTCCGGTGTTGCTTGCGGCCCGGACGTATCTGCGGGTGAGTCTGAACGCGGCTTCGGAGGAGACGCGTCGTCTGCTGCACGGCCGACAGTCGGGGGGTGCTCGGCTGGCCTCGATCCTGCGGGTGATCGATGTTCTGGTGCGCAGGCGGACGCAGGAATGGGGTCCTGTGGCGGCTATGGAGATGCCGCTGGGAGCGACTTCGATGATCCATCCGGCGAACGTGGGGGAGGTTGCCACGTTGGCCCGCCTGGCGCGCGACATCGGGTTTGATCACTTGTCGTTCCGGGTCGTTCTTGGCCAGGACCACAAGGTGACGTTCTCGAACGAGCAGTCGGAGTCCTTGAAGGCACAGTTCGTCGAGATACGGCAAAGCGTGGTGAATGAGAACTTCCAGGTGTTTTTACCAACACGTGATTTGACGGACACGGGCTATGTCCCTAGCCGCTACTTCACTGTCTGTCGTGCTTCCACTCATCGTGCTGTTGTGGAGGTGGGAAGCAGTCCCGACCGGGCAGCAGTGGTGCCATGCGGGCGTTACCGCGGTGAGGGCTACCGCTCCTCGCAGCCCGGCAGGCGCAGGGTGGTGTTCGGCGAATTGGACGGGAAAGAGACCCTGGCCGGCTTACACGCACGCCCGGGGAGCCGACAGCTGCTCGCCGAGTTCCCCCATCGGTGCGGGGACTGCATCGACCGGTCGGTGAACACGACGCTGGAAGACATCGCCGAGACCCTGCAGCAGTCGCCCCAGGTGCTGTTTCATCCGTTCGATGCTGATGCGCTGCGAGATGATGCCCATGCGTGACTACCTGGACTTCCGCGTGGAGGTCTTCTCCATGCACGCCACCGAGTGGGCGGTGCATGCTTCTTGTCCGCTGGGAGAGACGCGCAGCACGACGGCCGTACCGATCGACCGTTCAAGGATCGACCAGCTGGTGGCGGAGCTCGATGCGCGCACCATCAGCGCCGGGGCGTGCTTTGAACTGGGCACGCTGCTGGGCGGCTTGCTGCTGCCGGGCGAGGTACTCGATCTCTTCCGGGCAGCCTTTCCCGCCGATACCGATCCGATGCAGGGAATCCGGCTGAGGCTGGTCATCCGCGAGAGCTGGGCAGCGAGCCTGCCATGGGAACTGGCTCATGTCCCGCTGACAGCTGCCGGGGAAAGCACCCCCTACCTGGCTGTTCACCCTGCGGTGTCCATCCTCAGGCACGAGGCGCTCCCCGCCCCGCAGCCGATGCTCGAAGCAGCCGAGGGCCCTTTGCGTGTGCTGTGCGCCAGCGCTCGCCAGTTACCGGGCCTGGACCCGCTCAACGCCACTGACCTGGCACAGCCCGCCCTGACCGGCCTGCCGGAATTGCACATCGAGCAACTGTCGGACCCGGTGTCAGCCGGCTCGCTGGAAGAAGCCCTGTGCACCCCCTGGGACGTCTTTCACTTCGCCGGCCATTCGCTGCGCCGCCCGCGCATCGACGGGACACAGATGGCGGGACTGGCGATCGCAGACGACCGTGGAGGAAACGCACTGCTGTCGGCCGACCGCCTGGCGCTGCTCCTGCAAGCCGCGAAAGTGAAGATCGCTGTGCTCGGCACCTGCAACCCCAACCAGGGACTGGGCGAACATCGCCTGGCTCTGGGAACGTTCCTCGTCGAAGCGGGCATCCCGGCTGTGGTGATCATGCAGTTCCCGGTCGAGGACGCCCACGCGGCGGCTTTCAGTCTGGCCTTCTACCGTGCACTGGCAGCCGGAGCCTCGCTGGACGAGTCCGTCGCCGACGGCCGGCGCAAGGTCCTGGAACTGGGCATCCTCACCGACTGGGCAGCCCCGGTCACCTTCTGCCGGTCCACCCGCGATACCTTCTTCACCCGCCGCGAGGAAACGACCGGCAGCCACACGCAGTCCTACCGGGCTGGCCACGCAGGCGTACGGCCCCCGGAGGACGCGCAGAGGTGGGACACACTCCGTAGGCTTTGCCAGGAGTGGCAGCCCTCCGCCTCCGTCGACGAACGAACAGAGATCACCCGGCTCACCACCCTGCGGCGGGCCACAGCAGGACCCAACAGCGCCCACGTATCCGCCCTGGTGAAGACGCTCGGTGAGGCCTATCCCGCCGCCGTTCCAGAAAATGAACTACGGACAAAACTCCACCTTCCCGACCGGCGCAAACTTGCTGCGCTGGTGCGGGAGGCAAACCACAGCCTCGAAGAGGAGAACCGCAACGAACTGTCACGGTTCATAATCGCCAGCCCCCGGCCGGCAGAAGCTTCCTACTTCCTGCAACGCCGCCCCGTGGCCGACCTCATCGAGCGCTCACCCACCGCCCACGGCAAACTCGACTACCACCTCAGGCTTGCTTTCGGGCTCTACGACGTCGGTGACTACAAACAGAGCACAGCCCACCTCATCGACCGCCTCGAATCTTCCCACCGCAACAACGGCCTGCTCACCGTCCCCGAACACGCCCTCCTCTTCTACTACCTGTCCAAGTCCCTCCTGAAGCTCAACCGGTACAGCGAACTCCTCGCCGTCCTCGAAGGCCCCTACCGCAAACTGTCACACAGCGTGCTGGCCGATCTTGAGGTGGAACGCCTTCACGTCGCTGGTGTCAGGCACCGCCATCTCAGTGAACTCTCACCCGCACAGACCTGCTTCGAACGCGCAATCAGCACCCTGAAAGCCACCCCGGAGACAGCCCGTGAACCGGCCGCCCTGTGCAGCCTGGGCGACAGCTGGGTCCTGCTCGCGCAGTGTCGGCTGGAACAGGCACTGGACCACTCCGTGCCACTGATCGTCAGGGAAGCCGCCCTCGCCTCCGCAGAAGACGCCCTGCGCAAGGGCACCCAGCAGTTCACCGAACTCCGCAGGATCACCGGCGCCGCCACCCACTACGAAGGCCGCCTCAACGGCACACACGCCTACACGACCCTGGTCAGCAGTCTGATCAGAGTCGACTCGGTGACAGCCGCCATGTGGGGCCAGGCACTGCGTTTCGCAGAAGCAGGATTCACCCCCGAACGGGACCGTAAACCGTTCGGGATCGTCGCCGGTAAGTTCGCCCTCAGCAGCGTCCTGCTCGCCTGCGCACGCTGGCACTGCCTCGCCAGAGACGGCTCCGGCAGCACCCAGGCAAGAGCCCACATCGCTCAGGCTCTCACCCTCTTGAAATCACTGCGAACCGACCACATGGAAGGAAGACGCGTCCACTTGGGTCCGCAATTCGAAATACCAAAGATTGAACTTGCCACACGTACCGCAAATGAACTCGCGGCACGTCAAGACATCACCAGCACAGACTTATGGCACGAGATCGCCTCACGTGAGGCCGTCTGGAGCCCCCTGGTATGAGAGGCCCTACGATGCAGCACACAGGACTGAAGACCAAGCCCGCCCCTGCCCAGAAGGCAAACTACGGTCTGTACATGGCTGCAGCCTTCGCTTTTGTCTTCTCACCGGACGGGAAACTCCTGCTCCTCAAAGAAGACGAAAGGAAGCGGAAGTACATGTGGGACCTTCCCGGCGGGACTCTCCGCAACAAGGAGGAGCCACTTCACGGCTTGCACCGTGAAGTCCGCGAAGAAACCGGACTTAATATCGAGGTGATCTCACCGACTTGCTGGCTCAAATGGGACCTTCACGAAAGTGGAAACCCCATCCTTGTCGCCTTCTACCTTGCAACCACGACTGCCTCTCACGTGACAGTCTCAGAAGAACACACGGCTTACCGGTGGGTCACCCCTGCACAGTACTTCGACGAACACCTCAAGGTATCTGCCGAAGAACGTATCGTGGTGGACTGCTTCACCCGCTATCGAGAACTCACCACGCACAAGTGAACCCCTGCGAGGCCGTGACCTTTCCGGATGTCCCTCCCCTCGTAGCGTGAAGACCGTGACTGCAGAGGAAGTTGGGAGTCATGGCGGAGAAGCGACGGAAGTTCGATCCGGAGTTCCGTGAGGGTGCGGTACGGATCGTCACAGAGACCGGCAAGACGATCGCTGAGGTCGCCGAGGACCTGGGGATCAACGAGACCACGCTGGCGAGCTGGGTCTCCCGCGCCCGTCGGGCAGGGGCCGTAACGGCCGGCGGGAGTGACGAGCTGGAGCGTCTAAGGCGCCGTTTCTTATGGCGCGATCGCTCGTTGAGTCGTGCATGACGGATCTGGTTGAGCGGTTGGTGCCTGACGAGTTATGGACACTGTTTCGGCGAGTGGTCCCGCCGACAGAGGTCATACGTCCGCAGGGCGGCGGGCGACGGCGGGCGGGCGACCGTGAGTGCCTGGCGGCGATCATCTTCGTGGCCACCTCGGGGTGTACGTGGCGGCAGCTACCCTCGGTTTTCGGCGCGGCCTGGCCGACGGTCTACCGGCGTTTTGCGCGGTGGAGCCGGGACCGGGTGTGGGCCAGGCTCCACCGAGTCGTCCTTGACGAGCTCGGTGCCCGGGGTGAGCTGGACTGGTCGCGGTGCGCGATCGACTCCGTCAGCGTCCGGGCGGCAAAAAAAAAAGGGGGCCACTGACCGGACCGAACCCGACCGATCGCGGCAAGCCGGGATCGAAAATCCACCCGATCACCGACCGCAACAGACTGCTGTTGTCGCTGGGCATCTCCGGCGCCAACATGCACGACAGCCTCGGCCTGGAGCCGCTGGTGCGCGGGATCCCGCCCATCCGCTCCCGCCGCGGACCCCGCCGCCGGCGCCCGACCAAGCTGCACGCCGACAAGGGCTACGACTACGACCACCTGCGCCGATGGCTACGCAAGAGAGGCATCCGTCACCGCATCGCCCGCAAGGGCATTGAGTCCTCCAAACGGCTGGGCCGCCACCGCTGGGTCGTCGAGAGGACGGTCTCCTGGCTCGCCGGCTGTCGACGCCTGCATCGCCGCTACGAACGCAAGGCCGAGCGCTTCCTCGCCTTTGTCGGTCTGGCAGCACTTCTGATCGGCTACCGCCGCCTGGCCAGGACCATCAGGGCCTTAGTTGTCTCTGCTGGGGATCGAAGCAAACCAGCCCCATCGAGTCGGCGAGGGCTGCCGCATAGGCGGACGCCTCTTCTGCCCTGTCCCACCGCAACGTGAAGTAGATGACTGGGCCTCTGGCCTCATCAATCAACGGCCCCGCGGCCCAAGGAGACGTCTCCTCCACATCCTCGGTGATGTCACACCACCGCTCCAAAAGGGCTCCGACGTAGGCCGCGATGTATTCGGACGGAGGTTGCTCGTCCTCACCGTCGAGATAGCGGTCGTACAGGTCGTTGAAGACCCGGCCGGCGGTCCTGTCATCCGCCGGCCGCTTGCCTTCCCAGACTGCCAAGTCGTAGCTCATGCCCGGAGGCTCTCACACCACGCTGACAGACATGCAGCACTCGTAACAGCCAAAGGAAACGACGTCTAACGTGGCGGATCATGAACATCCTGATCGTAGGCGGCAGTGGCTTCCTGGGCCGCGAGTTGGCTCAGCAGGCATTGGCAACCGGACACACCGTGACGGCGACCTTCGCGACCCGCGCCGGCGACATCCCCAGGATCCACTGGCTGCCCATGGACCTACGTCGCAGCGAGGAGATCACACTGGTGCTCAGGGAGACCCAGCCGGACGTTGTCATCAATGCGGCGTATCGCAAGGCCGACTGGGCAACCACAGCCGACGGCGCAATCTGCCTGGCGATGGCCGCCACTCAGCACGGATCCCGGCTGGTGCATGTGTCCAGTGACGCCGTCTTCTCCGGCGCCGACGTCCGCTACGACGAATCCGCCACGCCGGATCCGATCACCCCATACGGGGCTGCGAAGGCTGCGGCCGAAACGGCGATCCGCCTGTTCGCCCCGGCCGCCGTCATCGCTCGCACCTCGCTGATCATCGGCGGCGGTGACTCCGTGCACGAGGCATTCATCCACGATCTGGTCACCGGGCGGCGAAATGGCGTGCTGTTCACCGATGACATCCGGTGCCCCGTTCATGTCGCCGACCTCGCCCTGGCCATTCTTGAGCTGACCGTCTCCGATCACGCAGGCGTGTGCCACCTTGCAGGATCAGATGCAGTCAGCCGTCATGAGCTCGGTGTCCTGATCGCCGACCGCGATGAATTGGATGCATCCATGCTGACCGTCGGCTGCCGCGCCGACACCGGTTCCCCAGGGGCGCTGGACGTCCGCTTGGACAGCACTCGGACGCAACGCACATTGCGCACCACGCTGCGTGGCGCCCGCGACTTCCTACGTCGCGAGCGCTGACTCGTACATTTTTTCCATGAAACCACCAGGTCAGACGCATGTCCGTCATCCTGCGGGCCAACTCCGACGCTCAGTGGGGCCCACTCAAACGCTAAAGGGCCAACTGGAGCACATAGTCGCAACAGGCCTCGAGCCCAGTGCACCGCGTTGCTCTTCAGTAACGATCGGCTGGTGCTGACCGGGTCTCGAAGGTGTTACGCGGCCAGGTCGAAGACAGTGTCCTTGACCTGGTCGCCCAGGTCACAGTCCTGCTTGATCGGCGTGCTTGAGATAACGGCCATGGCGGCGAAGAACCCGAACAGCATCCGGCCGGGGCCGGACGGGTCGTAGATGCCGGGCAGCGGGCCGGCCAGCATCTCCAGGACCAGGCCGTGGGCGGCTGGTTGATGCAGTCCTCGCGGGAGGAGCCCATGCCCCGGTTCACGCGGTGGTGGATCGTCAAGTTCTGCGTGCTGTCGCAGCGCACGCAGCGCCCGCCGTCCCTGGTGTGCACGAGTTCGCGCACGGCGTCGAGAGGCCACGGCAGGGCTCTCAGTCCCGCCCCGGCGCGCTGGGCCGCAGGTCACGGCCACGGTGGAGCGGCTGGAGCAGGACGCGAACATGCACGTCGTGGGCGGTCAGCGTCGCGAGGTCTGCCGGTGCACGGCGGCGAACAGGCGCTGGACGGCGGCCGCGGAGGTGAGCTCGCCGCCTTCGTCGAGCGCGGCCAGGGCGTCCGCCGCAGCCACGCGGACAGGGCGGGGAAGCCCGTCCGCGGCGGCGAGCCGGTAGGCGATCGTGCGGCGCGCGGCACGTTCGTCCTCGGTGACTCCGCCGGGGCTCGCGGGGAACACGGCGGCCTCGTAGTTGGAGACGGCGGCGAGCACGCCGTGGGCCAGGCCGGTGGCGTAGCCGAGGGCGGTGGCGCACTCCACGGCCGTGGCCACCTGGGCGGCGCGGTGGTGGGCCAGGTATCCGCCGAGCAGCGCTCCGCCTCCGGTCGTCGCGGCGACCGCGAGACCGTAGTGCCATCCGCCCGCCGCCACGCCCACCGCGGCACCTGCCACGCCCGTGGCGACGGAGATCAGTGTGGTGTTCCGTATGTGGGCGCGGGCGGCGTCGTGCGGCGTCATGCGGGCAGTGTGCCCTCCCCGGGTCCGGCGGCCGGCGGTGGGGTGAGCTGTGCTTCGCGAGGCTGTTGAGGGCGGCCACGAGGTCCGACCAACCGGCGTGCTCCGGCGGCACGCTCACGGCGATGGAGTCCGCCGTGACGGTGCCCGCCGTGATCCGGCCGAGGTCGAGCGGCTGGACGTGCGCGCCGTCGGGCAGCTTCGCCAGATCGACCGGCTTCGTCGCCGCTCGGTCCATCGCCGGGACGATGGCGGGCCCGCAGCGCTCATGGTCCATGGCGGCCCACCTCCGCTCGAAGGCCTCGACGTCCGCGGGAGAGAGGATCCCGCCCGTCGCCAGTCCCTTTGGTCGCACAAGCAGCTCCCAGGCCGATGGATCTGACCGGCGTGGGCACCGAGACAGCTGCCCAGCTCCTGATCACCGCAGGTGACAATCCCGGCCGGCTGAAGTCCGAAGCCGCCTTCGCCCACCTGCGCGGGGCCGCCCCCATCTCCGCCAGTTCCGGACGGACCAACCGCCACCGCCTCAACCGTGGCGGCGACCGCCAAGCCAACCACGCTCTCCACACGTTTGAGGGCCCGCCGGCCTGGGACCGTCCAGGCGATCAATGCTGTGACTTGCGGCTGACTGGTCGACAGTTGTCGGCGCTGGCCGCCTCCGGTCCGTACAGCCTTGAACCTTCGACGCCGAGGGTGGTGAGCGGTCGGGTGGTGTCGCGGGCGTGGTGACGGAGGCCGGCGGCGATGTCGGTGCGGCCGGTGAGCCGGAGGGCTCCGATGGCCGGATTCCTCAGGGCGGCCATGGCCCGGGGTGCGGTGCCGGTCAGGTCCAGCGGGGCGAGCAGGGGCTGGAGGACGGTGATTTCGTTGGTCTTCGCGTCCACCTCGCGCCGGGCCGGGACCAGGCCGGAACCGCTCATCGCGGCCGGCAGGCGGACCCGGGTGCCGTCGGCGCGGAGCGCGCCGCGGACGGTCTTGCCGTCCACCGCAGGCTCCGGCCGGGTTGTTCCCCGGTCGCGGTCGGCGAGCCAGGCGCCGAGGGCCGCGTCCAGGGCTTCACCGTCGATGCGCTGCTGGACGCGCCGAACGGTGGCTTCTGCTGGTGCGACCGGTCCGGTGCCCGGCTCACGGATGGTGCCGCCGAGGCGGATCAGCAGAGGTCGGAGGCCTACTGCCATCTTCCTTTGCAGGTCACGGAGCCGCCTGGTTTCTTCCGCGACATCTGACCGGCACCTGGGGCTTCCCGCCGGTACGGGGGAAGCCCCACCGGGCCCGACGCCGGGTCAGCGGACGCGGATGAAGACCACGTCGTATCCGCTGGTGGTGCTGCGGTTCTTGATGTAGACGCCGTCCTTGCCGCCGTTGGGGTTGCCGGTGTTGCCCTCGACGGCGGTGAAGCTGGAGCCGCCGCTCACCGTGCGCACGATGCCGATGTGCTCCTCCCCGTCGTTGAAGTTGCTGCCGCCGTTCCAGTCGTAGGCCACGATGTCACCGGGCTGCGGGTCGTTCGTCACCGACAGGTGGTAGTTGCCGGCCCGTGCCTGCTTGACCCAGCCCGAGACGTAGCTGTTGCGGTAGGAGGTGGCCCCCGTCTGCTTGGCCACCCAGCTCACGAAGGTCGCGCACCAGAAGTAGTCGTTGGTGGACAGGGACAGGCCCACGGCCGCCCCGTAGCGGTTCGCCTGGGAGCTGCCCTCGACCGCGCCCACCTCGGCCTCGGCCACCTCGAGCATCTTGGCGTAGCCGCCGCCGGGCGGGGGCGAGGACGGCGGGGTGACCGCGCCGTACAGGGCGGACTTGGTGTTCGAACCCACCTTGCCGTCGACCGCGAGGCCCTTCTCGGCCTGGAAGTCCCGCACCGCGCTGTCGGTCATCGGGCCGAAGTCGCCATCCACCGCGAGGTCGGCGCCGTGGTGGTTGAGCAGGCTCTGCAGCTCGGTGACGCAGCCGCTCTTCTGGCCCTGCGCGATCTCGCTGGGGCAGGAGGCGGAGTTCAGGTTGATCGGCGCCGGTGCGCCGCTGCTGCCGCCGCCGCTGATGTTGGAGTACAGGGCGACCTTGGTGTTCGGGCCCACGATGCCGTCGGCCGTCAGACCGTTCGCGGACTGGAACGACTTCACCGCCGTCAGGGTCGAGGGGCCGAACTCGCCGTCGACGTCGAGGTGCTGGCCCTTGCCGTTGAGCAGGGCCTGCAGCGTCACGACACAGCCGCCGGTCTCCCCCTCCGTGATCTCCGCCGGGCAGGCCGCCGATCGCAGGTCGAGCGCCGTCGTCGGCGATTCGTTGGTGTCGTAGAGCTTGGTCTTGGTGTTGGTGCCGACCTGACCGTCGGATGTCAGTCCATGCGCGCTTTGGAACGACTTGACCGCCGCCAGGGTGCCCGCCCCGAAGTCGCCGTCCACGTCCACCGCATAGCCGCGGCGGCTCAGCAGCCGCTGGAGTTCGGTGACGCAGCCGCCCGTGTTGCCCTGGACGATGTTCGCCGGGCAGGAGGCGGAGTTGAGGTTGACCGGCGCGGGCACCGAGCCGCCGGTCGCGTACAGCTTGGCCTTGGTCTGCGGGCCCACCATCCCGTCCACCGCGATCCCGGTGCCGGCCTGGTACTCGCGGACCGCGTACAGCGTCACCAGCCCGAAGTTGCCGTCCACCGTCAGACCGGCGCCGTGGGTATTGAGCAGGTTCTGCAGCTCCGTGACGCAGCCGCTCGTCTGCCCCTGCTGGATCGTGGCGGGGCAGGACGAGGAGGTCAGCTTGATCGGGGCCGGAGCGGCCATCGCCGGACCGGCGCCGAACAGGGTGACCGCCGAGAGGACCACCGTGGTCGCCGCGGAAACCGCGACCCGGGACCTCCAACTCGACCGCACGTCCTTTTTGGCATGCACCTGACACATCTTGCTCATAATTGCAGAATGTCCCCTTCGCCTTCAAACCCGAAATCGGCACATCGCGGCGAATCCGACGACGTGACCGCACCGGCGTCTGCATGAACCGGCAATCACCTTGCCTGACAACGAAGTTGAGGATAGCGAATGCTGCGAGCGCCTTTCGTGCCGCACACGCGGTGACAGTTTCCATCCGGGAGGCAAGGTGCCACACAGCGCAATTCGCCGAATTACGTTGCCGTCGGCACTCTGCGAAAACCTGGTGGATAAAGGCTTTTGATGGGGCATTCCACGATTGGGCCTTGGCCCAAGGCCGGGTAGTTAGCGTTTTCGCAGGTCACGCGAGCCAGTTGAAGGATTTCCGGCGTAGAGCAACGGAGCTCGTTGGTACAGGCAGTC
>NZ_JBHYPZ010000083.1:0-15284 GCF_042746485.1 Streptomyces sp. NPDC058751 | reverse complement strand
AAGAGACTGGGCGTGAACCATCAGGTTCCGGCCACCCCGGCGGCACGTTTCTGCTGAGCTGTCCTCGGGGAATCAGCCCTCGTCGTGGGCGACCGCGCGGCGCGCGTCCGCGTCCAGGACACCCCAGCTGATCAGCTGCTCGGTCAGGACCGAGGGGGACTGGTCGTAGATCACGGCGAGGGTGCGCAGGTCGTCCTGGCGGATCGACAGCACCTTGCCGTTGTAGTCCCCGCGCTGCGACTGGATCGTCGCCGCGTAGCGCTGCAGCGGGCCCGCCTTCTCGGCCGGCACGTGCGCGAGCCGCTCGAGGTCGAGGACCAGCTTCGGCGGCGGCTCGGCGGCCCCGCCCGGGGTGGTGCCCGGAAGCAGCTCCTGGACCGGAACCCCGTAGAAGTCCGCCAGCTCGGCAAGACGCTGTACGGTCACGGCGCGGTCGCCGCGCTCGTACGAACCGACCACGACCGCCTTCCAGCGGCCCTGTGACTTCTCCTCCACGCCATGGAGGGAAAGGCCCTGCTGGGTGCGGATCGCGCGGAGCTTGGCCCCGAGCTGTTTGGCGTATTCGCTGGACATATAGCTCCCCGGACGCTGTATCAACGTGCGGCTCCGCCGCGCGGCTGGTGACTCACTGTGAGGTTACGCAGCGTTACTCTCCCCCGTCAAGCCGAAGGATTTTCGACCGGTCCGGAACGGGTGTGACGGAAGGGTGGCTCAAACCTGTGTGATCAGCTGCGTTGCCGGGCTGGTACCGTTGATGGCGCAAATCCGACGTCCTTTAATGATCCGTCCCGTGAGGCGGAGAAGGAGGTC
Source organism: Streptomyces sp. NPDC058751 (assembly GCF_042746485.1). Classification (NCBI taxonomy): domain Bacteria; kingdom Bacillati; phylum Actinomycetota; class Actinomycetes; order Kitasatosporales; family Streptomycetaceae; genus Streptomyces; species Streptomyces sp. NPDC058751. The sequence goes on along the minus strand of NZ_JBHYPZ010000083.1, from coordinate 14,474 downwards.
CGTTTCCCATGGACACCCAGCACGACACGCAGCACGAGGAAGCCGACGCGCGTCCCGTACTGGAAGCCCCCGACATCGCACGGGTGCTGACCCGCATCGCCCACGAGATCGTCGAACGCGCCAAGGGCGCCGACGACGTGGTGCTCCTCGGCATCCCGACCCGGGGCGTCTTCCTGGCCCGCAGGCTGGCCGACAAGCTCGAAGAGATCACCGGCAGCAAGATCCCGGTCGGGTCCCTCGACATCACGATGTACCGCGACGACCTGCGCATGCACCCGCCGCGCGCGCTGGCCCGCACCGAGATCCCCGGTGACGGCATCGACGGCAGCCTCGTCGTCCTCGTCGACGACGTGCTCTTCTCCGGCCGCACCATCCGCGCAGCGCTCGACGCGCTGAACGACATCGGCCGTCCGCGCGCCGTGCAGCTCGCCGTCCTCGTCGACCGGGGCCACCGCGAACTGCCCATCCGCGCCGACTACGTCGGCAAGAACCTCCCCACGTCGCTGCGGGAGACGGTCAAGGTCCAGCTCGCCGAGGAGGACGGTCGCGACACCGTGCTGCTCGGTGCCAAGCGGACCTCCCCGGGCGCGCCCCGATAGCACTCCGGCCCGCGCCGTGACGTGCCCCCCAGCGCACCCGCATGCCCGAATCCTCCCTGAACTTCCTTACGGAGCCTGACAGATGCAGCGTCATCTCATCTCGGCCGCCGACCTCACCCGCGACGACGCCGTCCTGATCCTCGACACCGCCGAGGAGATGGCCCGGGTCGCCGACCGGCCGATCAAGAAACTGCCGACCCTGCGCGGCCGCACCGTCGTCAACCTCTTCTTCGAGGACTCGACGCGCACCCGGATCTCCTTCGAGGCCGCCGAGAAGCGCCTGTCCGCGGACGTCATCAACTTCACCGCCAAGGGGTCGAGCGTCTCCAAGGGCGAGTCCCTCAAGGACACCGCCCAGACCCTGGAGGCCATGGGCGTCGACGCCGTCGTCATCCGGCACGGCGCCTCCGGGGCCCCCTACCGCCTCGCCACCTCCGGCTGGATCGACGCCGCCGTCATCAACGCGGGCGACGGCACCCACCAGCACCCCACCCAGGCCCTGCTCGACGCGTTCACCATGCGCCGCCGGCTCGTCGGCCGGGACGCCGGCCTCGGCCAGGACCTGTCCGGCAAGCGCATCACGATCGTCGGCGACGTCCTGCACAGCCGGGTCGCCCGCTCGAACGTCGACCTGCTGCACACCCTGGGCGCCGAGGTCACCCTCGTCGCCCCGCCGACCCTGGTGCCCGTCGGCGTGGAGAGCTGGCCCTGCGAGATCTCGTACGACCTGGACAGCACCCTGTCCAAGTCCGACGCCGTGATGATGCTGCGCGTGCAGCGCGAGCGGATGAACGCGGCGTTCTTCCCGACCGAGCGCGAGTACTCGCGTCGCTACGGGCTCGACGGCGACCGCATGGCGAAAATGCCGGAGCACGCCATCGTGATGCACCCCGGCCCGATGGTCCGCGGCATGGAGATCACCGCCGAGGTCGCCGACTCCGAGCGCTGCACCGTCGTGGAGCAGGTCGCCAACGGTGTCTCCATCCGCATGGCCGTCCTGTACCTGCTGCTCGGCGGCAACGAGCCCGCCGTCACCCACGCCCGCACCATCGAGGAGAAGTAAGACAAATGAGCAAGATCCTTATCCGTGGTGCGAAGGTGCTCGGCGGCGAGCCGCAGGACGTCCTGATCGACGGCGAGGTCATCGAGGCCGTCGGCACCGGCCTGTCCGCCGAGGGCGCCGAGGTCGTCGAGGCCGACGGCAAGGTGCTCCTGCCGGGTCTGGTCGACCTGCACACCCATCTGCGCGAGCCCGGCCGCGAGGACTCCGAGACCGTCCTGACCGGCACCCGCGCGGCGGCGAGCGGCGGCTTCACGGCCGTGTTCGCCATGGCCAACACCTTCCCGGTCGCCGACACCGCCGGTGTGGTCGAGCAGGTCTACCGGCTCGGGCAGGAGCACGGCTACTGCGACGTGCAGCCGATCGGTGCCGTCACCGTCGGCCTGGAGGGCAAGAAGCTCGCCGAGCTCGGCGCCATGCACGAGTCCGCCGCCGGCGTCACCGTCTTCTCCGACGACGGCAAGTGCGTCGACGACGCGGTGATCATGCGCCGCGCGCTGGAGTACGTGAAGGCATTCGGCGGCGTCGTCGCCCAGCACGCCCAGGAGCCCCGCCTCACCGAGGGCGCCCAGATGAACGAGGGCGTCGTCTCCGCCGAACTCGGACTCGGCGGCTGGCCCGCGGTGGCCGAGGAGTCGATCATCGCCCGGGACGTCCTGCTCGCCGAGCACGTCGGCTCCCGCGTCCACATCTGCCACCTGTCGACCGCCGGCAGCGTCGAGATCGTCCGCTGGGCCAAGTCCCGCGGCATCGACGTCACCGCCGAGGTCACCCCGCACCACCTGCTCCTCACCGACGAACTGGTGCGGTCGTACAACCCGGTCTACAAGGTGAACCCGCCGCTGCGCACCGAGCGGGACGTCATGGCGCTGCGCGAGGCGCTCGCCGACGGCACGATCGACATCGTCGCCACCGACCACGCGCCGCACCCGCACGAGGACAAGGACTGCGAGTGGGCCGCCGCCGCCATGGGCATGGTCGGTCTCGAGACCGCGCTGTCCGTCGTCCAGCAGACGATGGTCGAGACCGGACTGCTCGACTGGGCCGGCGTCGCCGACCGCATGTCCGTGAAGCCCGCCGCGATCGGCCGGGCCACCGGCCACGGACGTCCCGTCTCGGCAGGTGAGCCCGCCAACCTCACGCTCGTCGACACGGCATACCGTGGGACCGTGGACCCCGCTGGCTTCGCCTCGCGCAGCCGCAACACCCCCTACGAGGGCCGTGAGCTGCCGGGCCGGGTCACCCACACCTGGCTGCGGGGCAAGGCCACCCTCGTCGACGGGAAACTCGCGTGACACCTCTCCTCCCCATCGCCGCCGCGCAGAAGTCCGCGGAGGTGACCGACTGGCCCGCCCGGATCGGCTGGCTCGTGGGCCTCGCCCTCTTCGTGGCGCTCGTCTACTGGCTGATGCGCGAGGGCTGGAAGTGGCGCGGCACCCTCCAGGGCGACCTGCCGGAGCTCCCCACCGCGCCGGAAGACCCCGGCCCGGCCAGACTGGGCATGAGCGGCCGGTACCACGGCTCCACCACCGCCGGGCAGTGGCTCGACCGCATCGTGGCGCACGGCCTGGGCACCCGAAGCCGGGCCGAGCTCACCCTGACGGACGCGGGACTGGACGTCGTACGCCCCGGAGCGGACGACTTCTTCATCCCGGCCGCGCAGCTGCGCGGGGCCCGGCTCGACAAGGGCATCGCGGGCAAGGTCCTCACCGAGGGCGGACTCCTCGTCGTGACCTGGGCGCACGGCGACCGGCTCCTCGACTCCGGTTTCCGCTCGGACCGCGCGGCCGAGCACAACGAATGGGCCGACACCCTGAACGACATGATCAACAAGACGGAAACGGAAGGCGCACGATGACGACCTCCACCCAGGGGAACGCCTCACAGAAGGAAAAGGCGCTTCCCGCCGTGCTCGTCCTGGAGGACGGCCGGGTCTTCCGCGGCCGCTCCTACGGGGCCGTGGGGGAGACCTTCGGCGAAGCGGTGTTCTCCACCGGCATGACCGGCTACCAGGAGACCCTCACCGATCCCTCTTACCACCGCCAGGTCGTCGTGATGACCGCCCCGCACGTCGGCAACACCGGCGTCAACGACGAGGACCCCGAGTCGAAGCGGATCTGGGTCGCCGGATACGTCGTCCGCGACCCCGCGCGCGTGTCCTCCAACTGGCGCGCCCGGCGCTCGCTGGACGAGGAACTGCGGGGCCAGGGCGTCGTCGGCATCAGCGGCATCGACACCCGCGCCCTCACCCGCCACCTGCGCGAGCGCGGCGCCATGCGCGTCGGCATCTTCTCCGGCAACGCGCTGCCCGACGAGGGCACCATGCTCGCCCAGGTGCGCCAGGCGCCCGAGATGCAGGGCGCGGACCTCGCCGCCGAGGTCGCCACCAAGGAGACGTACGTCGTCCCCGCGATCGGGACGAAGAAGTTCACCGTCGCCGCCGTCGACCTCGGCATCAAGGGCATGACCCCGCACCGGATGGCCGAACGCGGCATCGAGGTGCACGTCCTGCCCGCGACGGCCACCGCCGAGGACGTCTACGCCGTGAACCCGGACGGCGTCTTCTTCTCCAACGGCCCCGGCGACCCGGCGACCGCCGACGGTCCCGTCGCCGTCATGAAGGAAGTCCTCGCCCGTAAGACGCCGCTGTTCGGCATCTGCTTCGGCAACCAGATCCTCGGCCGCGCCCTCGGCTTCGGCACGTACAAGCTGAAGTACGGCCACCGCGGCATCAACCAGCCCGTGCAGGACCGCACGACCGGCAAGGTCGAGGTCACCGCGCACAACCACGGCTTCGCCGTCGACGCACCGCTCGACGAGGTCTCCCAGACCCCCTACGGCCGCGCCGAGGTCTCCCACGTCTGCCTCAACGACAACGTGGTGGAGGGCCTCCACCTGCTCGACCAGCCGGCCTTCAGCGTCCAGTACCACCCCGAAGCAGCGGCAGGACCGCACGACGCCGCCTACCTGTTCGACCGCTTCGTTTCTCTGATGGAGGGCCAGCGTGCCTAAGCGCACCGATATCCAGTCCGTCCTGGTCATCGGCTCCGGCCCGATCGTCATCGGCCAGGCCGCCGAGTTCGACTACTCCGGCACCCAGGCGTGCCGCGTCCTCAGGTCCGAGGGCCTGCGGGTCATCCTCGTCAACTCCAACCCGGCGACGATCATGACCGACCCGGAGATCGCCGACGCCACCTACGTCGAGCCGATCACCCCCGAGTTCGTCGAGAAGATCATCGCCAAGGAGCGCCCCGACGTCCTGCTGCCGACCCTCGGCGGCCAGACGGCCCTCAACACCGCCATCTCCATGCACGAGCAGGGTGTGCTGGCGAAGTACGGCGTCGAGCTCATCGGCGCCAACGTCGAGGCCATCAACAAGGGCGAGGACCGCGACCTCTTCAAGGGCGTCGTCGAGGCCGTGCGCGAGAAGATCGGCCACGGCGAGTCCGCCCGGTCCGTCATCTGCCACTCCATGGACGACGTCCTCAAGGGCGTCGACACCCTCGGCGGCTACCCCGTCGTCGTCCGCCCCTCCTTCACCATGGGCGGCGCCGGCTCCGGCTTCGCCCACGACGAGGACGAACTGCGCCGCATCGCCGGCCAGGGCCTCACGCTCTCCCCGACCACCGAGGTGCTCCTTGAGGAGTCCATCCTCGGCTGGAAGGAGTACGAGCTGGAGCTGATGCGCGACAAGAACGACAACGTCGTGGTCGTCTGCTCCATCGAGAACTTCGACCCGATGGGCGTCCACACCGGCGACTCCATCACCGTCGCCCCGGCCATGACGCTCACCGACCGCGAGTACCAGCGGCTGCGCGACATCGGCATCGCGATCATCCGTGAGGTCGGCGTCGACACCGGCGGCTGCAACATCCAGTTCGCGGTCAACCCCGACGACGGCCGCATCATCGTCATCGAGATGAACCCGCGCGTCTCGCGGTCCTCGGCCCTCGCCTCCAAGGCGACCGGCTTCCCCATCGCCAAGATCGCGGCCAAGCTCGCCGTCGGCTACACGCTCGACGAGATCCCGAACGACATCACCGAGAAGACCCCGGCCTCCTTCGAGCCGACCCTCGACTACGTCGTGGTGAAGGCCCCCCGCTTCGCCTTCGAGAAGTTCCCCTCCGCCGACTCCACCCTCACGACCACCATGAAGTCGGTCGGCGAGGCCATGGCGATCGGCCGCAACTTCACCGAGGCCCTCCAGAAGGCACTGCGCTCCCTGGAGAAGAAGGGCAGCCAGTTCACCTTCGTCGGCGACCCCGGCGACAAGGCCGAGCTGCTGCGCGAGGCGGTCCGCCCCACCGACGGCCGGATCAACACCGTCATGCAGGCCATCCGCGCCGGCGCCACGCCCGACGAGGTCTTCGAGTCCACGAAGATCGACCCGTGGTTCGTCGACCAGCTCTTCCTGATCAAGGAGATCGCGGACGAGCTGGCCGCCGCCGACAAGCTCTACCCCGAGCTGCTCGCCGAGGCCAAGCGGCACGGCTTCTCCGACGCCCAGATCGCCGAGATCCGCGGGCTGCGCGAGGACGTCGTCCGCGAGGTGCGGCACGCGCTGGGCGTGCGCCCCGTCTACAAGACGGTCGACACCTGCGCCGCCGAGTTCGCCGCGAGGACGCCGTACTTCTACTCCTCCTACGACGAGGAGACCGAGGTCGCGTCCCGCGAGAAGCCCGCGGTGATCATCCTGGGCTCCGGCCCGAACCGCATCGGCCAGGGCATCGAGTTCGACTACTCCTGCGTCCACGCCTCCTTCGCGCTCAGCGACGCGGGCTACGAGACCGTGATGGTCAACTGCAACCCCGAGACCGTCTCCACGGACTACGACACCTCCGACCGCCTGTACTTCGAGCCGCTGACGCTGGAAGACGTGCTGGAGATCGTCCACGCGGAGCAGCAGGCCGGCCCCGTCGCCGGTGTCGTGGTCCAGCTCGGCGGCCAGACCCCGCTCGGCCTGTCGCAGGCGCTCAAGGACAACGGCGTGCCGATCGTGGGCACCTCGCCCGAGGCGATCCACGCCGCCGAGGACCGCGGCGCCTTCGGACGGGTCCTCGCCGAGGCGGGCCTGCCCGCCCCCAAGCACGGCACCGCCACCACCTTCGCCGAGGCCAAGGCCATCGCCGACGAGATCGGCTACCCGGTCCTGGTCCGCCCCTCGTACGTCCTCGGCGGACGCGGCATGGAGATCGTCTACGACGAGACCCGGCTGTCCTCGTACATCGCCGAGTCGACCGAGATCAGCCCCTCCCGGCCGGTCCTCGTCGACCGGTTCCTCGACGACGCGATCGAGATCGACGTCGACGCGCTGTACGACGGCGAGGAGCTCTACCTCGGCGGCGTCATGGAGCACATCGAGGAGGCCGGCATCCACTCCGGCGACTCGGCGTGCGCCCTGCCCCCGATCACGCTGGGCGGCTTCGACATCAAGCGGCTGCGCGCCTCCACCGAGGCCATCGCCAAGGGCGTCGGCGTCCGCGGTCTGATCAACATCCAGTTCGCGATGGCCGGGGACATCCTCTACGTCCTGGAGGCCAACCCGCGCGCCTCGCGCACCGTCCCCTTCACCTCGAAGGCGACCGCGGTGCCGCTCGCGAAGGCCGCCGCCCGCATCTCGCTGGGCGCGACCGTCGCCGAGCTGCGCGCCGAGGGCCTGCTGCCGGCGAACGGCGACGGCGGAACCCTGCCGCTCGACGCGCCGATCTCCGTCAAGGAGGCCGTCATGCCGTGGTCGCGCTTCCGCGACATCCACGGACGCGGCGTCGACACGGTGCTCGGCCCGGAGATGCGCTCCACCGGCGAGGTCATGGGCATCGACTCGGTGTTCGGCACCGCCTACGCCAAGTCGCAGGCCGGCGCGTACGGCCCGCTGCCCACCAAGGGCCGCGCGTTCATCTCCGTCGCCAACCGCGACAAGCGCTCGATGATCTTCCCGGCGCGCGAACTCGTCGCCCACGGCTTCGAGCTGATGGCCACCTCCGGCACCGCCGAGGTGCTCAAGCGCAACGGCATCCACGCCACGATCGTGCGCAAGCAGAGCGAGGGCGAGGGCCCGAACGGCGAGAAGACCATCGTCCAGCTCATCCACGACGGCGAGGTCGACCTCATCGTCAACACGCCGTACGGCACCGGCGGCCGTCTCGACGGCTACGAGATCCGCACGGCGGCCGTGGCCCGCTCGGTCCCGTGCCTGACGACGGTGCAGGCGCTCGCCGCCGCCGTCCAGGGCATCGACGCGCTCAACCACGGCGACGTGGGCGTGCGCTCGCTCCAGGAACACGCCGAGCATCTGACCGCGGCGCGCGACTAGCGGCCCCGAGGGGGACACCGGAAACGGTGTCCCCCTCTTCATGCGGCCCCCTGCCCCTTCAAGAGGCGCCCCTCACCGGGCTCTTACGAGGACATGATCATGTACAAGCTCTTCTTCGACCTCGTCTTCAAGCGGATGGACCCGGAGCGGGCGCACCACCTCGCCTTCCGCTGGATCCGGCTCCTCGCCCGCGTCCCCGTCCTGCGCACCTTCGCCGCCGCCGTGCTCGCGCCGCGGTACGAGGAGCTGCGCACCGAGGCGCTCGGCCTGCGCATGCACGGGCCCTTCGGCCTCGCGGCCGGCTTCGACAAGAACGCCGTGGCGATCGACGGCATGGCGATGCTCGGCTTCGACCACATCGAGATCGGCACGGTCACCGGGGAGCCCCAGCCGGGCAACCCCAGGAAGCGGCTGTTCCGCCTCGTGCCGGACCGCGCGCTGATCAACCGCATGGGATTCAACAACGAGGGCTCCGCGGCCGTCTCCGAGCGCCTGGCGGCCCGTACGCCCGTCTTCAAGACCGTCGTCGGCGTCAACATCGGCAAGACCAAGGTCGTCCCCGAGGAGGAGGCCGTCGGCGACTACGTGAAGTCGACCGAGCGCCTCGCCCGGCACGCCGACTACCTCGTCGTCAACGTCTCGTCCCCGAACACCCCCGGCCTGCGCAACCTCCAGGCCACCGAGGCGCTGCGCCCGCTGCTCAGCGCCGTCCGCGAGGCCGCCGACCGCTCCGTCACCGACCGGCGCGTCCCGCTCCTCGTCAAGATCGCGCCCGACCTCGCCGACGAGGACGTCGACGCGGTCGCCGACCTCGCCGTCGAACTCGGCCTGGACGGGATCATCGCCACGAACACGACCATCGCCCGCGAGGGACTCGGGCTGACGTCCGACCCCGCCGTGGTGAAGGAGACCGGCGGCCTGTCCGGCGCGCCGCTCAAGGCGCGCTCCCTGGAGGTCCTGAGGCGCCTCTACGCGCGCGTGGGCGACCGGATCACCCTGGTGGGCGTCGGCGGCGTCGAGAACGCCGAGGACGCCTGGCAGCGCATCCTGGCCGGCGCCACGCTGGTCCAGGGCTACAGCGCCTTCATCTACGAGGGCCCCTTCTGGGGCCGCGCGGTCCACAAGGGACTCGCCGCCCGTCTGCGCAACAGCCCGTACGCCACCCTCGCCGACGCGGTCGGCGCCGACGTGAGGAAGTCCGCATGAGCCTGGAACCCTTCGGCGCGCGCCTTCGCCGCGCCATGGACGAGCGCGGTCCCCTGTGCGTGGGCATCGACCCGCACGCCTCCCTGCTCGCCGACTGGGGGCTCGGCGACGACATCGCGGGCCTGGAGCGGTTCAGCCGCACGGTCGTCGAGGCGCTCGCCGAGCGCGTCGCCGTCCTGAAGCCGCAGAGCGCGTTCTTCGAGCGGTTCGGCTCGCGCGGGATCGCCGTCCTGGAGAAGTCCGTCGAACAGGCGCGGGCGGCCGGCGCGCTGGTCGTGATGGACGCCAAGCGCGGCGACATCGGCTCGACCATGGCCGCGTACGCCGAGACCTTCCTGCGCAAGGACGCGCCGCTCTTCTCGGACGCGCTGACCGTCTCGCCCTACCTCGGCTACGGCTCGCTGAAGCCCGCGGTCGAGCTGGCGCGCGAGAGCGGTGCCGGGCTCTTCGTGCTCGCGCTCACCTCCAACCCGGAGGGCGGCGAGGTGCAGCACGCCGTGCGCGCGGACGGGCGGAACGTCGGAGCGACGATGCTCGGGCACCTGGCGGCCGAGAACGCGGACGAGAGGCCGCTCGGCTCCTTCGGGGCGGTCGTCGGCGCCACCCTCGGCGATCTCTCCTCCTACGACCTGGAGATCAACGGACCGCTCCTCGCGCCCGGCATCGGCGCCCAGGGAGCGACCGCGGCCGATCTGGCGGGTGTCTTCGGGGCCGCCGTGCGCAACGTCGTCCCGAACGTGAGCCGGGGTGTCCTGCGGCACGGTCCCGACGTCATGGCCCTGCGGGAGTCGGCCGAGGGGTTCGCGGAGGAGATCAGGGCGGCCGTGGCGGCCGCCTGAGCGTTCCGACAGCCGTTCGAGAGTCCTCAGACGAGTGCCTTCCGGGCTCCCCGAGTCTGAATACATCCTCAAATCCGGGGAGGTTTGTCTTAAATGCCGGGCTCCAGGGAGGCTGACCAGGACTTTTCCTTCGTTCTCGCTGACTCCGGCGCACTTGCCCGCTAGTCTCCGACGAGTGGGAGCACCTCCCGGGCCGTCAAGGCAGCAGGGAGAACGGGCGAGCGTGTTGCCCGGAGCTCCCGGGTGTGGGGCGACTAGGTTCCTCACCGGTCCGTATCCGACAGTTCGACATCCGAGGTGACGTAGGCGTGGCTCTTCCGCCCCTTACCCCTGAACAGCGCGCAGCCGCGCTCGAAAAGGCCGCCGCGGCTCGCCGGGAGCGGGCCGAGGTCAAGAATCGACTCAAGCACTCCGGCGCCTCTCTTCACGAGGTCATCAAGCAGGGCCAGGAGAACGACGTCATCGGCAAGATGAAGGTCTCCGCTCTCCTGGAGTCCCTGCCGGGCGTGGGCAAGGTCCGCGCCAAGCAGATCATGGAGCGACTCGGGATCTCCGAGAGCCGCCGCGTGCGCGGTCTCGGCTCGAACCAGATCGCCTCTTTGGAGCGCGAGTTCGGCGGTTCCGGCGCCTGAGTCCTGGACACACCGGGATTGCTGGAATAATCGCTGCATGGCTGCAACACCCCGGGGGACTTCCCCCGTACCCCCGGACGTACGTCCGCGGCTGACCGTGCTCTCCGGCCCCTCGGGGGTCGGCAAGAGCACGGTCGTCGCGCATATGCGCAACGCGCACCCCGAGCTCTGGCTCTCGGTGTCCGCGACGACCCGCAAGCCGCGCCCCGGCGAGAAGCACGGAGTCCACTACTTCTTCGTCTCCGACGACGAGATGGACAAGCTGATCGCCAACGGCGAGCTCCTGGAGTGGGCCGAGTTCGCCGGCAACCGCTACGGCACCCCGCGCGCCGCGGTCACGGAGCACCTGGAGTCGGGCAAGCCGGTCCTCCTGGAGATCGACCTCCAGGGAGCCCGGCAGGTCCGCGAGTCCATGAAGGACGCGCTGCTCGTGTTCCTGGCCCCGCCCTCCTGGGAGGAGCTGGTGCGCAGGCTCACCGGGCGGGGCACCGAGCCGCCCGAGGTGATCGAACGCCGCCTGGAGGCGGCCAAGGTCGAACTCGCCGCCGAGCCGGAGTTCGATACCACCCTTGTCAACACCTCCGTCGAGGACGTGGCCCGCGAGCTGCTAGCCTTGGTGGAAGTTGTTTGATCTTTCAGGTCAATTTCCACCTTTCGGAAGGCAGAGCGTGTCCTCTTCCATCACCGCGCCCGAGGGCATCATCAACCCTCCGATCGACGAGCTCCTCGAGGCAACCGACTCGAAGTACAGCCTGGTGATCTACGCGGCCAAGCGTGCCCGTCAGATCAACGCGTACTACTCGCAGCTCGGTGAGGGTCTCCTCGAGTACGTCGGTCCGCTCGTCGACACCCACGTCCACGAGAAGCCGCTGTCGATCGCCCTGCGCGAGATCAACGCGGGCCTGCTGACCTCCGAGGCCGTCGAAGGCCCCGCTCAGTAGTCGTATCAAACGCTCATCACAGGCCCGGCGGCGCGACTGCCGGGCCTGTGGTGTGTCATGGAGTCGTTGCGTTTCCGAGCCCGGGGAGAGACGGTGGACAAGCCGAAGGTCGTTCTGGGAGTCAGCGGTGGCATCGCCGCGTACAAGGCCTGCGAGCTGCTGCGACGGCTGACGGAGTCGGGGCACGACGTACGGGTCGTGCCCACCGCCTCCGCGCTGGAGTTCGTCGGCGCCGCCACCTGGTCCGCGCTCTCGGGCCACCCCGTGTCCACCGAGGTCTGGTCGGACGTCCACGAGGTCCCGCACGTCCGCATCGGGCAGAACGCGGACCTCGTGGTGGTCGCCCCCGCCACGGCCGACATGCTCGCCAAGGCCGCCCACGGGCTCGCCGACGACCTCCTCACCAACACCCTGCTCACCGCCCGCTGTCCGGTCGTCTTCGCGCCCGCCATGCACACCGAGATGTGGGAGCACCCGGCGACCCAGGAGAACGTGGCGACCCTGCGGCGGCGCGGCGCCGTCGTCGTCGAGCCCGCCGTGGGGCGCCTGACCGGCGTCGACACCGGCAAGGGGCGGCTGCCCGACCCGGGGGAGATCTTCGAGGTCTGCCGCCGTGTCCTCGCCCGCGGGGTCACCGAACCGGATCTCGCCGGACGGCACGTCGTCGTCAGCGCCGGCGGCACCCGGGAGCCCCTCGACCCGGTCCGCTTCCTCGGCAACCGCTCCTCCGGCAAGCAGGGGTACGCGCTCGCCCGCACCGCCGCCGCGCGCGGCGCCAGGGTCACCCTGATCGCCGCGAACACGGGGCTCGCGGACCCTGCCGGGGTCGACGTGGTCCAGGTCGGCACCGCCGCGCAGATGCGGGAGGCCGTGCTGAAGGCGGCCCCGGACGCCGACGCGGTGGTGATGGCGGCCGCGGTGGCGGACTTCCGCCCTGCCGCGTACGCGGCAGGGAAGATCAAGAAGAAGGACGGCGCGGAGCCGGAACCCATCGTCCTGGTCCGAAATCCGGACATCCTCGCGGAGATCTCCGCGGAGCGCGCGCGCCCCGGCCAGGTCGTGGTGGGATTCGCCGCCGAGACCGACGACGTCCTGTCCAACGGGCGGACGAAGCTGGAGCGCAAGGGCTGCGATCTCCTGGTGGTGAACGAGGTGGGGGAGCGCAAGACCTTCGGCTCCGAGGAGAACGAGGCGGTCGTGCTCGGAGCCGACGGGAGCGAGACCCCGGTGCCGTACGGTCCGAAGGAAGCCTTGGCCGAGACGGTGTGGGATCTGGTGACACGCCGACTGGTGTGAAAAGCTCACTCATCGCACCCGTCACCACAAAGTCCGCAAAAACGGGCGTGGCGACCCTGGCGGAGAGTGGTGACGATGGCGCAGAATGCCCGTGCCGCAGGTCACAGGCCTTCCGAGAGGCGAGACAGGGGTCCCGCGGCCGAGTGCGACCGATAAACTGTTCTCGGACGACGCCGGGCGCAGCCCCCGGCCGTCCACCAATGATCAGCCAGCAGCCGCTGCAACCACAGGGAGCGTTGTGTCCCGTCGCCTGTTCACCTCGGAGTCCGTGACCGAGGGTCACCCCGACAAGATCGCTGACCAGATCAGCGACACCATTCTCGATGCCCTCCTGCGAGAGGACCCGACGTCCCGGGTCGCCGTGGAGACGCTCATCACCACCGGCCTGGTGCACGTGGCCGGAGAGGTCACGACCAAGGCGTACGCGCCGATCGCGCAGCTCGTCCGCGAGAAGATCCTGGAGATCGGCTACGACTCGTCGAAGAAGGGCTTCGACGGGGCGTCCTGCGGTGTCTCGGTGTCGATCGGTTCCCAGTCCCCGGACATCGCGCAGGGTGTCGACACGGCGTACGAGTCCCGTGTCGAGGGCGACGAGGACGAGCTCGACAGGCAGGGCGCGGGCGACCAGGGCCTGATGTTCGGGTACGCCACCGACGAGACCCCGAACCTGATGCCGCTCCCGATCCACCTCGCGCACAAGCTCTCGCGCCGGCTGTCCGACGTCCGCAAGAACGGGACCATCCCGTACCTGCGCCCCGACGGCAAGACCCAGGTCACCATCGAGTACGACGGCGACAAGGCGGTCCGTCTGGACACCGTCGTCGTCTCCTCGCAGCACGCCTCGGACATCGACCTGGAGTCCCTGCTCGCCCCCGACATCCGCGAGTTCGTGGTGGAGCCGGAGCTGAAGGCCCTCCTCGAGGACGGCATCAAGCTGGAGACCGAGGGCTACCGCCTGCTGGTCAACCCGACCGGCCGCTTCGAGATCGGCGGCCCGATGGGCGACGCCGGCCTCACCGGCCGCAAGATCATCATCGACACGTACGGCGGCATGGCCCGCCACGGCGGCGGCGCCTTCTCCGGCAAGGACCCGTCCAAGGTCGACCGCTCCGCCGCCTACGCGATGCGCTGGGTCGCGAAGAACGTCGTCGCCGCGGGCCTCGCCTCGCGCTGCGAGGTCCAGGTCGCCTACGCGATCGGCAAGGCCGAGCCCGTGGGTCTGTTCGTCGAGACCTTCGGCACCGCCAAGGTGGAGGCCGAGAAGATCGAGACCGCCATCACGGACGTCTTCGACCTCCGCCCGGCGGCCATCATCCGCGACCTCGACCTGCTCCGCCCGATCTACTCCCAGACCGCCGCCTACGGCCACTTCGGCCGCGAGCTGCCCGACTTCACGTGGGAGCGGACGGACCGGGTGGACGCCCTGCGCAAGGCCGCGGGCCTGTAGTCCGCGAAGACCTCGCACACGGCCGTGAGGCCCGGCACCCCTCGGGGGGGCGGGGCGCCACGGATCGCCGGGCACGCTGTGCGGGGCGGGCCGGGGAAAACGGGGGGGGGGCCGGGGAGCGCAGCGTAAGCCGCCGGTAAC
>NZ_JBHYPZ010000082.1:0-17590 GCF_042746485.1 Streptomyces sp. NPDC058751 | reverse complement strand
ATGAAGTCGCCCTTCTCGTTGATGCCCGAGAAGTCGACGATCTCCTGGTAGCGCTCCTTGATCTGCTCGCGGGACATGCCCATGGCGAGCCCGCCCAGGATCACGTTCCGCTCGCCGGTCAGGTCGTTCATCAGGGCCGCGTTCACGCCGAGCAGCGAGGGCTGGCCGTCGGTGTAGACCTTGCCCTTCTCGGCGGGGAGCAGACCGGCGATGGCCCGCAGGAGCGTGGACTTGCCGGAGCCGTTCGAGCCGATCAGGCCGATGGCCTCACCGCGGTAGGCGGTGAAGGAGACGCCCCTGACGGCGTGCACCTTGCGCACACCGCGCTCCTCGCCGCGCTTGAGGATGCGGCTGAGGGCGGCGGTGGCGCTGCCCTTGCCGGTCTTGGCGCCGTTCACGCGGTAGACGATGTGCAGTTCGTCCGCGATGACGGTCGGAATGTGCGACCTCTTGTCGAGCTCAGCCACGGCCGTACCTCTCCTCAGCCTTCCAGAAGTAGACGAAGCCGCCGACGGCCGTGACCACGGCCCAGAAGACGGCGATGGCCCACACGTGCGGGGGCAGGTTGGAGGAGCCGTAGCCGTCGATGAGCGCGAAGCGCATCAGGTCCATGTAGACGGCGGCCGGGTTCACCTGGAGCACCCGGGCGATCCACTCGGGGCGGCCGGCCAGCATGGTGCTGATGGAGAACATGACACCGGAGGCGTACATCCAGGTGCGCATGATGAACGGCATGAGCTGGGCGAGGTCGGGCGTCTTGGCGCCCATCCGCGCCACGATCAGCGCGAGACCGGTGTTGAACAGGAACTGCAGGAACAGCACCGGGACGATCAGCAGCCAGGACGGGCCCGGGTAGCTGCCGAAGGCGATCGCCACGACGAACAGCACGAGCATCGAGAACAGCAGCTGCTGGAGCTGCTGGAGCGCGAAGGACACCGGCAGCGAGGCGCGCGGGAAGTGCAGCGCGCGCACCAGCCCCAGGTTGCCGGAGATCGCCCGCACACCCGCCATCACCGAGCTCTGCGTGAAGGTGAACACGAAGACGCCGGTCACCAGGAACGGGATGTACACGTCGTGCGACAAACCCTTGTTGGCCTGGAGGATCAGCCCGAAGATCAGGTAGTAGACCGCCGCGTTGAGCAGCGGCGTCACCACCTGCCAGAGCTGGCCCAGCTTGGCCTGGCTGTACTGGGCGGTGAGCTTCGCCTGCGAGAACGCGAGGATGAAGTGCCGCCGGCCCCAGAGCTGACGGACGTACTGGATCAGTCCGGGCCGGGCCCCGCTGACCGCGAGGCCGTACTTGGCGGCCAGTTCGGCCGCGGAAAGCCCGTCATCGGGCGACAGCCGGTCGCTCACCGCGACTCCGCCGTCATGCGTGGTCTCACTCACAAGGGGAACTTTCGTCTTCAAGATGCGCACAGCCGATGGGACGTGGGCATGAGCCGGGAATCAGGTGGGTCCCGGGTGCTCTCAGGACCGAGCTTGTCAGATGACCGGAGGCCGGCCCAGTCGGGTCAGCCGCCACACGGTGCGCCACCTCATGGGACGCCTCGGTCCGCAGGGACTCCTCCAGCCTT
The DNA here is from genome assembly GCF_042746485.1 of Streptomyces sp. NPDC058751. NCBI lineage: Bacteria > Bacillati > Actinomycetota > Actinomycetes > Kitasatosporales > Streptomycetaceae > Streptomyces > Streptomyces sp. NPDC058751. The sequence goes on along the minus strand of NZ_JBHYPZ010000082.1, from coordinate 16,013 downwards.
CCCGGAATCCGCCGAACCAGGCCCGCAGCGCGGCCCGCGAGGGGCGGCGCAGCAGCGTCAGGAGCATCCAGACGCCGAGGTAGACCGGGACGAGGGGCGCGGGAAGGTTTCGGCGCGCGAGCCACACGCGGTTGCGGGCCACCATCCGGTGGTACACCGCGTGCCGCGAGGGGGCGGTCGTGGGGTGGTACAGCACCATGTCGGAGCGGTAGTCGATCATCCAGCCGGCGTCGAGGGCCCGCCAGGCCAGGTCGGTCTCCTCGTGGGCGTAGAAGAAGGCGTCCGGGAGTCCGCCGACCTCGGCCAGGACCTTCGTACGGACCGCGTTGGCGCCGCCGAGGAACGTGGTGACGCGCGAGGAGCGCATCGGGTCGGAGGCGCGCAGCCTCGGCACGTGGCGGCGCTGGGTCACACCGGTGTCGGGGTCGGCGATGCGGAAGCTGATGATGCCGAGCTCCGGGTCGTCGGCGAAGGCCCGGCGGCACAGCTCGGCCGTGTCGTGGTGGGCCAGCAGGCCGTCGTCGTCCAGGAAGAGGAGGATGTCCACGTCCGTGCCGCCGGGGCCGAAGGCCTCGATGCCCACGTTGCGGCCGCCGGGGATGCCGAGGTTCTCGGGCAGCTCGACCGTGCGGACCCCCGCGGGGACGTCCGGGACGGGTGAGCCGTTGCCGACCACCACCACCTCGACGCGCTCGCCGTTCTGCTTGGCGACGGAGTCGAGCAGGGCCCTGAGTTCGTCGGGTCGGTTGCCCATGGTGATGATCACCGCGCCGACCTTGGCCGCCGTACTCATTTGAGCCTGCTGGAGGCGAGGATGGACACCAGGTGCAGCACGGTCTGCAGGAGCGCGATGCCGGCGAGCACGGCGGTGCCGAGCCGGGTGAAGAACAGGTCGCCCCTGATCTGGTCCGCGACGGCGAGGAGCAGGATCAGCAGGGACGCCTCGATGCCGAGGATCAGCCGGTGGAACTTGAGCGCCGCGGCCGCCCTGCGGGCCAGCGCCACGCCCGACGAGCGGGGCTCGGAGGCGGACTCCTTGACCGGCGGCAGTCCGCCCTGGTGGCGGGCGACGCCGACGAGGTCGGTCTCCGCCTTGATCAGGATCGCGCCGAGGGCGGCCAGCGTGCCGAGGAAGGCCCACAGCCAGTCGACGCGTCCGGTCCCCCACAGGTCCGCGGCGCGCAGGCCGAGGCCGACCAGGACGGCCGCGTCGGTGAGGTAGGCGCCGACGCGGTCGAGGTAGACCCCGCCGAGCGAGTACTGCTTCTTCCAGCGCGCTATCTCGCCGTCGACGCAGTCGAGCAGCAGATAGAGCTGGACCATCACCACGCCGAGCACCGCGCCCGTGATCCCCGGCACCAGCAGGGCCGGGGCCGCGAGCACGCCGCAGAGGGTCATCAGGTACGTGAGCTGGTTGGGCGTGATCCTGGTGTTCACCAGGTAGCGGTCGCAGCGCAGCGAGATCTCCCGCATGTACAGGCGTCCCGCCCAGTGCTCACCGCTGCGCCGGTCCTTCACCCCTGGGGGGTGAACGACGGGACGGAGTTCAGCTACCGATGGCCTTGGCATAGTCGGAGTAGATGTCCTTGATCTGGTGGGTTTTCAGGTCGAGATGTTCGAGGATCGTGTAGCGGCCGGGCCGGGTCTGCGGAGCGAACTCCACGACCCGCACGAACTCGTCCACGGTGAAGCCGATCTCCTCGGGCAGCACCGGCAGTCCGTGCCGGCGCAGCACCTCGGCCATGAACGCCGCGTCCTCGTGGGCGCCGCGCAGGTACATCGCGAAGGCCGCGCCCAGGCCGCACTGCTCGCCGTGGCTCGCCGCGCGCTTCGGGAAGAGGAGGTCGAAGGCGTGGTTGATCTCGTGGCAGGAGCCGGAGGCCGGCCGGGAGTCGCCCGAGATCGACATCGCGATACCGGTGAGGACGAGCGCCTCGGCGAGCACCTGGAGGAAGTCGTTGTCGCCGACGCCTCCGGGGTGCCTGAGCACGGCCTCGCCCGCCTGGCGCGCCATGGCGGCGGCCAGTCCGTCGATCTTCTCGCCCTTGACGCGGTTGGACAGCTCCCAGTCCGCGATCGCGTTGATGTTGGAGACGGCGTCCCCGATGCCCGCCCGGACGAACCGGACCGGCGCCTCACGGATCACGTCGAGGTCGATGACCACGGCGATCGGGTTCGGCACGCCGTAGGAGCCGCGGCCCGCGTCGTTGTCGAGGGTGGCGACCGGCGAGCACAGTCCGTCGTGCGCGAGGTTCGTGGGCACCGCGACCAGCGGCAGCCCGACCCGCGCCGCGGCGAACTTGGCACAGTCGATGATCTTGCCGCCGCCGAGGCCGACGACCGCGTCGTAGTGGCCGGCCCTTATGTCGCCGGCCAGCCGGACGGCGTCGTCGAGCGTGCCGCCGCCGACCTCGTACCAGCTCGCTCCGGGCAGCGCCGGGGCGATGCGGTCGCGCAGCCGGGCGCCCGAGCCGCTGCTGACCGCGACGGCCAGCTTGCCCGAGTGCGAGATGCGCTCGTCGCTGAGCACGCTCGCCAGGTCGTCCAGGGCACCGGGACGGATGTCGACGACGACCGGCGAGGGGATGAGCCTCGTCAGTACCGGCACGCGATCTCACGTCCCTTGGCGAGGTCGTCGTGGTTGTCGATCTCGACCCACGCGACCTCGCCGATCGGCGCGACGTCGATCCTGAAGCCGCGGTTGACGAGCTCCTGGTAGCCGTGCTCGTAGAACTGCTGCGGGTCGGTCTCCCACACCGTCTTCAGGGCGTCGGCGAGCTCGGCGGCGGCGGCGCCCTCGATGAGGGTCACACCGATGTACTCGCCGGTGGCCTCGGACGGCTCCATGAGCTTGGTGATCTTCTGGACGCCCTTGTCGGGGTCCACGACGACCTTCATCTCCTCGTCGGCGAGCTTCTTCACCGTGTCGAGGGCGAGGATGATCTTCTTGCCGTCGCCGCGGGCGGCGAGCAGCGTCCTCTCGACGGAGACGGGGTGCACGGTGTCGCCGTTGGCGAGGATCACGCCGTCCTTGAGGGCGTCACGTCCGCACCACAGGGAGTAGGCGTTGTTCCACTCCTCGGCCTTGTCGTTGTCGATGAGGGTGATCTTGAGGCCGTACTTCTCCTCGAGGGCGGCCTTGCGGTCGTAGACGGCTTCCTTGCGGTAGCCGACGATGATGCCGACCTCGGTCAGGCCGATCTCGGCGAAGTTGCCGAGGGTCAGGTCCAGGACCGTGATGGAGTCCTCTATGCCCGCGGGGCCCACCGGCACGAGAGCCTTCGGGAGGCTGTCGGTGTAGGGGCGCAGACGCCGTCCGGCGCCGGCCGCCAGCACGAGGCCGATCATGCGGGTTCTCCTTCATCGTGTACGGCTGGGGCTCCTGCGGAGACCCAGAAGCGGATGCTCTCGACGAGCACCACGAGGGCGACGGCCACGGCCAGGGCCGTGAGCGCGACCGTGAACTGCGCGGCGGTGAGCAGCGCGGCCAGCACGGCCACGAGCAGCGTCCGGCCCTCCTGGCCCCCGATGGCGCGCACCAGCCAGGCCGGCGGCGCACCGGCGTTTCCGCGAATGCGGTACACCGTGTCGTAGTGATGGTAGGCGACGGCGGCCACCAGGCCGAAAGCCGCAGGAAGGGCTCCGTTCACCTCGGACTTCGCCGCGAGGATCAGGACGGTGAGGTATTCGCCGGCCCGGAAGAGCGGGGGGACGAGCCAGTCGAGGGCGCCCTTGAGGGGCTTCACCAGAGCCTCGGAGGACAGCAGCACGTAGACGACGGCGCACAGGGCGACCGACCAGCCCGGCCCGTCGAGCCAGGCCGCGAGCGGTACCAGGACGGCTCCGGCACCGGCCCACAGCAGTGCGGGGGCCGGGGACCTGCCCGGCAGGAACCGCGCCACCAGCTCGGCGAGCGGTCCGTTGTCGGCGAGGTCCGCCAGCGCCTGCGCCGCCCGGTCCGTGCGCTTCGCCTTGCGGGTTATCGAGCGCAGCACGCGTCCGGCCGTCGTGTAGGTCGCCGCGAAGGCGCAGCCGGCGAGCAGCGCGTAGAAGGTGATGCGGGGGGTCGTCAGCGCCGTCAGGACGGCGATCATCGCCCATCGTTCGCCGATGGGCAGGACTATCATCCGGCGCACCCAGACCGTCCAGCCGACGCTGTCGAGCTTGTCGGAGAGGGCCGCGGTGGGACTGGTGTTGGCCGTGGCGTCGTGATTGGCCTCGTTGAAGGAGAAGTCCACGACGTGCCGGCAGGTCTGGAGGATCATCGCGCCGAGCGCGAGCGCCCACACGTCGTCGCCGCCGCGGGCCGCGCCGAGCGCGAGTCCCGCGTAGTAGGCGTACTCCTTGGCGCGGTCGAAGGTCGCGTCCAGCCAGGCGCCGAGCGTCGAGTACTGCAGGGAGTAGCGGGCGAGCTGCCCGTCCGTGCAGTCCAGGACGAAGGAGAACAGCAGCAGCAGACCGGCCGCGACGAAGCCGGCGCGGGTGCCGGTGGCGGCGCAGCCCGCGGCGATCAGCGCGGTGATCAGCGAGGCGGTGGTGACCTGGTTGGGGGTCAGGCCGCGGCGGGCGCACCAGCGGGCGATGTAGCGCGAGTACGGGCTGATGCAGTACGTGGTGAAGAAGCCGTCGCGGGCCTTGACGGCACTGCGCAGCCGTACGGCCTCGTCGTCGACGGCCAGGACGGCCTGCCGGACGCTGTTGCGCTCCTGCGGGTCGGCGGGGACCGCGGCGACGAGGCTGCCGAGCTCCGGGCGGTGCACGGCAAGGCCGTCCGCCTCCAGTGCCTCGCCGAGTCGCCCGACGAGGTCCTCCGGGGCCGCGGCGGCGTTGCCGGCGGCCACGCTCTCCCGGGTCACGGCGCGGGTCAGGGCCCGCCGGGCCTCGGGCTGCACGGACACGGCGCCGGGAAGGGCGGAGGCCGCGAAGCGCGGGTCGGTCAGCCCGAGGCGCAGGGCGTGCACGTGCCCGACGAAGCGGGCGTCCACGACGGCGACCCGCTCGTTCGCCGGCACGACGGCGAGCAGGGTCTCGGTCTCGGCCGCGTCGGACGCGGGGCGCACGTCGAAGCCGAGCGACCGCAGATCGCCTTCGAGCGACGACCCGGGGACCGGCTGGCCGGTGAGGATGGCGGTCGGCAGCGAACTCACTCCCTGGGTGCCGGCGCGACCTGGCGTCCGGCGTGTGCGTGATGGGACGGCCCCCGGGCCCACGGCGGCGGCGGCATGTCGGCAGAGGCTATCGGATTAATGGAAGCGGGCGTTCACCGCCTGTTCACGGCCCGATCAGCCGATTTTGTCCGGCGGGCGCCGAGATCATCATCAGGGATCCCGGGCCCGGGTCACAAACGCGGCCGCGCGGACCGGCGCATTCCCGGCACGACGCACGGGCCCCCTTCCCGGAAGCGGGGCGGAACGGGCACGGAGCCGGACCCGCATAGGGTGGTCGTCCATGACATGGCTGATCACAGGCGGAGCCGGATACATCGGGGCACACGTGGCACGGGCGATGGCCGCGGCCGGGGAGCGCGTCGTCGTCCTCGACGACCTGTCGTCCGGGAGGGCGAACCGGCTTCCGGAGGGCATCCCCCTCGTCCAGGGGTCGTCGCTGGACGGTGATCTGCTCAAGCGGGTCCTGGCGGAGCACGGGATCACGGGTGTGGTGCACCTCGCCGCCCGCAAGCAGGTCGGCGAGTCCGTGGCCGAGCCGACGCTCTACTACCAGGAGAACGTGGGCGGTCTCGCGACGCTTCTGGAGGCGGTGGCCGGGGCGGGGGTGAAGCGGTTCGTGTTCTCCTCGTCGGCGGCCGTCTACGGCAACCCCGAGGTGGACCTCATCACGGAGGGCACCCCCTGCGCCCCGATGAGCCCCTACGGCGAGACGAAGCTCGCGGGCGAGTGGCTGGTGCGGGCGGCGGGCCGGGCGCACGGGATCTCCACGGTGTGCCTGCGCTACTTCAACGTGGCGGGCGCGGCCTCGCCGGAGCTCGCCGACACCGGGATCTTCAACATCGTCCCGATGGTGTTCGACCGCCTCACCCGCGGCGAGGCCCCGCGGATCTTCGGCGACGACTACCCGACGCCGGACGGCACCTGCGTACGCGACTACATCCACGTCGCCGACCTCGCCGAGGCGCATCTCGCGGCGGCCCGGCGGCTGGCGGAGGGGGCGGGCGGTGATCTGACGGTGAACATCGGCCGGAGCGAGGGCGTCTCCGTACGGGAGCTCGTGACGCTCATCGCCGAGGTCACCCGCAACCCCGTGGCGCCCGTCGTCGAACCGCGCCGCCCCGGCGACGCCCCCCGGGCGGTCGCGTCGGCCGCTCTGGCCGCCGACGAGCTGGGCTGGAGCGCGCGACGAGATGTGCGGGAGATGGTGGAGTCGGCCTGGCGGGGCTGGCTGCTGCACCATCCGGAGGCCACCGGGGCGTGATCTCCCACATGCTCTGACCTGCGGTTCGTTTCCGCAGGTCAGAGCATATGACAACGGTGTTCAGTGCCGCGTTGCCCGATACCCCCCGCCCGTAGTTGACTGTCACGACCGAGCGGACCACGGGAGGCGGCCTTCATGGGGGCTGGGCATGGGCACGACCACGGGCACGCGCACGGCGCTCCCCCGGGCGGTACGGCCGCGGCCGCGTACCGCGGGAGGCTGCGCGTCGCGCTCGCGATCACGCTCACCGTCATGGTCGCCGAGATCTGCGGCGGGCTCCTCGCCGATTCGCTCGCGCTCGTCGCGGACGCGGCGCACATGGCGACGGACGCGCTCGGGCTGGGCATGGCCCTGCTCGCGATCCACTTCGCGGCGCGCCCGCCGAGCGGGAACCGCACCTTCGGCTACGCGCGGGCCGAGATCCTCGCCGCGCTCGCCAACTGTCTGCTGCTGCTCGTCGTCGGCGGCTACGTCCTGATCGAGGCGGTCCAGCGCTTCATCACGCCGGCGGACACCCACGGCGGGCTGACGATCGCGTTCGGCGTGTTCGGCCTGGCCGCCAACACGGTCTCGCTGACGCTCCTGATGCGCGGGCAGAAGGACAGCCTGAACGTGCGCGGCGCCTTCCTGGAGGTCGCGGCGGACGCCCTGGGCTCGGTGGCGGTCATCGTCGCGGCCGTGGTGATCATGACCACCGGCTGGCAGGCGGCGGACCCGATCGCCTCGATCGCCATCGCGCTGATGATCGTCCCGCGCACCTGGAAGCTGCTCCAGGAGACGCTCGACGTGCTCCTGGAGGCGGCGCCCAAAGGGGTCGACATGGCGGAGGTGCGCGCCCACATCCTGGCCCTGGACGGGGTCGAGGACGTCCACGACCTGCACGTCTGGACCATCACCTCGGGCATGCCGGTGCTCTCCGCGCACGTGGTCGTCAGCTCCGACGTCCTGAACGCGATCGGCCACGAGAAGATCCTGCACGAGCTCCAGGGCTGTCTGGGCGTCCACTTCGACGTCGAGCACTGCACGTTCCAGCTGGAGCCGAGCGGACACGCCGAGCACGAGGCGAAGCTCTGCCACTGACGGTCCCGCGGCACCCCCTCACGGGTGCCCCTTCCCGGTGGATCCGGCACCGGGGAATCCGGAGGCGGCGCCGGACCGGCGCTGCTAGCGTGGCCGACGGTCCCAGGAGGTGGGTCGACGACGGCCGTCGCCGGCGCCGCCACACGCAGCGACCCCGCCCTCCCCGTCTCCCGGGCCCGGAGCCGTCCGCCGACGCGTCGGCCGGGCCCCTTCGTCCAAGGGTTTCCATGACCGATCCCATGACCGACCTCACGGCACACGGCACCGCCTGGCGCACCCGCCGGGAGACCTCCGCGGACACCGCCGAGGTGCACGCCGTGAACGCCGCCGCCTTCGGGCGGGCGGAGGAAGCCGATCTGGTGGACGCGCTGCGCGCCGACCCCGCCGCGTGGCTGCCCGGCCTGTCGTACGTCGCCGAGGACCCGGACGGCACGATCGCGGCGTACGCCCTGATCACCCGCTGTCACGTCGACGACGTCCCGGCGGCCGCGCTGGCGCCGGTCGCCGTCCGTCCCGGCATGCAGCGCCGGGGCGCCGGATCGGCCGTCGTGCGCGCGGTGCTGGAGGCGGCACGCGAGCGGGGCGAGCGGCTCGTCCTCGTGCTCGGGCATCCCGGCTACTACCCGCGGTTCGGCTTCGGGCCCGCCGCGCGCCACGGCATCCGGGCCGGTTTCGACGTGCCGTCCGAACACCTGATGGCCCTCGTCCTCGACGATTCCGTGCCGGTGGCACCGGGCACGATCAGGTATCCGGCGGCGTTCGGCGTCTGACTCCGCGTGGCTCCGCGCGTCCCGCCCCGTGACCCCGGGCGGGACATGCGGAGTGACGAAGTGCCGGGAGTGCCGGTTTCGTACGGCAGACTTGGCCCTGGAAAACCGATGCGAAGGATGGGTATGCCGATCACACCTGCCACCGCGACGCACAGTTCGTCGAACGGCACCGCTGAAGCGATCCTGCTGGAGCTGGTCGACGAGGACGGCAACACGATCGGTACGGCGGAGAAGCTCGCGGCCCACCAGGCCCCGGGACAGCTCCACAGGGCGTTCTCGGTGTTCCTCTTCGACGAGCGGGGCCGGCTGCTGCTGCAGCAGCGCGCGCTCGGCAAGTACCACTCCCCCGGTGTCTGGTCGAACACCTGCTGCGGCCACCCCTACCCGGGCGAGGCGCCCTTCGCCGCGGCGGCCCGGCGGACGTACGAGGAGCTGGGGGTGTCGCCGACGCTGCTCGCCGAGGCGGGCACGGTCCGCTACAACCACCCGGACCCGGACTCGGGCCTGGTGGAGCAGGAGTACAACCACCTGTTCGTCGGGATGGTGCAGTCGCCGCCGAGGCCCGACCCGCAGGAGGTCGGCTCGACGGCCTTCGTGACCGCCGCCGAGCTGGCGGAGCGGCACGCGAAGGACACCTTCTCGGCGTGGTTCATGACGGTGCTGGACGCGGCCCGTCCGGCGGTGCGGGAGCTGACGGGTCCGTCCGCGGGCTGGTAGCCGGCCCGCGGGACGCTCAGAGGCCCGGAGCGAGCGGCAGGGCGGCCCAGATCACCTTGCCGCCGCCCGCGGTGTACTCGACGTCGCACCCTCCGCCGAACTCCCGGGTCACCTCGCGCACCAGCAGCAGGCCCCGGCCTCCGGTCTGCCCGTGGTCGGCCTCCAGGGCGGTCGGACGGTAGGGGTGGTCGTCCTCGACGGACACCCGCACCCAGTCGGCGCCGACCGCGACCTCCACCGCGAGCATCGGCGACAGAAGTGCCGCGTGCTTGACCGCGTTCGTGACCAGTTCGGAGACGATCAACAACAGTCCCTGAACGACATCGTCCGAGACCGGCACCCTCTGGTGGACCAGCAGATCACGGACGGCGTGCCGCGCCTGCGGCACCGAGGCGTCGACGGCGGCGGCGGTGAACCGCCACACCCCCTCGTACGGCAGCGGTCCGGGCGATCTGACGTCGGGAGTCGCGACTCCGCCTTCGGGGCTCGGGTCGGACCCCCGCCCGAGGTTCTCCATCGTCCGGTCGCCACCCTTGCGCTCGATTGTCACCACACGTCGAGTGTTGGTAATGCGCCGGTCCGTACCGGTTGACTGAACAGAAGTCAGCAATTATCGCCGATATCTGATCAGTCGTGACTGAAAAAGCCAGATCCACGACAACCTCAATCGCTTTCATGGCGACTTCCGAAAATCTTCGGGTTGTACGGGTTTGCCCTTCTGTGAACCCGGCCCGTTCCTCGTGACCGCGCGGCCCGCACGGCGGCCCGAGACCATGATCGAAGACCGGCCGGCCGCTCCGGATAGCATCCGGCGTATGGAGCCGCAGCTGTTGCACCACGTCGGCGACGGGGTCGCCACCGTCGTCATCCACCACCCCGCCAAGCGGAACGCCATGACGACGCCGATGTGGCGGGCGCTGCCGCCGCTGCTGGACGCGCTCGGCGCGCGCGCCGACGTGCACGCGCTCGTGCTCACCGGCGAGGGCGGCACGTTCTGCGCCGGGGCCGACATCTCGACGCTGCGGGAGTCGCCGGACGAGGCCCAGGGCCTCGCCGTGCTCGCCGAGGAGGCCCTCGCCGCGTTCCCGAAGCCGACCCTGGCCGCGATCCGCGGCTACTGCGTGGGCGGCGGCTCCCAGCTCGCGGCCGCCTGCGATCTGCGCTTCGCGCAGGAGGGTTCGCTGTTCGGGGTGACCCCGGCGAAGCTCGGCATCGTCTATCCGGCTTCCTCCACCCGGAGGCTGGCCGCGCTGGTGGGTCCGGCCGCCGCCAAGTACCTCCTCTTCTCGGGCGAGTTGATCGACACCGAGCGGGCGCTGCGCACCGGTCTCGTGGACGAGGTGCTGCCCGAGGGCGAACTCGACAAGCGGGTGGCGGAGTTCACCCGCGTCCTGGCCGCGCGCTCGCTGCTGACGCAGGCGGCCGCGAAGGAGTTCGTGAACGGCCGCACCGACCGTGACGCCCACTGGACGCGCCAGGCGCGCGCCGGCGGCGACACCGCGGAGGGGGTCGCCGCCTTCCTCGAACGCAGGCAGCCGCACTTCACGTGGACGCCCTGAGGGCCCGCCCGGCCCTCCTGGCGCGGTGAGCGGTAAGGGAAGCCAGCCGTACGGGAGGCCCCCGCCCTACGTCAGGACGAAGCGGCTCCCGCTCCGGAACTCCTCGACGAGGTGCGCGGGCGCCTTGTCCGGGGACCCGGCGTCGTAGGGCGGCTTCGGGTCGTACTCGGTCAGGAGCTGGACGGCCTGGGCGTGTTCGTCACCGGCGATCCGGCCGAGCAGGGCGAGCCCCATGTCGATGCCGGAGGAGACACCGGCCGAGGTCACGTACTTGCCGTCGAACACGACCCGCTCCCCCGTCGGCCCGGCGCCGAACCGTTCGAGCTGTCCGAGGGCCAGCCAGTGGGAGGTGGCCCGGCGGCCGTCCAGGAGCCCCGCCGCGGCCAGCAGCAGGGAACCGGTGCACACCGAGGTCGTCCAGAGGCTGGTGGCGTCGGCGGCCCGCAGCCAGTCGAGCAGGACCGGGTTGTCCATCTGGTCGCTCTGGCCCGGCCCTCCCGGCACCACCACGATGTCCGGGCGCGGCACTTCCGCGAGGCTCCTGTCCGCGGTCAGCGCGAGCCGGCCCGTGTCGGAGCGGACGGGACCGGTGCGCTCGGCGACGAAGACGGTGTCCGCGTCGGGCAGCCGGCCGAGCGTCTCGTACGGGCCCACGGCGTCCAGGGCGGTGAAGCGGTCGTAGAGGACGATGGCGATCTGCATCGGGATCCTTTCGGTGAAGGTGCGGGACGTGACCGGGACGGGTTCGCCGCCCGGCGCACGGCGCCGCGGGGGGTCGGCCGCACGGAGCGGCGCGGGGGGTCGGCCGCACGGAGCGGCGCGGGGGGTCGGCCGGGGAGCGGGGAAGGCGTCGGCCGTACGGACAGGTGGGGCGTCGGCCCAGGCGGGACGGTGGGGTGCCGGCCCCGGCGGAACCGTGGGGTGTCAGCCGGTGGGGGCCGGGCGGAAGCGGCGGCGGTACTCCGCGGGGGCCGAGCCGAGGGCCTTCACGAAGGCGCGGCGCATGGCCTCGGGCGTGCCGTAGCCACAGGCCCGGGAGACCTCCTCGATGCCGTCGGCGGTGTCCTCCAGGAGACGGCGGGCGTGTTCGAGCCGTACGCGCTCGACGTACCGGCCGGGTGTCGTCCCCGTCTCCGCCCGGAAGGCGCGGGCGAAGTGGCGGGGCGAGAGACGGGCGCGGACCGCGAGCGACTCGACGCTCAGGTCGTCGCCCGGGTGCTCGGAGATCCACCGCTGGACCTCGCGCAGCGGTTCGCGCGACGCGGTCTGGGCGGCGAGCTGGGCGCTGAACTGGGCCTGGTTGCCCGGCCTCCGCAGGAAGACGACGAGGTGGCGGGCGATGGTGAGGGCGGTGTCACGGCCCATGTCGTCCTCCACGAGGGCGAGGGCCAGGTCGATGCCGGAGGTGACGCCCGCCGACGTGGCCACGTTGCCGTCGCGCACGTAGATGGGTTCGGGGTCGACCGTGACCGCCGGGTGGTCGCGGGCGAGCCGGTCGCAGTGGGCCCAGTGGGTGGTCGCGCGCCGGCCGTCGAGCAGGCCCGCCGCCGCGAGCAGCGCGGCGCCGGTGCACACCGAGACCAGGCGCTCGGCGCGCGGCCCGTGGACGCGCAGCCAGTCGGTCAGCCGGGGATCCGGGTCCCGGGTCCCCCGGCCGCCGGGAACCAGCAGGGTGTGCGGGTCCGGCGCGTCGGCGAGCGCCCGGTCCGGGACCAGGACGAGACCGCTGGAGGAGCGGACCGGGGCGCCGTCCAGGGAGGCCGTGCGGATGCCGTACGAGCCGCCGCGGTGGGTCTCGGCGCCCGCGAACACCTCCAGCGGGCCGGTGACGTCGAGGCTCTGCACGCCGTCGAAGAGGACGATCAGGACCGTTCGCATGACTCGATTCTCGGCCGGTGCGCACATGGCCGCAATGACGAGGAACCCACCTTTCCTGCCATCGGCGCCCGGGAGTCCACGGCATACCAACCAGTCGGTAATGTGCGAGCCATGACCTCTCCCCTGCCGGAGCGCGCCGGCCGGCGCTGCCACAACGTCCTCAACCCCCTGCACTCCACGCACTACTTCTCGCCCGATCTGGGCCGCGAGCTCGCCGCGGTCGGCGTCGGGAACGAGCGGAGCGCGTACTTCGCGGTGCGGGCCGCCGCGATGGGCGCGGTCGGCGCGGGCACCGTGACGGCGACGTTCTTCAACTTCCGGTACGAACTGGTCGCCGGGCACGTGCCCGCGGTGTGGCGGGCCGCCTCCCCCGAGACGGTGCTCGCGGCCCGTCTGCGCGCCGTGGACACGACGCTCAGGCGGCTGCTCGGCGAGGACGTCGTCGCCTCCGACGAGGTGGCCGAGGCTGCGGAGCTCGCCCTGCGCGCGGCCGAGGCCTGCACCCGCGCCGCCCGCCCGCTGTACGCCGCGCACGCGGACCTCCCCGTGCCCGAGGAGCCGCACCTCGCGCTCTGGCACGCGGCCACCCTGCTGCGCGAGCACCGGGGCGACGGGCACCTCGCGGTGCTGCTCGACGCGGAGCTCGACCCGGTGGAGGCCCTGGTGAGCCACACCGCGACCGGCAAGGGCATGGTGCCCCAGTGGGTGCTGGGCACACGCGGCTGGTCCCGGCACGACTGGGACGCGGCGTCCGGGCGGCTGCGCGAGCGCGGGCTGCTCGACGCGGACGGCGAGCTGACCCGCGCCGGTGCGGACCTGCGCCGGGACATCGAGGACCGGACGGACCGCCTCGACCGGGCTCCCTACGAGCACCTGGGCGCCGCCGGCGTCGAACGCCTCACCGAGACGACGAAGGGCCTGCTGATGAGGGCCTTCGCCGCCGGCGCCTTCCCGGACGGGATGATCGGCAAGGGCTGAGGGCGGAACAGGACGGGCGGCCGGGCCCGGAACGGGACGGGTGACCGGGGTCCGGAGGGGGGCGGGGCGCGGCGCGCGGTCCGTCCGGGTGCCGCCCCGGCCCCCGGTGTCGGTGTCACCTGCCACAATTGCCGCGCAACCCCAGTGGAGAAGGCGGTACGGGATCGTGACGACACCCCTCGTAGGGTCCATCGAAGGCAGGATCGCCGAAGAACTCGGTGTACGGGAGCGGCAGGTCAAGGCCGCCGTCGACTTGCTCGACGGCGGTTCGACGGTGCCCTTCATCGCCCGCTACCGCAAGGAAGCGACCGAGATGCTCGACGATGCGCAGCTGCGCACCCTCGAGGAGCGGCTGCGCTATCTGCGGGAGCTGGAGGACCGGCGGGCCGCGATCCTGGACTCGGTGCGCGAGCAGGGCAAGCTCAGTGCCGAGCTGGAGGCGCAGATCAGGGCCGCCGAGACCAAGGCGCGCCTCGAGGACGTCTACCTGCCGTTCAAACCGAAGCGGCGCACGAAGGCGCAGATCGCCCGCGAGGCGGGTCTGGAGCCGCTGGCCGAGGGCCTGCTCGGCGACCCCTCGGTGGACCCGCCGGCCGCGGCGGCGGCCTTCGTCGACGCCGACAAGGGCGTCGCCGACCCGCAGGCCGCCCTGGACGGCGCCCGGGCCATCCTCACCGAGCGCTTCTCCGAGGACGCCGACCTGATCGGCGAGCTGCGCGAGCGCATGTGGGTGCGCGGGCGGCTCGCCGCCAAGGTGCGCGAGGGCAAGGAGGAGGCCGGCGCCAAGTTCGCCGACTACTTCGACTTCGCCGAGCCCTTCAAGGCGCTGCCCTCGCACCGGGTCCTCGCCATGCTGCGCGGCGAGAAGGAAGAGGTCCTCGACCTCGTCCTGGAGCCGGAGGAGCCCACCGAGGGACCTTCCTCGTACGAGGGGATCGTCGCCCACCGCTTCGGGATCGCCGACCGCGGCCGTCCCGGCGACAAGTGGCTGACGGACACCGCCCGCTGGGCCTGGCGCACGCGCATCCTCGTGCACCTCGGCATCGACGTGCGGCTGCGGCTGCGCACCGCCGCCGAGGACGAGGCGGTGAACGTCTTCGCGGCGAACCTGCGGGACCTGCTGCTCGCCGCCCCGGCGGGCACGCGCGCGACGCTCGGCCTGGACCCCGGTTTCCGTACGGGCGTGAAGGTCGCCGTCGTCGACGCGACCGGCAAGGTCGTCGCGACGGACGTCATCCACCCGCACGTCCCGGCCAACCGCTGGGACGAGGCCGTCGCGAAGCTCGCCCGGCTCGCGAAGGAGCACGCGGTCGAGCTGGTCGCCATCGGCAACGGCACGGCCTCCCGCGAGACCGACAAGCTCGCCGGTGAACTGATCACGAAGCACCCGGAGCTGAAGCTCACCAAGGTGATGGTGTCGGAGGCGGGCGCGTCGGTGTACTCGGCGTCCGCGTTCGCCTCGCAGGAGCTGCCCGACATGGACGTGTCGCTGCGCGGCGCCGTCTCCATCGCCCGCCGGCTCCAGGACCCGCTGGCCGAGCTGGTGAAGATCGACCCGAAGTCGATCGGTGTCGGGCAGTACCAGCACGACCTGTCCGAGGTGAAGCTGTCGCGCTCGCTCGACGCGGTGGTCGAGGACTGTGTGAACGGCGTGGGCGTGGACGTGAACACCGCCTCCGCCCCGCTGCTGGCCCGGGTCTCCGGCATCACCTCCGGCCTCGCCGAGAACATCGTGGCGCACCGCGACGCCAACGGTCCCTTCACCTCCCGTACGGCCCTCAAGAAGGTGGCCCGGCTCGGCCCCAAGGCGTACGAGCAGTGCGCGGGCTTCCTGCGGATCCGGGGCGGCAGCGACCCGCTGGACGCGTCCAGCGTGCACCCCGAGGCGTACCCCGTGGTGCGGCGGATGGTGAAGACGTCGGGCGGCGAGGTCGCGTCGCTGATCGGCAACACGAGCGTGCTGCGCTCGCTGAAGCCGGCCGACTTCGTCGACGAGAAGTTCGGTCTGCCGACCGTCACGGACATCCTCAGGGAGCTGGAGAAGCCGGGGCGCGACCCGCGGCCCGCCTTCAGGACGGCCACCTTCAAGGAGGGCGTGGAGAAGATCTCCGACGTGGCGGCCGGGATGGTCCTGGAGGGCGTCGTCACGAACGTGGCCGCGTTCGGCGCGTTCGTTGACATCGGCGTCCACCAGGACGGGCTGGTGCACGTCTCCGCGATGTCCAGGACCTTCGTCAAGGACCCGCGGGACGTCGTGAAGCCCGGTGACATCGTCAGGGTGAAGGTCCTGGACATCGACGTCCCGCGCAAGCGGATCTCGCTGACGCTCCGGTTGGACGACGAGGCGGCGGCCCCGGAGGCCGAGGGCGGCGGCCGGTCCCAGCGGGGCGGACGGCCGCCCCAGCAGCGCGGCCAGCAGCAGCGCGGCCAGCAGCGCCAGGGCCGCGGCGGTGCGGGCGCCGGGGGCGGCTCCCGGCAGGCTCCGCCGCCGGCGAACAGCGCCATGGCCGACGCCCTGCGCCGCGCGGGTCTGACCGGTCCCGAGCGCGGCCGGAGCTGACACCGGGCCGGCATGCGGAAGGGGGCGACCACCGTTCGGTGG
>NZ_JBHYPZ010000081.1:0-18733 GCF_042746485.1 Streptomyces sp. NPDC058751 | reverse complement strand
GGTCTGTTGTTTTTTTTTCTCTTCGCAGGG
This sequence comes from Streptomyces sp. NPDC058751, assembly GCF_042746485.1. Lineage (NCBI taxonomy): Bacteria > Bacillati > Actinomycetota > Actinomycetes > Kitasatosporales > Streptomycetaceae > Streptomyces > Streptomyces sp. NPDC058751. The sequence continues at coordinate 18,703 of NZ_JBHYPZ010000081.1, read as the reverse complement.
GGGGCGCCCCCCCCGCCCCCCCCCCAGGTCGCCCACCGCTTTTTGGGGCTACTCGAACCGGGAGGGGTCACCCGCCCCGAGGCGAACGACCTCGGGCCCGGTGCCGGAGCAGTCGACCACGGTCGTCGGCTCGGTACCGCAGTCACCGGAGTCGATGACGGCGTCCACCACGTGATCGAGGCGGTCCTTGATCTCCCAGCCCTGGGTCAGCGGCTTGTCCTCGTCCGGCAGGAGCAGGGTGCTCGACAGCAGCGGCTCGCCGAGTTCGGCCAGGATCGCCTGCGCGACGACATGGTCGGGAATGCGCACCCCGACGGTCTTCTTCCTCGGGTGCAGCAGCCTGCGCGGAGCCTCCTTCGTCGCCGGGAGGATGAAGGTGTAGCTGCCGGGCGTGGCCGCCTTGACCGCGCGGAAGACCGTGTTGTCGATCCGTACGAAGTGTCCGAGCTGGGCGAAGTTCTCGCACATCAGCGTGAAGTGGTGGCGCTCGTCGAGCCGGCGGATCGAGCGGATGCGGTCGATGCCGTCCCGGTTGCCGAGCGCGCAGCCGAGTGCGAAGCAGGAGTCGGTCGGGTAGACGATCAGCCCGCCGCCGCGGACGATCTCCACCGCCTGGCTGATGACGCGCCGTTGCGGGTTGTCCGGGTGAACGTCGAAGTACTTGGCCATGTTCCGAGACTAGTGCCGCGTCAGCCAAGGCTCGCCCCGTCGCGACGCCCGGCACGCACTCTCGCCGCACCGGCCGAAAGCCCAAGTACATCCAGTACGAGGACTTCCGGCCGGCACGCCGAGAGCACGCACCGGACGCCGCTCCTCAAAGGGCAAACCTTGACTGACGCGGCACTAGGGCCTGCCCGGACCGTTCCCGCCGGGCGTCGGGCGGTCCGTCGTTCGTGCGCCCGTGCCGGTTCACCGTTCTCCGCCGGAATTCTCCCCGGTCGCGGCTATAGGAACCTCGAGGCCGTCTCGCTACCCTCCGCCGCATGATTTCCACGGTGGTCTGGGGTACCGGCAACGTCGGCCGCGCGGCCATCCGCGCCGTCGAGGCCCACCCGAAACTGAAACTCGCGGCCGTGCTCGTGCACGACCCCGGCAAGGTCGGCCGCGACGCCGGCGAACTCGCGGGCCTCGGTCACGGCCTCGGCGTCGCGGCGAGCGACGACATCGGCGCGGTCCTGGCCTCGGGGCCCGGAGCCGTCGTCTACGCGGCCACCGGCGACATCCGCCCCGACGAGGCCCTCGCCGACATCGGCAGGGCGATCCGGGCCGGCGCGGTGGTCGTCACCCCCGCCCTCTATCCGCTCTACGACCAGCGCAGCGCCCCGCCCGAGTTCCGGGACCCGGTGCTCGCCGCCATCGCCGACGGCGGCGGCTCCCTGTTCGTCTCCGGAGTCGACCCGGGCTGGGGCAACGACGTCCTGCCCCTGCTGATCAGCGGTCTGGGCACCACCGTCGACGCCATCCGCTGCCAGGAGATCTTCGACTACTCCACTTACGAACAAGAGGAATCCGTAAGGTACTTGATCGGTATGGGGCAGCCGATGGACTACGAGCCGCTGATGCTGGCCCCGTCGATCCCGACCATGGTGTGGGGCGGACAGATACGGCTCATGGCGCGGGCCCTCGGCGTCGAACTCGACGACATCCGCGAGACGATGGAGCGGCGCCCGCTGACGGACGGCGTGAGCACCCGCACCATGGGCGAGTTCGCGGCCGGCACCCAGGGCGCCATCCGCTTCGAGGTGCAGGGGATCGTCGCCGGAGAGCCCCGGATCGTCATCGAGCACATCACCCGCATCCACGCGTCCGCCGCGCCGGACTGGCCGTCGCCGCCCGACGGGGACGGCGCCCACCGGGTGATCATCGAGGGCCGCCCGCGGATCGAGGTCACCGTCACGGCCGTCGACGAGGGCGACAACCGCTCCGCCGGCGGGAACGCCACCGCGGTCGGCCGTCTGGTCGGCGCGATCGACTGGCTGGTGGACGCGGAACCAGGGCTCTACGACGCACTCGACGTCCCGCTGCGCCCCGCAGTCGGCCGGCTCGGAAGGAAGTGACCCATGACCCTGCGCATCGACATCCCCGAGGGACAGGAACCGATCGGATACGTCTGGGGCGAGATGGTGCCGGGCATCGGCATGGCCGCCGCGAACTTCTCCCTGTCGGTGTACGAGCACACGACGCTGGGCCTGCGCGAGTTCGAGGCCGCCCGGCTGCGCATAGCGCAGATCAACGGGTGCCTGTTCTGTCTCGACTGGCGCACGGAGCGGGAGGGAGCGAAGGTCGAGGAGGAGTTCGCGGACGCGGTGACCCAGTGGCGCACCACCGGGGCCTTCGACGACCGGACGCGGCTGGCCGCCGAGTACGCCGAGCGGTACGCCCTGGACCACCACGGTCTGGACGAGGAGTTCTGGACACGGATGACGGCGCTCTACAGCCAGCGGGAGATCGTGGAGCTGACCATGAGCATCGGCTCCTGGCTGGCGTTCGGGCGGCTCAACCATGTGCTGGGACTGGACGCCGTGTGCGTGCTGCCGACCCACTGAGCGGATCCGGCCCACCGAGCGTGCCCGGGCCGGCCGTTCGGCCCGAGCGCGCTAGAGGTCCACGGCGATGATGTTGTCGATGTTCCGTTCGGCGAGGGCGGTGATGGTGACGAACGGATTGACGCTGGTGTTGCCGGGAATGAGCGCGCCGTCGATGACGTACAGGCCCGAATAGCCGTGCAGGCGGCCGTAGTTGTCGGTGGCCTTGTTCAGTACGGCGCCGCCCAGCGGGTGGTAGGTGAGATGGTCGCCCCAGATCTTGTACACGCCGAAGAGATCGGTCCGGTAGATCGTCCCCTCCTTCGCGTTGATCTTGTCGAAGATCGTCTTGGCCATGTCGATGGAGGGCTGCTTCCAGGCGGTCTGCCAGTCGAGGCCGACGGTCTGGGTGGAGGCGTTCCAGGTGAACCGGGCGCGGTTCGGGTTCTTGGTGATGGACAGGTAGAACGAGGCGTACGTCTCGATGCCGGTGGGCAGCGGCGCCACCTCGGCGAACGCGCCGCCGGCGGCCCAGTTGTCGATGCCGCCGCAGGGGATGCTCGCCTGGAGCGAGCCGGTCGGGTCCCACAGGTGGTTGGCGCGGCCGCACATGACGTTGCCGTTGTCGCCCCAGCCCTGGCCGATCTCGCCGTTCAGGGCGGGCAGCGCGCCGGTGGCCTTCAGCCGGACCAGGAGCTTGCTCGTTCCGACGCTCCCGGCGGCGAAGAACACCCGGTCCGCGGTGACCGTCTTGACCGCCGTGGTGTCACCGGTGGTGTTGAGCTGGTCGATCAGGACCGTGTAGCCGCCGCCGGCCGCGGGTGCGACCGACGTGACCTTGTGCAGCGCCGAGATGGTGACCCGCCCGGTGGCCGTGGCCTGGGCCAGGTAGGTCTTCTGGAGCGACTTCTTGCCGTGGTTGTTGCCGTAGAGGATCTCCCCGGCCAGGGCCGACTTGGTGACGGTGCCCGCCGCCTCCTGCTTCATGTAGTCCCAGTCGTACACGTCCGGCACGAAGACGAAGGGGAAGCCGGAGCGCTGGGCGTGCTTGCGGCCGACCCGCGCGTACTGGTAGCAGTCGGTGGTGTCGAACCACGCCGGGTCGATGAGGCCCGTGCCGAGCGTGGCGTTGGCGCGCGGGTAGTAGGTCGCGTACATCTCGTCGGCGTTCACCGACGGGAGGACGGCGCCGAAGTTCTCGCGTCTGGGAGTGACCGCCATGCCTCCGTTGACGAGTGATCCGCCGCCGACACCGCGGCCCTGGTACACGATGATCTGGCCCATCTCCTCGGCGTCCAGGACCCCCGTGTAGCGGGGGATGTCCTTGTCGATGGGAAAGCCGAGGAAGTTGCTGAGGGGCTGCTTGGTCCTGGTGCGCAGCCAGTAGGAACGCTGGTCGGGGCTGGTCGTGTTGGCGAAGATCTTGCCGTCCGAGCCCGGTGTGTCCCAGGCCATGCCCATTTCGACCATCTGCACGTCGACGCCCGCCTGGGCGAGGCGCAGGGCGGCGACCGAGCCTCCGTATCCGGTGCCGATCACCAGGACCGGGACATGTGCTCCGGACGGGATCGCCGAGGCCGCCGCGGCGATCCGCGTGGGGGCCGCGACCGCGCGACCGGCAAGGCTCACTGCTCCAAGAATAGAACCTGTTCCAGCTATGAATCGTCGGCGCGAGACACCCCTGGGGTCGTTTGTTCGCTGGTTGATGTCGCCCATGTGACGCTCCTCACTCTAGATGAGTGAGAACAGGTTCTACTGTTGCTGGCTTGTTAAGTCACTACATACCGATTGGTAACTTCTGTGTGATCTCAGGGTGATCAGCGGGGTTCCGCGAGGTTCAGCGGGGTTCGGCGGGGGAGGGGGCGGTCAGTCGCCGGGGAGCTGCGGTGACAGGACCAGGACGGAGACGTCGTCGCGGATCGAGGGGCAGAACAGGACGAGGTCCTTCCATACGTGGTCGACGAGCGCGTCCGACGGCTCCCCGGCGAACACGGCCAGCCGGTCGGGCAGCGGGTAGAAGGCGCCGGTGGCGTCCCGGCCCTCGCTCACACCGTCCGACGCCATGAACAGCCGGTCGCCGGGACCCAGCTCGACGGTGCGGACCTTCGGCGGGGACAGCTCGAAGAACCCCAGCCCCAGAGGGGGCCCCGGCTCGGCGTCGATCTCCAGGACCTTCCCGCCGCGCAACAGCAGCGGCGCGGGGTGCCCGCAGGACACCAGCCGCACCCGGCCGGTGTCCGGCGGGAACTCCAGGAGCAGCGCGGTGGCGAACAGCTCGGCGTGATCGACCGACGCGGAGTCCACCACCAGCCTGCGGTCGAGCCGGGCCGCGGCCGCCTCCAGATCGCGCTGGTCCAGCACCGTCTCCCGGAACGCCCCCAGCAGCGAGGCGACCGTCCCCACGGCCGACAGCCCGTGTCCCTGTACGTCGCCCATCACGGCCCTCACCCCGAAGGGCCCGTCCCGTACCTCGAAGAAGTCACCGCCGACCAGCGTCTCCCGTTGCGCCGGCCGGTACAGCCCGGAACAGCGGACCGGTCCGACACGCTCGGGCAGTGGCGGCAGCACGGCGAACTGGGCGGCTTCCGCGACCGACCGCACGGTGACCAGATGGGCGTCCCTGCGGCTGCGGACGAGCGACACGAACACGCTGAGCACGGCGATGAAGCCGATGGTGAGCAGGTCCGTGTTGCCCGGACGGTCGAGGTGCAGGGCGGGGACGTTCATCAGGACCACGACGACCGCGCCGAAGGCGGCCGTCGCCAGGGGGCCGTAGGAGAGGACGGCCAGGGAGGGGATGGCGCCCAGCAGGAAGCCGATCTCCAGCGGCTCGTCGCTCACCAGTTGCCCCACGAGGACGCCCGCCAGCAGCACCGGCGGGAGCAGCCGCACCCAGCGCGGAGGGGGCGAGCCGCGCAGCCATCCCGGGTAGTCGTCCCGCCGGCCGGGCACGGCCTTCGTGGCCATGGCGATCCTCCCTTCGCCACCACGCTCCTCCCTTCCCCGCCGCCGCGCATTCCGGTCGGTTCACGGGCGCGGGCGGCACGAAGCCCCGCCACCACGGGGACGGGATGACGGGGCTCCACGGGACGGGTGCCCCGTCGTCGGCGTTTCACCCCGCCGCGGCCGGGGAGGCACCGGCACCCGTCCCGGGGCATGGTGGAGCGGTGACAGGACTGGCCGTGCTGTTCGCGCTCCTCGGGGCCGCCAGCAACGCGATGGGCACGGCGTTCCAGCGCAAGGCCGCCTCCCGCGTCAGCGAGGGCGGCGGGCTGCGGCTGATCGTCCGGCTGGCCCGGCAGCCGCCGTGGCTCATCGGCATCGCCGGGGTGATCGGAGCGGCGCTCTTCCAGGCCCTCGCGCTGGCGAACGGACCGCTGTCCCTGGTGCAGCCCCTGTTCATCCTGGAACTGCCCTTCGCCCTGATGATCGCCGTCCCGCTGCTGCACCGGCGCCTGTCGCGCGCGGGATGGGGGGCCGTCGCCGGTGTCGTGGCCGGCCTCGGTCTCGTCCTCCTTTCGGCCGCACCCTCGGGAGCACGGTCCGACGCCTCCATGGAACGCTGGATCCCGGTACTGGTCCTGTGCCTGGGAACCATGGCCGTCGCGGTCGTCGTGGCCCGTCCCGGCCGTCCGCCGCTCTTCCGCGCCGCCGTGCTGGGAACGGCCTCGGCCATCGGCAACGCGCTGACCGCCGCACTCCTCAAATCGGCCGTGGGCACGCTCGACGACGACGGGTTCGCAGCCTTCCTGACCATCTGGCAGACGTACGGATTCGCCCTGACCGGGATCGCCGCCGTCCTGCTGCTGGAGAACGCCCTGCAGGCGGGACCCCTGGCCGCCTCGCAGCCCGCGCTGACCATCGGCGACGCGACGCTCAGCCTGGTGCTCGGTGTCACGCTCTTCGACGAGACGATCCGCACGGGCTGGTGGCTGCTGCCCGAGCTGATCGGCGCCGGACTCGTCCTGTGGGGCGTCCTGCGGCTGACCCGTGTGGTCCCGCACCTCGCGGACATGGCCCACTGACGGCCGCCCGGCCCGGACCGCCCGCCGGGACCCCGGAAGGCCGGAACCGAGGCGGTGGCCGCGACCGGTCTGCACTCGCCCGCTTGATGACGGCCGGGACTGGACAGACCCTGTTCGTGACGAGTCGGATCGAGAACGTCCAGGACCTGGTCGAGCGGACGCGGTACGTCGTCTTCGGTTTCGACGGCCCGATCTGCCGGCTGTTCTCCGCGCCCTCGGCGGCGGCCCTCGCCCACCGGCCGGACCGGCCGGCCGAAGCGGGCCTGCGCGCGGCGCTCACCGAGGAGGAGCGCGCCTCCGCGGACCCCTACCGCGTTCTGACGGCGCTGGCCGGACGGCACCCGGGCGGCGAAGCCGCCGCCCGGCTCGACGCGTGGCTCACCCGGACCGAGCTGGAGGCGGTGCGCACCGCGATGCCGACGGCGTACGCGGACCCGCTGATCCACACCTGGGCGGCGGTCGGGGCGAGGCTCGCCGTCGCGACCGGCACATCGGCCCGGGCCGTCACCTCGTACCTGGACGCGCGCGGGCTCACGTCCCGCTTCGCCCCGTACGTGTTCGGCCGCGCGCCGGCCCCGGGAACGCCCCGGCCGGCCGCCCTGGACCTGGCCCTGAGCGCCATGGGGGCCGAACCGGACGTCTCGCTGGCGATCGGCGCCACCCCCGGGGACCACGCGGCGGCGCACCGGGCCGGTGTCCGGTTCCTCGGATACGCCCGCCACCCCGCCAGGGCGCGGGCCCTGCTGGAGGCCGGTGTCCCCGCGCGGTGCCTCACGGACTCCCTGGAGCCGCTGCTGCGCGCCCTGCGGGAACCTTCCTGAGCCCCCGGGCACCGCATCGGCCGGGCACTGCGCCGTACGAGGGGAAAACCGGCCGCGAACCCGTGTGCATGCATCGCCGGGAGCGGGGCAGCAGCATCCTGAGACAGCTCGGAGGAAGCTACCCCCCTGGTGGAACCCGAGCTGTTCGGCCCCGCGGGCAGTCACTCCCCCCGACTGTCGGCGGGGCCGCATCCGTCGGGCCCTACTCCACCCGGATGCCCACGATGCAGGTGTCGTCGTCGGTGTCGGACCTGCTGTACGTCAGGAGCCGGTCGAGCTGGTGGTCAAGGGTTCCGGACGTCGTACGGGCCGCGCTGAGCAGCTGGCGCAGCGACACCTCCACGGAGCGGTCACGCCGCTCGATCAGACCGTCCGTGTACATCAGCAGCGTGTCGTGGACCTCCAGTTGCACCTCGTCCTCTTCGAACACCGCCTCGGGGACGGCACCGAGCAGGATGCCCTTGAGCAGCGGCAGCGGGCCGGCGTCCGCCTCCCGGACCAGGACCGGAGGCAGATGCCCGGCCCTCGCCCAGCGCAGGACGCGGCGGCGCGGATCGTAGATCCCGCAGACCGCCGTGGCGGTGACCCCGCCCGTCAGATGGTGCGCCACGACGTTGAGCCAGGACAGCAGCTGCCCCGGCCCCGCGCCCGTCACCGCGAGCCCGCGCAGCGCGTTGCGCAGCACCACCATGCTGGTCGCGGCCTCGATCCCGTGACCGGCCACGTCGCCGACGCACAGCAGGACCATGCCGGAGGACAGCACCACGGCGTCGTACCAGTCGCCCCCGACGAGCTGTTCGGTCTCCGCGGGCCGGTAGCGCACCGCCACGTCGAGGCCCGGAGCCCGCAACGGCGCCCGGTCCGGCGGCATGATCGCGTGCTGCAGCTGGAGGGTCAGCCGGTTGCGCTCGTGCGCCTGCTGTTCGGTGTGCGCGAGCTGGTCGCGGGTGACGGCGAGCGCCACCTCGGTCCAGTGCTGCGCCGAGATGTCCTGGTAGGCCCCGCGGACCGCGAACAGCCGGTCGTCGGCGTCGAGCACCGGCTCGGCCACCATGCGGATGTGCCGGGTCACACCGTCGGGACGCTGGAGCCGGAACGCGGCCGAGGCCGGCCGGTGATGGTGCAGGAGGGTCCGCAGGAAGCGGCCGATGGCGACGGCGTCGTCGGGATGGGCGTGCGCGGCCAGCTCCTCCAGCGGGACGGGACCGCCCGAGGGCGGACGGCCGTACAGCTCGAAGAGCGTCTCGTTCCAGATGGTCTCGCCGGTCAGCAGGTTCTCCTCGAAGCCGCCGATCCTGCCGAGCCGCTGGGCGTGCTGGAGCAGACTCGCCAGCCGTGCCGTCTCGTCCTCTATGCGCCAGATGAGCAGCACGCTTCCGCCGTGCCGGCTGAGGTTGACGTCGGCCACGGCCGACAGCCGCACCTGGTCGACGAGCGCCGTCAGGTCCATGCGCCGCGCCCGGAACGGCTCCCCGGTGGCGTAGACGTGCTCGACGCACTGGAAGAGGCCGCTCTCCCCGGCGGCCAGCGGGTAGGCCTCCAGGAGCAGCGCCCCCTGGACGGTGCCGCGCGGCCGGCCCGCAGGGTCGAGGAAGCGCCCGTTCACATGGCGGATGCGGAAGTCGGTGAGCCGTCCCCGGCCGTCGAGCTGGGGCACCAGGACCAGGGCGGGATCGTGCAGCCCGTCCACCAGGTCGATCAGCTCGCAGACGTCGGCCGTGCCCCGTACGCCCTGGCAGTCGACCGGCGGAGCGTGTGTCTCCAGGGTGTGCGAGCACAGTTCGGCCAGCGCCTCGACCTGGCGGACCACCTGCGGCGGCTGGGGTCCGAGGACGGACGGCCACGCGATCTCCAGGACGCCGTGGATCCGGCCCCCGGTGCCCGCCGGCACCGCGACCCGTCCGCCGTGCGGATACTCCGTGTGCCCGATGGACGGCAGTCCGGTGCCCGCCAGCGAGTCCGCCCACTGCGCCGTACGGTCGGACAGCGCGCGGCGGGCCATCGTCGCCACGCCCGGGGGGACGTAGCGCCAGCGCCGGGCCTCGGCCGCCGAGAACCCGGCACTGCCCGCCAGGGAGAGCGAACCGTCCGAGTCCGCCGCCCAGATGGCGACGGCGACCGCCCCGAGCGGGGTCAGCGCGTGCTGGAGCAGGGAGTCGGCCACCGCCTGGGTGTCGCCCGCCGCCAGCGCGCCGCTCTCGGCGGCGCGCAGCCGCACCGCGGGGGCCTCGTCCTTCGGCGGACGCTCCGCCGTGGCGGAGAGGAAGGCGCTGGTCACCTCTGAGACCCGGTCGTGCGCGGCCTGGTTGATGATCTCGACCGCGAGCTGCAGCTGCGGCACCTTGGCCTGCTCGGCCAGTTCCGTGAGCTGACGGGCCGCCTGGGCCGGTCCGCAGCCCAGCCGCTCGACCAGGATGCCCTTGGCGAGTTCGGTCAGGGCCCGCCCGTCGGCCTCCATCTGGGCGGCCCGCACCTCGCGGCGCAGCCGTTCGACGGTGGCCGCCAGCCGGCCCACCGGAGACGTCCGGGCCGTGCCCGGGAGGTCACCGGTCCGCCCGGTGCCGGCGGCACCGTCCGTGGGCTCGGGGACGTTCGCGCCGGTTGCCTCAGGACTGTTCATCGTGCGGCCGCTCCTCGGCGGGGGCCCGAAGCGGGCGGGGGAGGGAGTGTCCCGCCGCGGTTTCGCGGCGGGGGGTGCCGGGCGTCATGTCACTCCCCGAGCCAGCGCCGGACACAGGCGATGAGGTCGTCGGTGTCGACCGGCTTGGTGACGTGGTCGCTGGCACCCGACAACAGGCTCTTCTCCCGGTCCCCGGGCATGGCCTTCGCCGTCACCGCGATGATCGGCAGGTCGGCGTACTGGGGCATCCTGCGGATCTCGGCGGTCGCGGTGTACCCGTCCATCTCGGGCATCATCACGTCCATCAGGATCAGTGCGACCTCGGGCCGGCTCACCAGGGTCTCGATGCCCTTCCTGCCGTTCTCCGCGTGCAGCACGTTGAAGCCGTGCAGCTCCAGGATCCCGCTGAGCGCGAAGAGGTTGCGGGCGTCGTCGTCGACGACGAGCACCGTACGGCCCCGGAAGGCGCTGTCGATCGGCCGCGCGGGCCGGTGCCTCGCCGCCTCCTCGGCGCGGACCAGCGGCACCACGTCGCCCGGCTGCTCCGCGGACAGGTGCAGCGCGATCCGCTCGCGCAACTCGTCCAGACTGGACAGGAACTCCAGCGACCGGGCGCCCGATCGGGACTGCAGGGCCTGCTCCTGCGCGAGGTCGACCCGGCTGCCGTTGTGGACGAGGACGGGCACGGTCGCCAGCGCCGAGTCGCCCTCCACCGCTTCGAGGAACCGGGCCGTCTCGCCCTCGGGCATGCCGAGTTCGAGCACGACGCAGTGCCACGGTTCCGCGGCCAGCGCGCTCGCGGCCTCCTGCGCCCCGACGACGGTGACGACGTCGAGGCTCTCCCGCGCGTCGCCCTCGTCACGGCTGCGCGCGACATCCGCGACGGCGCTCTCGGCCACCAGCGTCAGCAGCCCCCGGGGCCGGTCCTCGACGACCAGCAGCCGCCGCCGTCGCTGACGGGGCAGGCCCTTCGGACCGGGAGCGGAGTGCCGGGGTTCGGTGCGCGCCGAGGCGTCCTCGTCCGGTGCCGGCTCCGGTGCGCGGCCCCCGGCCAGCAGCTCCTCGAACTCGGGCCGGGCGACCGGGAGGAAGAGCGTGAACGTACTGCCCTGTCCGGGGGTGCTGTCCACGGTGACCGCCCCGCCCAGCAGATGGGCGATCTCCCGGGTGATGGACAGGCCGAGCCCGGTGCCCCCGTACTTGCGGCTCGTGGTGCCGTCGGCCTGCTGGAAGGCGCCGAAGATCGTCTCCAGCTGCTGCTCGGGGATGCCGATGCCGGTGTCCTTGACCCGGAAGGCGGCGATGGTGCCGCCCCGGCGCACGTCCGCGGGGATCTCCTGGTCGGCCGCCGGTTCGATGCGCAGCTCGACCCTGCCACGCTCGGTGAACTTGACCGCGTTCGACAGCAGGTTGCGCAGCACCTGCCGCAGCCGCGAGTCGTCGGTGAGCAGGTCCACCGGGGCCCCGGGCGCGGTGCTGACCGTGAACTCCAGGCTCTTCTGCGAGGTCATGGGGCGGAAGGTGGCCTCGACGTACTCCAGGAGCTGGCGCAGCGGGACCCGCTCGGGGGTCACGTCCATCTTGCCCGCCTCGACCTTCGACAGGTCCAGGATGTCGTTGATGAGCTGGAGCAGGTCGGAACCCGCCGAGTGGATGATGCCCGCGTACTCGACCTGCTTCGGGGTGAGGTTGCGCGAGGGGTTCTGCGCCAGCAGCTGGGCCAGGATGAGCAGGCTGTTGAGCGGGGTCCGCAGTTCGTGGCTCATGTTGGCCAGGAACTCGGACTTGTACTTGGACGCCAGCGACAACTGCTGGGCCCGCGCTTCGAGTTCCTGCCGGGCCTGCTCGATCTGGAGGTTCTTCGCCTCGATGTCGCGGTTCTGCGCCGCGAGCAGGGACGCCTTGTCCTCCAGCTCGGCGTTGGAACGCTGGAGTTCGTCCTGCTGGACCTGCAACTCCTCGGAACGGGCCTGGAGTTCGGCGGTCAGGCGCTGCGACTCGCCCAGCAGCTCGTCGGTGCGGGCGTTGGCCACGATGGTGCTGACGTTGACGCCGATGGTCTCCATCAGCTGCTCCAGGAACGTCATGTGGCCCTGCTTGAAGCGGGTGACCGAGGCGAGCTCGATGACGCCGAGGACCTGCTCCTCGACCACGATGGGCAGGACCACAAGGGCTGTCGGCGCCGTCTGCCCCAGACCCGAGGAGATGGTCACGTACCCCGCCGGCACCTCGTCCACGGTGATCGCCCGCCTGCTGCGCGCGGCCTGCCCGACGAGGGAGCGGCCGAGCGGGATGCGGGTCGGACGCCCTTCCTCGTCCGGGTAGCCGTACGACCCGACGAGCCTGAGTTCCGTGCCCTTCGCGGTCTCCTCGGCGAGGTAGAAGGCGCCGTACTGGGCGGCGACGAGCGGGGTGAGCTCGTCCATGATGAGGTCGGCCACCACGTCCAGGTCGCGGTACCCCTGCATCAGACCGGAGATGCGGGCCAGGTTCGTCTTGAGCCAGTCCTGCTCCTGGTTGGCGCGCGTGGTCTCGCGCAGCGACTCCACCATGGAGTTGATGTTGTCCTTCAGGTCGGCGACCTCGCCCGAGGCCTCCACGGTGATGGACCGGGTCAGGTCGCCCTCGGCCACGGCGCCGGTGACCTCGGCGATCGCGCGGACCTGGCGGGTGAGGTTGCCGGCCAGTTCGTTCACGTTCTCGGTCAGCCGCTTCCAGGTGCCCGAGACGCCCTCCACCTCGGCCTGGCCGCCGAGCCGGCCCTCGCTGCCGACCTCCCGCGCCACGCGGGTGACCTCGGCGGCGAAGGCGGAGAGCTGGTCGACCATGGTGTTGATGGTCGTCTTGAGCTCCAGGATCTCGCCCCGGGCGTCGACGTCGATCTTCTTGGACAGGTCGCCCTTGGCCACCGCCGTCGTCACCAGGGCGATGTTGCGGACCTGCCCGGTGAGGTTGTTGGCCATCGAGTTGACGTTGTCGGTGAGGTCCTTCCAGGTGCCGGCCACGTTCGGCACGTGCGCCTGGCCGCCGAGACGTCCCTCGGTGCCGACCTCGCGGGCGACGCGGGTGACCTCGTCGGCGAACGCGGACAGCGTGTCGACCATGGTGTTGATGACGTCGGCCAGGGCCGCGACCTCGCCCTTCGCCTCCACGGTGATCTTCTGCGAGAGGTCGCCGCGGGCCACGGCGGTCGCCACCTGCGCGATGGAGCGGACCTGGCCGGTCAGGTTCGACGCCATGACGTTGACGTTGTCGGTGAGGTCCTTCCAGGTGCCCGAGACGCCCCGCACGGTGGCCTGCCCGCCCAGGTTGCCCGCCGTGCCGACCTCACGGGCGACGCGGGTGACCTCGTCGGCGAACGCCGAGAGCTGCTCGACCATCGTGTTGATGGTCTCCTTGAGCTCCAGGATCTCGCCGCGGGCGTCCACGGTGATCTTCTGCGACAGATCGCCCTTGGCCACCGCCGTGGCCACCTGGGCGATGGAGCGGACCTGGGCGGTGAGGTTGCCCGCCATGAAGTTCACCGAGTCGGTGAGGTCGCGCCAGGTGCCCTTGACGCCCTTCACGTCCGCCTGGCCGCCGAGGCGTCCGTCGGTGCCGACCTCGCGGGCGACGCGGGTGACCTCGTCGGCGAAGGCGGAGAGCTGGTCGACCATCGTGTTGATCGTGTTCTTCAGTTCGAGGATCTCGCCGCGGGCGTCCACGGTGATCTTCTGCGAGAGGTCTCCCTGGGCCACCGCCGTGGTGACCTGGGCGACGTTGCGGACCTGGGCGGTGAGGTTGCCGGCCATGAAGTTCACCGAGTCGGTGAGGTCGCGCCAGACGCCGCCGACACCGGGAACCTGGGCCTGCCCGCCGAGGCGTCCGTCGGTGCCGACCTCGCGGGCGACGCGGGTGACCTCGTCGGCGAACGCGGACAGCTGGTCGACCATCGTGTTGACGGTCTCCTTCAGCTGGAGGATCTCGCCGCGGGCGGGCACGTCGATCTTCTGCGAGAGGTCGCCCTTGGCGACCGCCGTGGCCACCTGCGCGATGTCGCGGACCTGGGTGGTGAGGTTGCCCGCCATGGCGTTGACGGAGTCGGTGAGGTCGGCCCAGGTGCCCGAGACCCCGGGCACCTCCGCCTGGCCGCCGAGCGTTCCCTCCGTGCCCACCTCGCGGGCCACCCGTGTCACCTCGGAGGTGAACACCGAGAGCTGGTCGACCATGCCGTTGAAGACGGTGGCGATGTCACCCAGAAGGCCGCCCGCCTCGTCGGGGAGCCGGGTGCCGAAGTCGCCGTCGCGCACGGCGGTGAGGCCGGCCAGCAGTTGCCGCAACTCCTGCTCGCCCGGCGTCCGTACGGACGTCCCGCTCGCTGCCCTGGTCATGGCCACCCTCGTTCCGCTCCCCAGGAGTCCCGTGTCACGGGACTCGGAACCGCGCGGGGCCCACGGGCACCCCCGCCCGCCCGTGGGATTCCCGCAGATCACGGGTCATCCCGTCAAGAAAATACGCCGCAGGCTAACCCAGGGAACCGGGACGGAACAAAGCGCGCGAGGGAATTCCCCAGGGGCCCGAAAATGTCGCCGGGGGCAGGAATAACCTGGAGCGAAGGGGATACACAGGACCCTCTCAGTCTAGGTCTCCCGGGAGCGGACGCGCGAGATCCCGCCGCCCGCCCCAGAACCGGGGTTCTGGGGCGGGCGGCGGGATCGTCGGGGGCTGTGGGGCGCGCGGGCGTCAGACCACCGCGGGGTCGAGGAGCCCGGCGCGCAGACGCTTGATGATGCGTGTGATCAGCCGGGAGACGTGCATCTGCGAAATGCCGAGCTCCTCGCCGATCTGCGCCTGGGTGCGCTCCTCGACGAAACGCAGGTGAATGATCCGGCGCTGCCGCTCGTCGAGCTGGGCGATCAGCGGGGCCAGGGAATTGAAGTCCTCGACCAGTTCCAGCGAGGGGTCCTCCTCGCCGATGAAGTCCGCGAGGACGGCCTCGCCGTCCGCGCCGCCGTCCGCCGTCAGAGCGGCGTCCAGGGACGAGGAGTTGTAGCCGTTCGACGCCTTGCGGGCCTCGATGACCTCTTCCTCGGACAGGCACATCAGCTCGGACAGTTCACGGGTCGTGGGCGTACGGCCGAGCCGGGTGCGCAGTTCCTCCGTCGCCTTGGCGAGCTCGACGCGGGCCTCCTGGAGCCGGCGGGGCACGTGGACGGCCCAGCTCGTGTCACGGAAGAACCGCTTGATCTCACCGACGATGTAGGGGACCGCGAACGACGTGAACTCGACCTCGCGGGACAGCTCGAACCGGTCGATGGCCTTGATGAGCCCGATCGTGCCGACCTGGACGATGTCCTCCATCTCGCCCTGGCTGCGGCTGCGGAAGCGCGCGGCGGCGTACCGGACGAGGGAGAGGTTCATCTCGATGAGGGTGTTGCGCGCGTACTGGTGCTCCGGCGTGCCCTCCTCCAGGACGGCCAGCCGGTCGAAGAACTGGCGGGACAGCTCCCGCGCGTCCTTCGGGCTGATCTTCAGCGGCTCCTCGATCTGCGGGAGGACGTCCTCCGCGGGTGCCGCCACTGCCCCGTGCGCCGTGTCCGTCGTCCTCACTGCCGTCACGGCTGCCATGCCGCCCACCCCACATCGTCCTAGGAATTGATGACAGGGCCCGTCTGCCCCGCCCCGTACCGCTCATGCCACCCGGTTTCCGGAAACCCGCGGAACGCCCGCGTCCCGCCCCGCCCTGACTCCGGGTCAGAAGTCACTTCCTCCCCGGAACGCCGTTCGGATGCGGCGAAGTAGAGTGAGTTCCGGGGTGAGTCCGTGGTCATCGAGCGGGGAGTCGGCAGGGCGCAGACGCGCTCGCCTTCGGCGTGTCCCGACGCGGGACCGCTCACCGCGGGCCCGGTGGTCCCGGCATGACGGCAGCGGCACCCTCCGGCGATCCCTTCGTCCACCCGGCGCTCGTCTACCGCGACGACCGTGAGTACACGGAACGGACGGCGCGGTTCGTCTCCGACGGCGTGGCCGCGGGGGAGCCGGTGGCGGTGGCCGTCCCCGCCCCACGCCTGGAACTCCTGCGCGGGGCACTGGGACCGCTCGGCGCCGGTGTGCGCTGGATCGACATGACACGGGCCGGCCGGAACCCCGGCCGGATCATCCCCTCCGTCCTGCGCGCGTTCGCCGACGCCCACCAGGACGTCCGTGTACGGATCGTCGGCGAGCCCGTCTGGCACGGCCGGACGGCGGTGGAGTACCCGGCCTGCGTCCAGCACGAGGCCCTCATCAACAAGGCGTTCGCGGGGCGGCACGTGACGATCCTCTGCCCGTACGACGGGAACGCCCTCCCCCCGGACGTGATCGCCGACGCCCACGTCACGCACCCCGTCGTGATCAGCGCCGGCCGGCAGAGCGTCAGCGCGGCCTACGACCCGGACGGGGCGCTGGCGCGCTTCAACCGGGAGCTGCGCCATCCGCCGGGAGCGGCGACGGTCCGGTTCGACGCCGAACTCCTTCCCGCCGCACGTGAGTTCGCCCTGGCCGAGGCCCGGGACCGGGGGATGACGGCGGCCCGGCTGCAGGACCTGAACCTCGTCGTCGCGGAACTGACCACCAACAGCGTGGTGCACGGGGGCGGTTCGGGGACCCTGAGGATCTGGGCCGAGAGCGAGCGGATCGTGTGCGAGACGCAGGACACGGGCCGGCTGAGCGATCCCCTGGCCGGCCGGCATCCCGTGCGTCCCGACCAGATCGGCGGACGGGGCCTGTTCCTCGTGCACTTCCTCTCGGACCTCGTCCGTGTGCACACCGACGCCTCGGGAACGACGGTGCGCAGCTACCTCGGCCGCGTCTGAGGGCCCCTGGACACGCGCCGGCCGTGGCGCATGGACCTCGTGTTCCCGGTCCGCACCCACGGCCTGTGCGTACTGACGACAGGCCCTAGCCGCCCGCGCCCTGCCCGGCCGACCGTGCCGCCTCGCGTTCGGTGCGGGCGCCGGCCTGCGACAGGGAGCCGCCCGAACTCTCCAGGTGCGCCCGGACGAACCACTGGAACTGTTCGAGCGCGCGGAGCTGTTCGACGAGGAGGTCCTCGGTCACCGGGTCGATCTTGCCGACCTCGGCCACGGCCGCGCGGTGCCCCTCCACGATCCCCGTGTAGACGAGGTCGAGGGCGCCGAGGTGGGCGATGGCGTCGGCGCGGCCGACGCTGTAGTCGTCCCAGGTGCGTTCGGCGACGAGCGCGCCCGGTGTGCCGTGCGGGACCCCGCCGAGCGCGGAGATCCGTTCGGCGGCGTCGTCCGCCATGTCGCGTACGCGCTCCACCTGCGGGTCGAGCATTTCGTGCACGGCGATGAAATGCGGGCCCACCACGTTCCAGTGGACGTGTTTCAGCGTGAGCGACAGGTCGTTGAGAGCGTGCAGCCGCATGCTCAGCACGTCGATGATCCGGCCGCCGTCCTGCGTGCTGACGCCGGGGACGGTGTAATTCGGTGTCGTGGAAGCCGTCATGTTCCTTTCCTCCACACAGATCGCTTGCAGATGTTCCAGCGCGTGGGTGCCCGTGCCGGCCGTCGGCGGTGCAGCGGCCGCGGCCGTCGGTCTCCGGTGCCTCCAAGTGCCCTGGTTCACCCGCGTCACACCTCCCGGCCGGAGCGGTGATCCGTCCCGGGCGTGAGGGGCGGGGGCGACGGGATCCCTCCGGTGGGGCGGTGTTGGGCCGAACAGGTCGTCCGGTGCGGTTGTTGCGAATGAACCGCCGCGAACCCGGGCACACGGACGGAAACTCGAGAGAGGAGCCCTCGCCGTGCTCGTGCCCGACCCGAAGGTTGTCCGGAGGCTGCTGACGCGTTACGCGGCCCTGAAGATCGCGTACGCCGAGAAGGAGACCCCGGAGACGGCCCGCGGCCTGGAGGACGTCACGTACACGCTGTGTGTGATGACGGGAACGACCGGTGTGCGCGACGCCGTCGCCGCCGCCGACGCCCTGCTCGCGGCCGCGGAGGAGCGGCGGGGCGCGCGGCGGACCGGACTGCTGGGCGCAGGAGCGGCCCCGGCGCCCTCGCCGAAGGCGGTGTCCGCGGCCGCCCCGCCGCCCACCCGGCCGCACACCGAGGTGCGGACGCTGAACGGCCGGCCCTTGGGCATGTCCGGTCCGCTGCGCTGACCGCCGCCCCGCTCCTGTCCGTCGAACGGCTGAACTACCTGATCGTCTCCCGCTCGTTCTCCTGCTGTGAGCATCGTCCAGGCGGAGATGAGGAATCGATGAGCCGGCACACCAAAGGCCGACGGCACCGCAAGGTGAACATGACGCCCCGTCCGGTCGGACCGAGGAGATCGCCGTACGAGGTCCGGGAGCGGGCGGCCGCGGCCACGGCCGGGACCGGACCGGGGCCGGCCCGGACCGAGCCCTCCGTTCCCGGGCGGGGCACGGCCGAGGAGCGGGCCGAGGCGGTGGCCAGGACGGTCGGCGAGAGCGGTCTGAGCCGTCACGCCGTGCGTACGTGGGAGCGGCTGGCGCAGGCGGGCACCGGCGGGGCCGAGGTCGACGGACTCGCCGAGGCCGTGGGCTTCCAGCGCTCCACCGTGCTCGGGCACCTGAAGGGCCTGGCCGGACTCGGACTGGCCGAGGACCACGAGGGCGTGTGGCGGGCGACCGGCCCGGCGGAGGGCGCGGGGACTTCGGCCGGGGGCGTCTCCTAGACGGCGTGGTGGGGCGGTGCTTGTCCCCCGGCG
>NZ_JBHYPZ010000080.1:9907-19041 GCF_042746485.1 Streptomyces sp. NPDC058751 | reverse complement strand
GACCGGGAGACGTCCTCCGCGGTCCGGGCCTTCGTTCGTCCCATGCCCCGGCCGGGTTCCGGCCGGGTCGTGTCATGCCGTGGTACGGGCCTTGCGGACGAGTCCGGTCGCGACGTCGAGGACGAGGAACGCGAGGAGGGTGATGCCGAGGACGGGCAGTGCCCAGCCGAGGGCGACGGCGGCGGGGGCGCCGAGGATCAGGACGGGCAGGGGCAGGGTGCGCCAGGTGCCGCGTGCGGGGGCCTTGCCGAGGAGGGCCGCGCGGTCCTCGCGGGTGGGGCGGCGCTGCCACCACATCCGGTAGCCCCACACGACGATGAGGACCAGGCCCAGGGCGACGACGGCGAGGAGGATCTGGTTGGCGACGCCGAAGAGCCGTCCCATGTGTCCCTGGACGCCGAGCTTGGTGAGCTTGGCCGTGACCGGGTAGTCGGCCCAGTGGGTCTCGGCGGTGACCTCGCCCTTCGCGGCGTCGACGGCGACCTTGTCGTAGTGGACGGGCCAGCTGGGGTCGTCCTGGGCGACGGTCCACGCGCTCGCCGGGTCGGCCGGCGGGGTCACCACGACCTTGCCGCCCAGGCCCTCGTGGCGGGCCACGGCGAGAACGGCGTCGAAGGCGGCGGGGTCGGCCGACGCCGTGTCCTGGCCGGCGTGGTGTCCGGCGTGACCCGTGTGCTCGTCACCGTCGGCGGCCCCGGCGCCGGGAAGCGCGGTGTCGAGTTCGGGAGTGTGTCCCTCGACCGCGTCCAGGAGCTGTCCGAACCGGTCGCCGGCGTAGTGGGACCAGGTCAGGCCGGTCGCGCTGAGGAACAGCAGGCCGAGGGCGATCCACACACCGGTGGCGGCGTGCCAGCCGCGGGTGCGGCGGACACCCCGGGCGGACCGGTCGGGCAGCAGGACACCGCGCGCGGACCTGGCGCGCTGTCCGCGGGCACGGCCCAGCCACAGGACGAGTCCGCCGGCGACGAGCACCCACAGCCAGCTGGCGGCGACCTCCGAGTACAGGCGTCCGGTCTCACCGAGGTGGAGGTTGCGGTGCAGGTCGTCCAGCCACGTGGTGAGCGGGGTCGAGCCCCACCAGGTCGTCAGTTCGCCCTTGACCTCGGCGGTGTAGGGGTCGACGAACACGGTGCGCTGCTTCTCGCCCAGTTCCGGCACGGACAGCACCACCTGGGTGGTGTCCCCCGGACCGGGCGGGGTGGTCACGGAGGCCAGGGTGCCCTCCGGGTGGGCGGCGCGGGCCGCGGAGATCTGCTCGGCCAGCGGGCGTGGCTGCCGGCCCGACTGCTCCACGTGCAGCACGTCGCCGTAGACCAGGTCGTCCAGTTGCGGGGTGAAGGTGTAGGCCAGCCCGGTCAGGGCGGCCACGAGCAGGAAGGGGGCGACGAACACCCCGGCGTAGAAGTGCAGTCGCACCAGCAGCGCCCGTACGCCCCGCCATGAGCGGACCGGTCGCGCGTCGGCGGCCGCGGTCTCGGCGACCGCGGTCTCGGGGGTCGTGGTGTCAGGGGTCTCGTCGAGGACCGTGTCGGTGGCCTCGGACTCGTCCTGCGGTTTTTGTTCCTGAGTTGAAGACATGGATGCATCCCCAATGGGCACCCGGCGTCGGTGACGCGGGGCGCGAGTGAAGTCGGCAGGTCGATCCGCCGGGAAGCGGCGGCACGGCGTGCGCGGTGGACGGCCCCCGGGAACGGCTCGACGAGACAAGGCCGTTGTGGGAAGTGCCGTCGAAGAGGGCACGCCGGACTGCGTCCGTCACACCATCGGGCGCGACGGACGGTCAGCGGCAGACTGCGGGCATCGGGGGACCCCGGCGTGCGATGTCGTGCCGCAGGAGCACGCCACGCACCGGCCGCACCGGAACGAAGAACCACACCGGACGTGCCGGGGGCGGCACTTGGCGGACGGCACGGATCAGTCCGGCCCGGCGCAGCGGAGCGAAGACGAACACCGCCAGCGCACGGCCGGCACGGAAGACGCCGGCCTCGCCGCGCCACAGCCACAGTCCGCACAGCACCGCGGCCAGGGTGTGTGCCGCGACCATGCCCAGGGACCAGTGACTCGTCGTCGGGCCGTCCATGGGCATCGCGCCCATCGCCGACGACGCGTCATGAACCATCCCGGCCCCGGAACCGGCCATGGCGGGAGTGCCGGCGGAGGACTGGGCGAAGTCGAACCACCCGTGCAGAGCGAACTGCACCGCCACCGTGGAACCGGCTACCGCCAGC
This sequence comes from Streptomyces sp. NPDC058751, assembly GCF_042746485.1. Lineage (NCBI taxonomy): Bacteria > Bacillati > Actinomycetota > Actinomycetes > Kitasatosporales > Streptomycetaceae > Streptomyces > Streptomyces sp. NPDC058751. The sequence goes on along the minus strand of NZ_JBHYPZ010000080.1, from coordinate 16,813 downwards.
ACACCGCGCTCGCGGAGCCCGGCGATCCACCACGCACCCGCGGTCGTGGCCGCGAACCCGTATCCCACCGCCCAGGCCGGAACCTCCTGGGACATCAGGGCGTGGCCGAGACCCGTCACCGTCACGCACGCGGCGGCGAACACCGCGGCGCGCGCAAGACGGAAAGCGGGTCCGGACGACATGGGGAGTCATCATGCCAGCCGTCCCCCGGCACCACCGCAGCGCATCGGAGCACGTCCGGCGCGCGGGCGGCCGGATGACCGGAAATGCCCGATAGGCGTGACGGCGCGCGATCCGAACAACTCACGCCAATTACCGTCGATCCCAGTGTCGTTCACGTCACATCTGCCGAAATGGAGCCTGAAGCGCCTCCAGTTCGCCATCCGGTCCGCGGGCGTGCAGGGGCTCGGCCGACGGGCGGTTCCACGGGCCGTTGTCCGTGCGACCGCTGGAGTTCTCATGCACATAACGCATCCGACATGAGCTTCACGAGCTAGACTCCTCATCATGGGTATGAGCCTCGAGGAACGGGTGCGGGCCGCGCTCGCGGCGTTGCTGCACGCGGCCGGAGAGTCGCAGACCGACCTCGCCGCCGCCCTGGGGGTGAGCCAGGCCCAGGTGAGCCGGCGTCAGTCCGGCACGGCGGCCTGGAGTCTGGCCGACTGCGAGGCGGTCGCCGCCCACTACGGCATCGACGTACTGGAACTGCTGGCGGGGCCGACCAGGGCCACGGAGGCGCTGCCCGCCGGCCGCCGTCGTGTTCCCCGGCGCCGCACCGACGCCCCCCGTGGCGCCGGGGCGCGCGAGAGGGGTGTGCGATGAGCGGCTTCGACGCGATCGACGCCCTGCTCGCCGGGGTGAAGGAGGAGGTCCCGCTTCCGCCCGCCGGGGAACGGCGCGCGCTGCGTGAAGCGCTGAACCTGTCGCGCGCCCAGCTCGCGCGAGCCCTGGGCGTCGCCCCTTCCACCGTCGGCGGCTGGGAGTCCGGGCGTGACCCGAGCGGCGAAGTACGGGAGAAGTACGCGTACTTCATCGAAGGCGCGCGGGTCAGGCTCACCGGATCGACGGGGTCCCACGCCCCGGACGCCCCGGGCGAAGAGCCGGGGGACGACACCCCGGCGGGGCACGGGGAGGACCAGGGCCAGGACGGTGTCCCCGCCGGTCCCGGCGGGGATCCGGGTCAGGAGGACGGTGTTCCCGCGGGGGCCGGGCGGGATTCCTGGCGGGAGGACGGTGCTCCCGCGGAGGCCGGTCAGGATTCAGGTCAGGACGACGACGTCGACGTGCTCGCCGTCCCCCGGCCGTGCGTACTGTGCGGGCGGCCCGCCCGCCACCAGGTCGCGGGATTCCCCCAGCACCTCGACCCCGCGGAGTGCGGCGTGCCGGACCCCGCGCCGTCCGCCGAGAGCACCGGGCCCGTGGAGCCCGTACGGACCGCCGCCGTGCGTGTCGTGCCCGTCGGCCGTCGGGTGCGGACGGCCTCCGACGCCCCCGACCCGATCGGCTCCGTCGTCACGGCCGTCCTCGCGGAGCACGCGGGCGACGTCGAGGCGGCCACGGCCGTGCTGGTGAAGCGGGCGATCCCGGACGCGATGGCGCTGCTGGACCAGACCCGCAAAGGCGGCCGGTACGACATCGTCGCCCACCCCTGGCTCCCGGACATTCTGCGCAAGCGGACCGCCCGGGGCGCTGACCAGATCTGGGAGGCCCGCCCCAAGTGGACCCGCCCCGAGCTGCCCGCGGGCACGCACGAGGTGACGGCCCTCGACGTCAACGGCGCCTACCTCTCCGCCCTGAAGACCCACCTGCCGATCGGCCGGCTCGAGCACTCCACGGGCGACCACCACGACCGCCGCCGCGCCGGACTCCACCTGGTCACCCCGCCCGCCTGGGAGCACGACGCGGTCCTGCCCAACCCCATCGGCAACCGCGACGAACCCGGCCCCCTGTGGGTCACCGAGCCGACGCTGCGCCTGCTGCTGCGCCTGTCCGGCCCGAAGTACGGCCTGTGCGACCCGCCCAAGATCCACGAGTCGTGGACGTCCGGCGCCACGGAGGCCCTGCTGGAGAAGTTCCGCGTCGTACTGAAGGACGCCCGCGACCGGGCGATCGCCGAGGGCGACGACGTGACGCTGGAGTACGTGAAGCAGATGTACTCCAAGTTCGTCTCCACACTGGGGGAGTCGAACTACAACCGGGAGCTGTACCGCACCGACTGGATGCACATCATCCGCTCCCAGGCGTTCGTGAACCTGTGGTGGAAGGCCCACCGCGCCTACGACGAAGGCCTCATGGTGGTACGCGCCATGGGTACCGACGAACTCCACACCGTCGGCGACTGGCGCGCGGTGTTCGCCGAGGGCCGTGGCGTCACCGAGGTGAAGGTCAAGGACGTCTACACCGTACAGTGATCCATCCCACCGAGGACCGGAAGAGACGATGCCAGAGCGGAACATCGAGTTCGGCAGGTACGGCGCCCGCGGACTCAAGGGTCACGAGGCCGTCGCCCGCCGCCTGGACGGCCTCGCCGGCTACATCGCGACCCCCGTCACCGCACGCCGCGGCCTGCTCGCCCGCCTGCACTACCTCACCCGCACCGGTCACGCCCGTGCCGCCGCCCGGGCCGCCGGGCTGACGGTCACGGACCGCACCCTGCGGGCCTGGCTCGACGGGACGCGCTCGCCGTCGAGGAAGAACCTGGAGAAGATCGAGCACGCCTACAGGGCCGTGCGGCGCGAGAACGTAGCCCGCTACCTGACCGCCCGCCTCAACCGGGAGGGCCGCGGCACCCGGGTCGAGATCCACCCGCTCAACCAGTCCCAGGTCGACCGGCCCCGCCAGCGGGTGGTCGAGTACCGCACCCTCAACGTACGCCGCTGGGAGCGCATCGTCGCCGCCTGGGCCGCCGGCGACGAGCAGGCGCTCGACGACGCGTGGATCGACCAGGTCGTCGACCTCGGCAGCCAGTGGGGCCAGTACGAGTACGTCACCAGCATCGGCTTCGCCGCGTGACCGGCCGCATGGACCGAAGGCCCGCACCGACCCCTGCCCGGACGGCGGCGTAGCCACAGCGGCTATCCTTGCTCACTTGCCCGGGCCGACCACCGCAAAAGCCCGGGGGAGCGGGCCCGGCCCGACGCCGCGGAACGCGGGGCGATCTCGGAATGGACGCCCGCGCCCCGTTGCTGCACTCTCATGGGCTCACCCTCGTCCCGGGGGCGCTCCGGGTCACCACGCCCGGCGCGACGGGACGTGGAAACCCCGGGCGAGTTCGCATCACCCTGGTCCCTGGCAACGTTGTCTTCGAAAGGTTCTCCTGCACCATGCCCTTGGCTCTGCTGGCCCTGGCCGTCGTCGCGTTCGGCATAGGCACGACCGAGTTCGCCACGATGGGGCTGCTGCCCCAGATCGCCGACGGAATCGGTGTGTCCGTACCGCAGGCGGGCAACGTCGTGTCGGCCTACGCCCTCGGTGTCGTCGTCGGCGCGCCGCTGCTGACGGGCATATGCGCGCGTGTCCCGCACAAGCGGCTGCTGCTGCTGCTGACCGGACTGTTCGTGATCGGCAACGCGGCGTCCGCCGTCGCCCCCGGCTTCGGCACGCTCTTCGCCGCACGCTTCCTGGCCGGTCTGCCGCACGGCGCGCTGTTCGGCGTCGGCGCCGTCGTCGCCTCGCGCCTGGTCACGCCGGAGAGGGCGGCGCGCGCCGTCTCGAAGATGTTCCTCGGCCTCACCATCGCCAACATCGTCGGAGTCCCGGCCGCCACCGCCCTCGGGCAGCACCTGGGCTGGCGCTCCGCCTACGGCGCGGTCTCCGTCATCGGTCTCGTCGCCCTGGCCGCGCTCGCCGCCTTCGTCCCGCACCAGCCGCGCGGCGGGCAGTCCGGCATCCGGCACGAGCTGCGCGCCATGGGCAACAAGCAGGTCGCCATCGGTCTGGCCACGGCCGTCGTCGGCTTCGGCGGATTCTTCGCCGTCTACAGCTACCTCGTCCCGATGCTCACGCACCTGACCGGCGTCTCCGACTCGTCGGTCACCTGGGTCCTCGCCCTCTACGGCGTCGGCATGACGCTCGGCACCCTGGTCGCCGGACCGCTCACCGACCGCGCGCTGCGCCCGACGCTGTACTGGGGGCTCGTCCTGCTCGCCGCCGGGCTGGTCACGTTCTACTTCGCGGTCCACAGCACCGTGCCCGCACTGGTGACGATCACGTTCATCGGCGCGATGGGCGCCCTCATCACCACGCCCGTCCAGATGCTGCTGATGGCCAAGGCGAAGGACGCCCCGACGATGGCGGCGGCCTCCAACCACTCCGCCTTCAACCTGGCCAACGCCGGCGGCGCCTGGCTCGGCGGCCTGGTCATCTCGGCGGGCTGGGGCTGGGCCGCGCCCAACCTGGTCGGCGCGGCGCTCGCCCTCGCCGGTCTGGGCCTCGCCTTCACGGGCGGGGTCATGGACCGGGGCCACCGGCGCTCCGAGGTGATCACGCAGGCGTCCCCCGTGGCCGACCGGGTGACGCCGGTCCGCACCGCGGACTGACCGGCCGGGGCACGGGGCCCCGGGGCGGGCCGGCGGGACTACTCGGACCTGCCGGCGCCCTCCACGGCCGGCCCGGCACGCCCCGTCGCACCGGCGCCCGCGCCGGCGGTGTGGTGGGCCGGGGCGGCCATCCCGCACGGCGTGCAGCCGGACGCCCGCTCCGGACGCAGCGGTACGCCGTTGTCGCGCAGTACGTCGCGCAGGTCGAGGATGAGCGGGAACACCTCGTGGTTGTGGTCCTCGCCCTGCTCGTCCCAGGCCCGCTGCTCGGCCTCCACCGCCATCCGGTCCTGCGCGAAGACCCGCTCGGTGAAACGGCGGATGAGCGGCCAGGCGAGATGCAGCGCCCCGGGGACCGACGGTTTCGCGATCGTGAGCAGGCCGTAGGCGTGGTTGGTCCGCTGCTCCGGGTCCTCGGGCACGTAGGCGGCCCAGAGCGAGAACACCGGAAGGTCGCTGCCCTCGGGGACGTCCCGCAGGGTCTGGTACGGGTACTCGGTGCGGATCGTGATGACGTCGGGCCGGTCCTGGCCCCCGAACCCCTCCGCGGACAGCAGGCCCGCGCCCCGGTCCTTGCGGCCCCCGGCCGGGACGAAGAGATAGCGGGCCTCCACGTGCCGCGCCCCGGTGTCGTACCCCAGCAGTTCGGGCCGGATCCGGCCGAGCACGCTCCGGTGCAGGAACTGGTGGTTCATGTCGAGCAGGTTCTCGTGCATGAACGAGTAGTGGCAGCGCACGGTGCGGGAGAACGTCATGGTGCGGTGGCCCGCGGAGTGGTACTCGGGGAGGAAGGGGAACGGCGCCTCCTCGGCGAGCGCCGGGTCGCCGGGGAACACGAACACCAGCCCGTAGGCCTCGCGGACCGGGTACGAGCGCACCCCGCGCGGCGGCCGCTCGCAGCCCTTGGGCAGGTAGGGGATCTGCGAGATGCGTCCGTCGCCCCGATAGGCCCACGCGTGGTAGCAGCAGCGCAGGACGTCACCCTCGACCACGCCCATGCTCAGCGGCACCTGTCGGTGCGCGCAGCGGTCCTCCAGCGCGTGGACGACACCGCTGCGCCCCCGGTACAGCGCGATCCGCTCGCCGGCGAAGGCGGTCGCGAACGTCCGGCCGCGCCGTACCTTCCGGGAGGTCGCCACCGGGTACCAGTGGTCGGGGGAGATGCCGACCCGGCGCAGGTCGGAGATCCTTCCGGGCCGGTCCGCGGGGCGGCTGTCCGAGTGGTGCGACGCCGGGCGGGAGGCCGAATGCGGGTCCGGTCCGGGGCGGTCGTGCCGGGCCTCGGTCATGTGCGGTGCTCCCTTGCACTTCGGGCGCGAGGCCGCGTCGTGCGGCGGCGGGGGACCGCGCGGCGGACCCACGGGTCCGGGTCCCGCCGCGCCGCCACCCCGACCGGGGAACTCACCCCGCGGCGGTAGGCGGTTCAGCCCCGCCGTGGCGGGGCTCCACCTTTCCACCGTCGCCGTGGGCACGACGGGCGTCAACCGCGGGAGTGCGTTGGTGTTACGCCCCCGGCCCGGCCGGCGGCGGCGGGCGCGGGCGCCTACCGCGACGCTTCCTCGCCTTACGCCGCCGCGGCCCCGGTCTTCGCGAACTCGGTGACGAAGGCGTCGCAGAACTCGGGGAGGTCGTCCGGCTTGCGGCTCGTGATCAGCACGTTGGGGCCCGCGTCGCAGACCCGCACCGGCTCGTCGACGTACGTGCCGCCCGCGTTGCGGATGTCGGTGCGCAGGCTCGGCCAGGACGTGAGGGTGCGGCCGCGCAGAACGTCCGCCTCGACCAGCGTCCAGGGCGCGTGGCAGATCGCCGCGACCGGAAGCCCCTGTCCGAAGAACTCCTTCACGAAGGCCACGGCGGCGTCGTCCGTCCGCAGGCTGTCGGGGTTGGCGACTCCGCCGGGCAGGACCAGGGCACCGAAGTCCCGTGCCGCCACGTCACCGACGACCGCGTCGACGGGGAAGGTGTCCGCCTTGTCCAAGTGGTCGAAGGCCTGGATCCGGCCCGGCTTCGTGGAGACCAGGACCGGGATGTCCCCGGTCTCCGTGACGGCCTTCCACGGTGTGGTCAGCTCGACCTGCTCGACGCCTTCGGGCGCCACCAGGAATGCGATGCGCATGTCGGCAGCCCTCCTCTCCGCTGGGGGCATGGACAGCACGCGTATCCGGAACGGCCGGCACCAAACGCCCCGCCCGGGCCGCCGGACCGGCTCCGTGAGGGGTCCGGGCGCTGTCCGGACGGCGGGCGCAGTAGCCGGCCTGGGTGCCCAGCCCGTTCGGCAACGAGGCGGGTGTGCGCGACGCCGGGGCGCGCGCCCCGGCGTCGCGCTTCACGATCAGCCGCTTTCCCTGCGTCATATTGTCAAGAAATG
>NZ_JBHYPZ010000080.1:0-9897 GCF_042746485.1 Streptomyces sp. NPDC058751 | reverse complement strand
GGGGTGGGGGGGGGGGGGGGGGGGCGGGCGGGGGGGGGCTGCCGCGGCGGGGGGCCCCCCCCCGGTCCGCCCCGGGGGGGGGGGGCCGCGCGGCGGGGGCGCCCCCCCGGCCCCCCCGCTTCACGATCAGCCGCTTTCCCTGCGTCATATTGTCATGAAATGGGTTTATTGCTCCCGCGGTCGGGGACTCCAGGAACTAGTGCTTCGGATAAAAGGCACGTCCGTGAGAGCGTTCGCTCCAATGCGCGGGTGTGTCCCGAAATTGTGTGCGCCTCCATGGTGTTTCTGTCCAGTCAGCAACCCTTGAGGGAGCTGTCAGCACATGACCTGCACCGCAGTCACGCAGCGCCGTCGGCACGACGACGCCCCCGATACCGACGCGGCCTTCTCGCACCTCGCGGGACTGGCCGACGGACCCGAGCGACAGGCCCTGCGCGAGGAGATCGTCGAGGCCTGGATGCCGATGGCGGAGCGCATCGCCGGCAAGTACCGCGGCAGGGGCGAGTCCGTCGAGGACCTGACCCAGGTCGCCGCCCTGGGCCTGGTGAAGTCCGTGGACCGGTACGACCCCGCGCGGGGCAACGCCTTCGAGAGCTTCGCCGTCCCGACCATCGTCGGTGAGATCAAGCGTCACTTCCGCGACCACATGTGGGCCGTGCACGTGCCGCGCCGGGTCCAGGAAGCACGCAACCGGGTCCGCGGCGCCGTGAAGGACCTGGCGTCGGACCGCCAGCCCGACGTCGCCGAGATAGCCGAGTACGCGCAGCTGAGCGAGGACGACGTACGCGTGGGCCTGGAGGCCCTGGACAGTTTCGCGACCCTGTCGCTGGACGCCCGGATCGCCGACGGTGACGACGGGTACTCCCTGGCCGACGCGCTGGGGAAACCCGACGCCGGGTTCGACCTCGTCGTGGACCGGGAGGCCCTGAAGCCCGCCCTGGCCAGGCTGCCCGAACGCGAGCGGACGATCCTCTACCTGCGGTTCTTCCGCGACATGACCCAGAGCTCCATCGCGGAGCGGCTGGGCGTCTCGCAGATGCACATCTCGCGCCTGCTCAGCAGCTGCTGCGCCGCGCTGCGCGAGGAAGTGCTCGCGGAGGGGTCCGGGGACGGGGACTCGCCCCGCTCATGATCCGGTTCCGCTCGTGAACCGGTCCCGCTCGTGAACCGGTCCCGCTCGTGAACCGGTCCCGCTCATGAACCGTCAGTCCCGGAGCCCCGATGAAGCGCACCGGCCTCCCGGCGGCGTCCCGGACGTCACCGTGGAGGCCCTGGGCGCGCTGTCGAAGGCTTTGGAGACGGCCGAGAGGGCACGTGGGCACCTCTACGGCTTCCACCAGCTCACCGGTAGTGCCGACTTCGAACTGGACCGTGCCGTGAGGCTGTTGCGCGAGGCCGGGCACGGTGCGTGCGCCGACCGCGTCGAGCGGGAGATCCTGGGGCGCAACGTCATCCCCGGACACTGGACGTTCCAGATCGTCGAGGCGTACAACGCCACCTACTACGAGGCGTTCAAGAGCGTCGAGGCCGAGATCCGCGAGGAACTCGCCGACGGCGCCGACCACTTGTACGAGGCTCGGCTGAAGGAACAGCGCCGCACGCGGGGGCATCCGGACCACACGGCCTCGCCGGACGAGCCCCCCGAGTCCGGAAGCACGGAACTCAGCTGACCGGTTCCCGTGCCCTGGCCTTCGCGGTCCCGGGCGCGAGCGAGGAGGTCAGCAGGATCCTTCCCCCGCCCTCGTGGACCATGTCGCGCAGGAACCGGCCGACGAGATGCACCGTCGTCCGAACGCTCAGGTCGACGATCTCCAGCTCGTCCACGAGGTCCGTCTCGAGGAAGGCTCCGCCGTGGCCGACCTCGGTGTCGAGGGCCGCCACGGTGACCGGGCGGCTCGTGAGTCCGGTGGCGGCGTGGAAGCGCTCGGCTTCCTCGAACCGCCGTAGGTCGGCCACGGCCGTCTCCACCTCGGTGCCCTCCGCCCGGACACGTGCCGCCGCTTCGTGGAGCCGGTCGTGGTCCTCGGCGTTGATGATCAGGTCGAAGCCCCGTGCCCCGAGTCGCCGGGCGAGTTCGAAGCCGATCCCGCCGGAGGCGCCGGTGACGACGGCCAAGGGTCTGATGGGGGTCATGCAGTGGTGAGTACCCAGGGCGCTCGGCTCAAGCGGTGCCCGGAGGGGCTTCTTCCGGTGGTGGCCGCTCCCGGGCGCGCTCTCGGCGCCGTACCCGTACCTGCACGCCCATGAGCCGGCGCCGATCGTCGTGGTCATCGACGAGGCGGCGGCCACCCACAGCGCGTCCGCGCGGAGACTCTTCGAGACCGCTGCCGCCGGGGGCGGCTCCCGGATCGTCGTCCACTCCCGCGTCGACGTCGCCGTCACCACCGCGTACACCGTCACGGCGTGAGGGACCCGTCGGCCCGGACATCGTTGTCGTACGGACGCTGTCGTACGAGCGCTGTCGTACGAACGTGGCGGTGGTCGCCTCGTACGGGCATGGCGGCGCCGGGCGGCGCGGGGCTCGGTCCGGGCGCCGCGGAGCGGCGTCCGTCAGGTCGCCGGCCAGGCCCCGACGGCCTGCCGGTAGGCCACGTGCCCGCCCAGCGCCCCGGTGACGCCGACCGCCGCCAGCCCGGCCAGCGACCACAGCCTTCCCCTGGCCTGGTGGCGGCGGAGTCGTGCTGTCAGGGACGCGGCGAAGAACGCCACGGCGGTCACGTTCGCGACGGCGTGGGCCAGGCCGACGCGTGCCTGCTCGGGCGGCAGGTCCGCCCAGTCGACCCACCCGGTGACCGCCGCCGGGGCGACTCCGGCCAGTCCGACGGCCGTCAGGGTCGTCGCGGCACGCTGTCCCCCCGGCACGGCGTCCATGACGGCGGCCGAGAGCCAGCAGCCGATCGGGACCTGCACCAGAACGGGATGCACGGGATGGCCCAGTGGCCTGCCGCGCAGCAGATCGCGGGCCTCGCCCATCGGCAGCGAGCGGATCGACCGCTGCAGCTTCTGGATCACGGGGTCCGCGGCCTTCGCGTGTTCGAGGCGGGACAGCCCGGCCAGCCATCGGGAGGAGAGGGCGCCCGAAGACGGCACCGTCCGGGTTTCTGGATAGATGTCGGGAGCGTAGTCGTTCATACCGCACGACTACCCGGTGCGACGGCACTCTCCCACCCGCCGGGAGTGTGGAGTGGGGGAGTGGTCCGATCGGGCCGTGGCGGACCTGGCGCCGTGCGGGGCCGAGGGCGCGCCGCGGCGGCGGCACGCCCTCGGGACCACGTGTCCGTCCCCGGGCCGGTTCAGCAGGAGAGGTTGGCTCCGGGCGTGACGCCGAGGATCGACGTGAAGCGCTGGTAGGCGTCGACGCGGCTCTGTACCTGCGCGGGGTTCCTGCCGTCGCACTCCAGCGAACCGTTGATGCTGCGGATGGTCTGGCCGAAGCCGGCGCTGTTGACCATCGCGTTGTGGGGGGTCATGGTGCCCGGGCCCGACTGGGTGTTCCAGTACCAGAGACCGGTCTTCCAGGCGACGGCGGCGTCGGTCTGCACGAGGTTGGGGTTGCCCAGCAGGTCGATGCCGAGCGCGTCGCCCGCGGCCTTGTAGTTGAAGTTCCAGCTGAGCTGGATCGGCCCGCGGCCGTAGTACGCCGACTGGCCGGCCGGACAGCCGTAGGGCTGGCTCCAGTCGCAGTAGTGCGAGTAGTTGGCGGTGTTCTGCTCCACCACGTGGACCAGACCGCCGGTCTCGTGGTTCACGTTGGCGAGGAACGCGGCCGCTTCCTGCTTCTTGACGGTGTCGCTGCCGCTGTTGGCGAAGCCGGGGAACGAACTCAGGGCGGCCTTCAGGCCGTTGTAGGTGTAGAAGGAGTTCCGGTTCGGGAACATCTGGTTGAACTGCGCTTCGCTCACGACGAATCCGCCGGACGGATTGGTCGAGCCGCCGTCGCAGGCGTACGGCTCCCAGAACCAGGTGCTGATGGTGGGGTCGTAGCCCGGGTTGTCGTGTTCGGCGATGTAGGTCTTGCCGTCGGTGTACCGGACGATGTTGCCGGTGACGTAGGACCTGCCGGCCACCCAGTCCGGGTAGCTCGCACAGGATCCGCCGGTGTTGCCCGAGCCGCTGTCGCAGCCGTAGGGCTCCCAGTACCAGGTGCTGATGGTGGGGTCGTAGCCCGGGTTGTCGTGTTCGGCGATGTAGGTCTTGCCGTCGGTGTACCGGACGATGTTGCCGGTGGCGTAGGACCTGCCGGCCACCCAGTCCGGGTAGCTCGAACAGGATGCGGCGGAGGCGGAGGCGGCCGGCAGCAGGGCCGGTGCGGAGCCTCCGATCAGGATCGCAGCCAGGAGGGAGGCGGCGCGACGTCGTGACACGGGATCAGTCCTTTGCGGGGCAGGGCCGCTCCGGAGGCAGGGGGGAGCCATGCGCGGACACCGGCGAACGCCGGTGTCGCGGGGTCCGGGCGACTGCGGTGGGGGGTGTGGTGCCACACTCAACCGCTTTGGTCTGTACCAGTCAAGTCATGGGACGGGAGGGCCCGGCGTCATTGACGGGAAAGCGCCGTACAGCCGGAATCTTCCCAACCGCCTTGGGGGGTATGGGGAGTTGGCCTGTGGGGCAGATGTGGCCCCTGGTCGACGGTCCTCGGCCGGGGCGGCTGCCGACGTGCGGGCCCGCACGTTCCCGCCCGCGCGGGACCCTCGGGCGCCGAAGCGCTCAGGCGCTCGGCCGCAGGGGGGTGTGCCGCGAGGTGAAGGCGCGTTCCAGGAGGGCGTAGAGGGTGCCCCGCTCCTCCTCGCTCAGCCGGTCCAGGCCGGCGCGCGTGGTGTCCATCTTCGCGCGGATCACGTCGATGACGCGGCGGCCCTCGGCGGTGAGGACGACGTTCTTGACGCGTCGGTCGGTGGGGCTGGGTTCGCGCCGTACCAGACCGCGCTTCTCCAGTCGGTCGACGATCCCCGTCATGTTGGAGGCGTCACAGGTCAGGATGGTGGCGAGGGCGCGCATGGCGGCCGGGCCCCGGCGCAGCACGTTGAGCGTCTTGCCCTGGCTGGCCGTGAGGTTCTCGCTCGCCGCGGCCGCCGTGAAGTCGCCGTAGTAGGCCCCGAGCGACACCGACAGGAGCTCCATGAGCTGGTCCGTGTCCACACCGCTGGTTCCCGTCATGTGACTCACCCTACGCCAGGAAGTTTGACCATCTCAAATATTGAGGGCTACGGTCAGTCATTGCTTGAAGTTCTCAAGCATCGAGGTTGTCAAGCAGTTAGGCGGACTCTCCGTGTCCCACACACAGCAAGCGGCGTCGTCGAGGGCCTCCGGGCAGACCGGGCTCGTCCTGGTGCTCGGGCTCGCAGCCATGGTCGTCTCGATGATGCAGACCCTGGTCGTCCCGATCCTCGGGATCATCCAGAGCGACCTGAAGGCCGGCACGGCGAGCGTCAGCTGGGTGACCACCGCGACCCTGCTGTCCGCCGCCGTGTTCACCCCGCTGCTCGGCCGCTTCGGCGACCAGCACGGCAAGAAGCCCACGCTCGTCGGTGTGCTGGTCGTGATGATCGCCGGGTCGGTGCTCGCCGCCACCACGACCTCGCTGACCTGGCTGATCGTGGGGCGGGTGATGCAGGGCGCGGCGACGGCGATCTTCCCGCTCGCCCTCTCCGTACTGCGCGAGGAGATCGCACCGGAGAAGCTGCACGGAGCGATGGCCCTGGTCAGCGGCACGCTCGCGTTCGGCAGCGGACTCGCTCTGGTCGGCGCGGGCCTCCTCACCCAGGGATCCGACCCCGACTACCACCGGCCCTTCTGGCTGGCGGTCGTGCTCGCCGTGGTGGCCCTGGCGGGCGTGCTGTTCGTCGTGCCCGCCTCCCGGACGAAGACGGGTGGACGGACGGACTGGCTGGGCGCGCTGACCCTCGGCATGCTGCTGGTGCTCCTGCTGCTGCCCATCTCGCAGGGGCACGAGTGGGGGTGGACGTCCGGCCGTACGCTCGGCACGTTCGCCGGGGCGGTCGTCATGGCGGGCGTGTGGGTGTTCACCGAGAGCCGGGTCGGGGAGCCGATGGTGGACATGAAGATGTTCGTCCACCGGCCCGTTCTCTTCACCAACCTGGCGGGGCTGCTGCTGGGCTTCGCGATGTTCACCCAGTTCATCGGCGTCTCGTACCTCGTGCAGATGCCGGAGAAGCTGGTCGGTTACGGCTTCGGCGCCTCGGTGCTCGCCGCGTCCGTCGTCTATCTGCTGCCGACCACGCTCGTCTCCCTGGTGGGCGCCCAGTTCGGCGGGGTGCTCGTGCGCAGGCTCGGCGCGCGCGTCACGCTGGCCGCCGGAGCCTGCTTCGGAGTGCTCGGCTTCACCTGGCTGACCGCCGCCCACGACACCAGCGCCTCGGTCATCGGCGCGGGCATGCTCATCGGTCTGGCCATCAGTTTCGGCTACGCCGCCATGCCCGCGCTCATCGTCGCCGGCGTCCCGGCCCACCAGACCGGCATCGCCAACGGCATCAACTCCATCTCCCGCTCCGTCGGCAGCGCCGTCGCGAGCGCGGTGATCACATCGCTCCTGGCGTCGAAGTCCGTACCGCTGCCGGCCGGACTGCCCGCACTCCCCGAGGAGAGCCGGTTCACGCTGAGCTTCGCCATCGCCGGAGGGGCGTTCGTCCTGGTCGTCGTCGTGGCCCTCGTCGGTCTCAAGGCGGCCCACGCGCCGCGCACCCCCGTGGTGCGCACGGGCGGTGCGCCCGAGCCCGCTGGACCCGCGGCGTCCGGGTCCGGGTCCGGGTCCGAGGCGGAGGCCGAGATCGAGACCGAGTCCGTTTGACGGGCCGTCCCATGTCGCGTCGGTCCGTACGGCCGAAGTGTTCCGTACGACCGAAGCGTTCCGTGCAACCAAAACCGTGCCCGTCATGTCGTACATGGCAGGGAATCGAGAGCCGCAGCCACAAGGGGGAAACCAATGCGTGCGAGACGAGCCATGGCGGTGCTGGCCGCCCTGACGACGGTGGGTGTGGGTGTGGTCGTGGCCACGCCCGCATCCGCGGGCGCGGCCACGGCGGTCGTGTGTCCGACCGGCTGGGGCAGCCTGCCGAAGACGGCGGCTGACACCGCCAACGGATCGCTGACCGACATCAGGACCGGTCGGCACGACTGCTACGACCGCATGGTCTTCGACGTGCCCACCGCCGGCACCACGGGCATCGGGTACACCGTGCACTACGTCGACGCCTTCATCCAGGACCCGTCCGGCATTCGCATCCCGGTCTCCGGCGGGGCCATCCTCGAAATCCTGGTGTCGTCCCCCGCGTACGACCCGGAGACCTACACCGAGACCTACCCCGGCCGGGGCGGCCAGCCCCTTCCGGGCGTCGACCTGACCGGCTACCGGACCTTCCGCGACGCGAAGTACGGAGCCAGCTTCGAGGGGGTCACCCAGGTGGGACTCGGCGTGCGGGCCCGGCTGCCGTTCCGGGTGACGCAGCTCTCCGACCGGCTGGTGGTCGACGTCGCGCACACCTGGTGAGGAGCCGTCCGGTGAGGAGTCGTCGTCGGCCGCGTCCGACCCGATGACGTGACGTGAGCGGGGCGTGGGCATCCGGCGGGACCCGGTGCCGACGGCCCGCTCACGTCGGATTCGCCCGCCGCCGTCCCGGCGGGCGTGTGGGCTTCGCGATCCCGGCGAGCGGGAAGAGCCCGGCCGAAGATCCGGGTTCCTCGTGCCGCGTCAGGGCAGGGAGAGGACGTCAGGGCAGGGAGAGGACGCAGAACTCGTGGCCCTCCGGGTCGGTCAGGCACGTCCACGGCACGTCGCCCTGGCCGACGTCGAGACCGGTGGCGCCCAGGGCCCGCAGCCGGGCCACCTCCGCCTCCTCGTCGTCCCCGGCGTACGGGAGCAGGTCGATGTGGACGCGGTCCGGCACGGTCTTCACACCGGGCGTGCGGAGGAACTCGAGATACGGGCCGACGTCCTTGGCGGACCGCAGCCTCGCGTGATCGTCGGTCACCTCGTGCAGGGTCCAGTCCGTCGCCCCGCCCCAGAACCGGGCCATGGCCCGCGGATCCACGCAGTCGACCACCAGGGTGGCGATCGGCCCGGTGTCCCGGTAGACCTCCCGTGGCTCCAGCACGCAGAACTCGTTGCCTTCCGGGTCGGCGAGGACCGTCCACGGCACGTCGCCCTGGCCCACGTCGACGGGCGTCGCGCCGAGCGCCGTCAGGCGGTCGACCAGCTCCGTCTGATGGGCGGCGGAGGTGGTGGCGAGATCGAGGTGCACACGGTTCTTCGTCGCCGTCTTGCGCTCAGGCACCGGGACGACGTCGATGCCGAGGACGACCGGGTCCGGCCAGACGAGGCCGCCGGGAGGCCCGACGTAGGTGGTCACGCCGGGGCTGTACGCACTCCAGCCGAGGGCCTCCGCCCAGAACCGGCCGACCGCCGAGCTGTCGACGGCCTTGATATTCACGTGAACGGGTCGCAGCGCCATGCCGGTGATCCTATGCACGTGCGCCGCGGCACTCACGCACCGTCGTCGGACCGGGACCGCACACGACATCAGCACCTCCGTGCTGCGGGCGCCGCATCGTTCGCGGGTCCTGCGGCTGTGGGCCGAGGCGCTGACGGACGGCACGATGGACGAGCCGGGTGAGCTGTCCAGCTGATCACGTCGGCACCGTGGGACGGGTTACCGCCGGACGGTGCCGTGGAGCGGGCTACCGCCGGACGGTGCCGGGCATCCGGACGACCGCGGTTCCGCCGTCCAGGTCCACCGTCGTCCGGTTCGGCGGCGCCCCGTCCTCCTCGTCGTCGCGCAGCAGCAGGGCCGACTGACGCTCCTTCAGCTCGGTCTGCTTGCCCGGCGAGAGGCTCGCGTGCAGCTGCTCGAACCCGGTCGCCGATATCTGGCCCTGACGCGCCGAGTTGCGCCAGGGCAGGATGCCGGCCTTGCTCGCGCGCAGCAGAAGCTGATCGACGAAGGACAGCACGGTCAGCAGGATGACCAGACCGGGCAGGGTCATGAAGACGAGGAACGCCATGCCTCAGTATCCCTTCCATGCCCGGAAGGGTCACCGTCGTGCAGTGGCCGCGCCCGTCCGGCCACGACCCGAGGGGCCGTCCGGCCGCGATCCGAGCGGTATGTGCGCCTCGCCCCCGTCCACGGACCGGGGCTGGGAGAGTGTCAGGTCCATCATGCCTGCTCGGGGGCCGTTCGCGGTAGGACGGAGCGCACGTCCGTTCGGTCTTGGCACGGGTGGTGGCCTGCCCGCAGACTCGTCGTCATCCACTCACCGGCATCCGTGCCGGCATCCCTTTCGGGCTGCCGGCGCGTTCGTCGTGCTGCCCCGTCGTGCGACGGGGCGGGTCGGGAGTGGCGGAGCGAAGGGGGATCGATGGATCAGGACATGGTGATGCGGGCGAGGGTCATGCTGCTGAGCGCCAACACGCGGGTGGTGCGTGGCGTCGTGGGGCTGCGGATCTACCGGACCCTTGCACCGGTCGAGCCGGAGGTGTACGGGTCGAAGCTGGCGTACGTCCTGGTGGAGGCGAGCGCTTCGCCGTCGGTGCGGGACCTGCCCGAACAGCGGATGGCGCTCCTGGACGAGGCGGTGGAGGTGGCGAGGGCCCTGAGCCCCGCGAACCCCTTCCGGGACAAGGTCCTGGCGAAGGCGCTGGCCGCCAGGCGGCGCGAGGCCGAGGGTCCTTCGGCCTCGTAGTGGGGGCATCGGGTCCTGGAGGATCAAGTCCCCCAGGACCCGGGCCGGTTCGGTCCGCACTGCCGCTCCGGACGTCCTCGCGCGGGGCCGCCGCCCGGGCCCCCCCCGGGGGGGGGCCCGGCGCGGGGCCGGGCCGGCGATGGCGCGCGCGCCGGGGCCGGTCGCGGGCGGTTAGCACATGCGGGGCGGGGCGCGCCCGGT
>NZ_JBHYPZ010000079.1:0-20252 GCF_042746485.1 Streptomyces sp. NPDC058751 | reverse complement strand
AACGCGGTGTGCAGCACCGCCCGGTCCTCGGTCGTGTTGATCTTCTCGCCCCGGAACATCGCGTCCCGCAGCCCGAACACGTCCGTGGCGACGGCGAGTTCCTGGAGCAGGGCCAGGGTCTCGTCGGTGATCAGGTGCTTGGAGTAGTCGATGTGCAGATCGCCGACCCGCACGACGTAGCGCTCGGCGCGCGCGGGGTCGTCGGCGAACAGGTCACGCAGCCGCGGGCCGCTCATCGCGGTCGCGCGGTGGTTCTCCAGGGCCGTCCACTCCGGACGCCGGGTGGGCTTGGGGTACTCAGACATGACGGGGGTTCTCCTCGGGGGCCTCGCCGCGCAGGGCGACGGCGTACATCTCGTCCGCGTCGAGGCGGCGCAGTTCTTCGGCGATGAGCTGGGAGGTGGAGCGCACCTTCAGCGCGAGGGTGCGGGAGGGCTGACCGGGCAGGGACAGGGTCGCGAGCGGGCCCTCGGGGCGGTCGATGACGATCTCGCCGTTCTCGGTGCCCAGCCGGACGGCGGTCACCACGGGGCCCGCGGTGACGACGCGTTCGGTCCTGACCCCGAGGCGGGCTTCCAGCCAGCGGGCCAGCAGTTCGGCGCTCGGGTTCTGCGCCTCGCTCTCGACGGTCGCCGAGATCACCTTCGTACGGGCCTGGTCGAGGGCCGCCGCCAGCATGGAGCGCCAGGGCGTGAGCCGGGTCCAGGCCAGGTCGGTGTCGCCCGGCGCGTACGAGACGGCGCGGGCCTCCAGCGCGTCGAGCGGTGCCTCGACGGCGTACATGTCGGTGATCCGGCGCTGGGCGAGGGCGCCCAGCGGGTCCTTGACCGGGGTCTCGGGCGCGTCCACCGGCCACCAGACGACGACGGGGGCGTCGGGCAGCAGCAGCGGCAGGACGACCGAGTCGGCGTGGTCGGAGACGTCGCCGTACGTCCGCAGGATCACCGTCTCGCCGGTGCCCGCGTCGGAGCCGACGCGCACCTCGGCGTCCAGACGGGAGCGGGTGCGGTCGCGCGGGGTGCGGGCGACGCGCCTGATGACGACGAGGGTGCGCGAGGGGTGCTCGCGCGAGGCCTCCTCGGACGCCTTGATCGCGTCGTACGCGTTCTCCTCGTCGGTGACGATGACCATCGTCAGGACCATGCCCACGGCGGGGGTGCCGATGGCCCGGCGCCCCCGTACGAGCGCCTTGTTGATCTTGCTTGCCGTGGTGTCGGTCAGGTCGATCTTCATGGCCTGCGCCAGCTCCGTCCGTCTCGTGCGAGCATCTCGTCGGCTTCCTCGGGGCCCCAGCTGCCCGAGGCGTACTGCGCGGGCGTGCCGTGGCTCTCCCAGTACGTCTCGATCGGGTCGAGGATCTTCCAGGACTCTTCCACCTCCTGGTGACGGGGGAAGAGATTGGCGTCGCCGAGCAGGACATCCAGGATCAGCCGTTCGTACGCCTCCGGGCTGGACTCGGTGAACGACTCGCCGTACGCGAAGTCCATGGTGACGTCCCGGATCTCCATCGAGGTACCCGGCACCTTCGATCCGAAGCGCACCGTCATGCCCTCGTCGGGCTGGACGCGGATGACGATCGCGTTGGCGCCCAGTTCCTCGGTGGCCGTGGAGCCGAAGGGGGAGTGCGGGGCGCGCTGGAAGACCACGGCGATCTCCGTGACGCGCCGCCCGAGGCGCTTGCCGGTCCTGAGGTAGAACGGGACGCCCGCCCAGCGGCGGTTGTCCACCTGGAGTTTGACGGCCGCGTAGGTGTCGGTCGTCGACCCGGGGTCGATGCCGTCCTCCTGGAGGTAGCCGCGTACCCTCTCGCCGCCCTGCCAGCTCTCCGCGTACTGGCCGCGCACGGTGTGCTCGCCCAGGTCCTCCGGCAGCTTCACGGCCTGGAGGACCTTCAGCTTCTCGGCGAGCAGGGACTCGGCGTCGAAGGCGGCCGGTTCCTCCATGGCGGTCAGCGCCATGAGCTGGAGCAGGTGGTTCTGGATGACGTCCCGGGCCGAGCCGATGCCGTCGTAGTAGCCGGCCCGGCCGCCGATGCCGATGTCCTCGGCCATCGTGATCTGGACGTGGTCGACGAACGACCGGTTCCAGATCGGCTCGTACATCTGGTTGGCGAAGCGGAGCGCCAGGATGTTCTGGACGGTCTCCTTGCCGAGGTAGTGGTCGATCCGGAAGACCTGCTCCGGGTCGAACACGTCGTGCACGATCCTGTTCAGCTCGCGGGCGCTCGCCAGGTCGTGCCCGAAGGGCTTCTCGATGACCGCGCGCCGCCAGGACCCCTCGGGAGGGGTCGTCAGCCCGTGCTTCTTGAGCTGCCGCACCACCTTCGGGAAGAACTTCGGCGGCACGGAGAGGTAGAAGGCGTAATTGCCGCTGGTGCCCCGGAACTTGTCCAACTCGTCGACTGCTACGCGCAGTTGCTTGAACGCCGTGTCGTCGTCGAAGTCGCCGGGGATGAACCGCATGCCCTCGGAGAGCTGTTGCCAGACCTCCTCGCGGAACTCGGTCCGCGCGTGCTCGCGCACCGCGTCGTGCACCACCTGCGCGAAGTCCTGGTCCTCCCAGTCGCGGCGGGCGAAGCCGAGGAGCGAGAAGCCGGGTGGCAGCAGGCCCCGGTTGGCGAGGTCGTACACGGCCGGCATCAGCTTCTTGCGGGCCAGGTCTCCGGTGACACCGAAGATGACCAGACCGGAGGGGCCCGCGATCTTGGGGAGTCGGCGGTCGCGCGGGTCGCGCAGCGGGTTGTCCCACTCGGCCGCCACGCCGAGCGCGTCGGCGAGAGCCCGGGCCTCCGGGCCGCCGAGCGCGTCGGCGGGTGCCTGGGCCGCTGTCCGGCTGTCGTGCGTGGCGGCGGGTGCCCCGGTCTCCGGGCCGCCGAGCACCCCGGCCGGGGTCCCGTGCGTCAGGCCGGTCTGTTCCCCGGCCGTGTCACCGGATCCCTGCGGCGCGGCGGCCGCGTCCTGCGGGCCTCCGTCGGAAAGAGCATCGTCCCTGGTCATTCCTCTTCGGCTCCCTCGCCCCGCAGGGACGTCGCCACCGCGTCGAGGAGGTCTTCCCAGGCCGCCTCGAACTTCGCGACGCCCTCGTCCTCCAGCTGCCCGACGACCTCGTCGTAGGAGATCCCGAACGCCTCGATCGCGGCCAGGTCGGCACGGGCCCGCTCGTAGCCGCCGGTCACCGTGTCGCCGTGGATGTCGCCGTGGTCGGCGGTGGCGTTCAGCGTCCCCTCCGGCATGGTGTTCACGGTGTTCGGCGCGACCAGTTCGTCGACGTACAGGGTGTCCTTGTACGCGGGGTCCTTGACGCCCGTCGAGGCCCACAGCGGGCGCTGCTCGCGGGCACCGGACGCGGCGAGCGCCGTCCAGCGGGCGCCGCCCCCCGTCGTGCCGTCGGCGGTGCCGAACACCTCCTCGTACACCTCGTAGGCCAGACGGGCGTTGGCGAGCGCGGCCCGGCCCCTGAGCGCCAGGGCCTCGTCCGTGCCGTGCTTCGCGAGCCGCTTGTCGATCTCACCGTCGACGCGGGAGACGAAGAAGGAGGCGACGGAGTGGACGCCGGCGAGGTCGATGCCGGCGGCCAGCGCCCGCTCCAGGCCCGCCAGATAGGCGTCCGCGACCTCGCGGTAGCGCTCCAGCGAGAAGATCAGCGTGACGTTGACGCTGATGCCGAGGCCGATGACCTCGGTGATGGCCGGGAGACCGGCCTTCGTCGCCGGGATCTTGATCATCACGTTCGGGCGGTCGACCAGCCAGGCGAGCTGCCTGGCCTCGGCGACGGTCGCGGCGGTGTCGTGCGCCAGCCGCGGGTCGACCTCGATGGAGACCCGGCCGTCACGGCCCTCGGTCGCGTCGAAGACGGGGCGCAGGATGTCGGCGGCGGCGCGCACGTCCGCGGTCGTCATCATGCGGACGGCCTCGTCGACCGTCACCCCGCGTACGGCGAGGTCGGCGAGCTGCTGTCCGTACCCCTCGCCGGAGCCGATGGCGGCCTGGAAGATGGACGGGTTGGTGGTCACGCCCACCACGTGCCGCGTCGCGACGAGTTCGGCCAGGTTGCCGGACTCGATCCGCTCGCGGGAGAGGTCGTCGAGCCAGACGGAGACGCCTTCGCCGGAGAGGCGCTCGAGGGGTACCGCTGTCGCGGTTGCTTCGGTCACAGTGATCATCTTCCTTGGTGCGGGCGGATCAACCGCGCAGGGCGGCCGTGCCGGTCGTCGGACCGAGTGCGGCCCGGGCGGTGGCGGCGACGTTCTCGGGGGTGAAGCCGAACTCGGTGAACAGCGTCCCGGCGTCGGCGGAGGCGCCGAAGCGCTCCAGCGAGACGACGCGTCCGGCGTCACCGACGTACCGGTGCCAGGTCAGGGCGATTCCGGCCTCGACCGCCACGCGTGCCCTCACGGACGGCGGCAGGACGCGGGCCCGGTACTCCGCCGGCTGCTCCTCGAACCACTCGACGGACGGCATCGACACCACGCGTGTGCCGATCCCCTCGGCCTCCAGCAGCTCGCGCGCCGCGACGGCGAGCTGCACCTCGGAGCCGGTGGCGATCAGGACGACCTCGGGTGAGCCGCCCTCGGCCTCGAACAGCACGTAGCCGCCCTTGGCGGCGTCCTCGTCCGCCTCGTACGTCGGCACGTTCTGACGGCTGAGGACCAGACCGTGCGGGGCCGGGTTCGTGGCGTGCCGCCTGAGGATCTCGGCCCAGGCGACGGCCGTCTCGTTGGCGTCGGCGGGGCGGACGACGTTGAGGCCGGGGACGGCGCGCAGCGAGGCGAGGTGTTCGACCGGCTGGTGGGTGGGGCCGTCCTCGCCGAGGCCGATGGAGTCGTGCGTCCACACGTACGTCACCGGGAGCTGCATCAGGGCGGAGAGGCGGACGGCGTTGCGCATGTAGTCGGAGAACACCAGGAAGGTGCCGCCGTAGATGCGGGTGTTGCCGTGCAGCGCGATGCCGTTCATCTCCGCGGCCATGGAGTGCTCGCGGATGCCGAAGTGGATGGTGCGGCCGTACGGGTCCGCCTCGGGCAGCGGGTTGCCCTCGGGGAGGAACGAGCTGGTCTTGTCGATCGTGGTGTTGTTCGAGCCGGCGAGGTCGGCGGAGCCGCCCCACAGCTCGGGGATGACCGCGCCGAGCGCCTGCAGCACCTTGCCGGACGCGGCACGCGTGGCGAGGGCCGTGCCCTCCTCGAACACCGGCAGCGCGGACTCCCAGCCCTCGGGAAGCCGGCCGGCGACGATCCGGTCGAAGAGCTTCGCGTTCTCGGGCCGTTCGGCGCGCCACGCGCCGATCCGCCTGTCCCAGTCGGCGTGCGCCTCGGCGCCCCGGTCCAGCGCCTGACGGGCGTGGGCCAGCACGTCGGCGTCGACCTGGAACGTCCGGTCCGGGTCGAAGCCCAGGAGCCGCTTGGTGGCGGCGATCTCCTCGGCGCCGAGCGCCGAGCCGTGCGCGGCCTCGGTGTTCCGCGCGCCCGGGGCGGGCCAGGCGATGACCGTGCGCATCGCGATGAAGGACGGACGCCCGGTCTCGGCCCGCGCGGCTTCGAGCGCGGTGTACAGGGCGTGCACGTCGATGTCGCCGTCGGGCGCGGGCTCGACGCGCTGCACGTGCCAGCCGTACGACTCGTAGCGCTTCGGGACGTCCTCGGAGAAGGCGGTCGCCGTGTCGCCCTCGATCGAGATGTGGTTGTCGTCCCACAGCAGGACCAGGTTGCCGAGCTTCTGGTGCCCGGCGAGCGAGGACGCCTCCGCCGAGACGCCCTCCTCCAGGTCGCCGTCGGAGACGATCGCCCAGACGGTGTGGTCGAACGGCGACTCGCCCCCGGGGGCCCCGGGGTCGAACAGACCGCGCTCGTAGCGGGCCGCCATCGCCATGCCCACCGCGTTGGCGGCACCCTGGCCGAGCGGACCGGTCGTGGTCTCCACGCCCGCGGTGTGCCCGTACTCGGGGTGGCCCGGCGTCTTGGAGCCGTGGGTGCGGAACGCCTTCAGGTCGTCGAGGCCGAGTTCATAACCCGACAGGAAGAGCTGGGTGTAGAGGGTCAGCGAGGTGTGGCCGGGGGAGAGGACGAAGCGGTCACGGCCGGTCCACTCGGGGTCGGCCGGGTCGTGCCGCATCACCTTCTGGAAGAGCGTGTACGCGGCCGGGGCCAGGCTCATCGCGGTCCCGGGGTGACCGTTGCCGACCTTCTGCACGGCGTCGGCGGCCAGGAGACGGGCGGTGTCGACGGCACGTCGGTCGAGCTCGGTCCAGGTGAATCCGGCGGAGCCCTGCGTACTCATCTTCAAGAAGTCCTCACGGGAGGCCTGAAACTGCTGCTGTGCCTTCAAACCTAAAAGTCGGACTTTTGCCGGGGAAGGTGTCCGTGTGTCAGCCTTCGGTGAAAGTGGGACACGTGGAGCAGCGGCGAGCCGACACGAGAAGGACATGAGCGACAGAACCACCCGAGACGGCACCGGCGGCCGGGGCGGCCAGGACGGGATCAGGACCTTTCCCTTTCCGGCCGAGCTGAGCCTGTCCGGCGTGGGCATGCAGGTCGGCGCGATGGGGACCGGGCGCACCTGGCACGCGGACGCCCCGCTGGAACGCGTGCACCGCATCGACTTCCACGTCGTGATGCTCTTCCACGAGGGGCCCGTGCGGCACATGGTCGACTTCGCCGAGTACGAGGCCCGCGCGGGCGACCTCCTGTGGATCCGGCCCGGCCAGGTGCACCGCTTCTCCAGCACCGCCCCCTACCGCGGCACCGTCCTGACCATGCAGCCGGGGTTCCTCCCCCGCGCGACCGTCGAGGCGACCGGCCTCTACCGCTACGACCTGCCCCCGCTGCTGCGCCCGGACGCCGCCCGGCTGACGGCGCTGGAACACGCGCTCACCCAGCTGGAGCGCGAGTACGTCGACACCACCACGCTGCCGCTCAGCCTGCGCACCGCCGTGCTGCGGCACTCGCTCACCGCGTTCCTGCTGCGTCTCGCCCACCTCGCCGCGAGTTCCGCGGAGTCCGCCCACGAGCGCACCGACACCACGTTCACCCGTTTCCGGGACGCGGTCGAGAAGGACTTCGCCGTCAACCACAGCGTCAGCGCCTACGCCGACGCCCTCGGGTACTCGCGCCGCACCCTGGTGCGCGCGGTGCGGGCCGCCAACGGCCAGACGCCCAAGAGGTTCATCGACAGGCGGGTCGTCCTGGAGGCCAAACGGCTCCTCGCCCACACGGACATGCCGATCGGGCGGGTCGGGGCCGCGGTCGGCTTCCCCGACCCGGCCAACTTCTCGAAGTTCTTCCACCAGCACACGGGGACGACCCCGGTGGTCTTCCGCACCGAACTGCGCTGAGCGGGACGGACCTCGTGCGTCCGCCCCGCTCAGCCTCGTGACGAGTGATCACCCGTCACTTCCGGTTTCAGTGACCGAAGTTGAACCAGTTGACGTTCACGAAGTCGGCGGGCTGGCCGCTGGTGAAGGTCAGGTAGACGTCATGGGTTCCGGTCACGGAGCTCATGTTCGCCGGTACGGTCCTCCAGGACTGCCAGCCGCCGGTGTTGGCCAGCGAGAAGCTGGCGACCGGTGTGCTCGTACGGCTGTCGAGGCGCACCTCGACCAGGCCGCTCACCGAACCGGCCGCGCCGCTCGCGACCCGGCCGTAGAACTGCTTGGCCGCCGAGGAGCCGAAGTTGACGCCCTTGTAGACCGCGTAGTCGCCGTTCGCGATCGTGCCGATGTTCTGGCCGCCGCCGCTGTCCGTGGTGGTCTCGGTGACGACACCGCTCTGGCTGTCGTAGGACTCGGCCTGGATGGCGCTGTAGGCGTCACGGTTGCCGGTGGGCGGGGGAGTGGTGCCGCCGCCTCCGCCGCCGGCCGCCTGGAGCACCTGGACGTAGTCGACGACGAGCGGGTGACCCGGTTCCGTGCCGCTGTCGGGGCCGCCGCCGAAGGCGCCCGGGAAGCCGCCGCCCATCGCGACGTTCAGGATGATGAAGTAGCCGTGGTTGGTGGCGTTCGCCCAGGTGGTCGCGTCGACCTGGTTAGCCTTCACCGTGTGGAAGTTGAGGCCGTCGAGGTAGAAGCGGACCTCCTCGACGCTGGTCGACCTGTCCCACTCCATCGCGTAGGTGTGGAAGCCCGCCTGGCAGGTCGTGCCGGTACAGGGGGTGTTGCCGCCGATGCCGCTGGTCTCGTTGCACGGGCCGCCCGGGTTGGTGCCGCAGTGCATCGTGGCCCACTCGGTGTTGAGGCCCTGGACGTTCTCCATGATGTCCAGCTCGCCGACGGCCGGCCAGTTCTGGTAGTTGCCGCGGTAGGGCGCGCCGAGCGCCCAGAAGGCGGGCCAGTAGCCCTTGGCGGCGGCGCCGGTCACGTTCGGCAGCTGCATCCGCGCCTCCATGCGCAGCTTGCCGCCGGAGGGGGGCTGGAAGTCGGTGCGCCTGGTCTCGATGCGGCCCGAGGTCCAGTTGCCCGAGGCGTCACGGCGCGGGGTGATCAGCAGGTTGCCGTTGCCGTCCAGGGACACGTTGCTGGTGCTGGAGGTCATCGTCTCGACCTCGCCGGTGCCGAAGTTGGCCGGCCCGCCGGGGTAGCTGGTGCCCGTCGTGTACTGCCAGTTGGTGGTGTTGACGCCGCTCCCCGCGGTCCCGGTGAAGTCGTCGACGAAGACCTGGGACCAGCCGGTGGGGGGTGTGGGAGCGGACGCGCTGGCGGGGAGGGTGGCCGCGGTCGCGGCGGCCGCCGCCAGGCTCAGGGTGCTGAGCACGGCGATCAGGACGCGCCGTACCGGGCGGCGTCCGGGCGTGCCGGAAGTTTCACTCATGGGTGCCTCTTCGCGTACGGGTGTGGGGTGCTGCGCGGGTGGGGGAGGGAGCGCTCCCATGGATCTGAGAGCGCTCTCAGAAAGGGTGCGCGGCCAATGTGCTCTCTGCCACTCCGGTCGTCAAGAGGTGAAGCCGAGAAAGTCCTTTGCGCGTGCGGGAGTTCACGCCGTGAAGAAAGGAAGAAGACCCGATGGGCGTGCCGGGACGGGGAGTTGAAGTCCGCTCATCGGCTGCGGCGTTCAAAGGGCGCTGCCGGCCTTCCAGTCCGCCCACGACAGGTTCCAGCCGTTCAGACCGTTCGACGCTTCGACGGTCCGCTCGCCCGAGTTCCGGACGACCACCACGTCCCCGAGCATCGAGCTCTCGTAGAACCGGTAGCCCGCCACGGAGCCGTCGTCCGCGCCCTCGACGTCCCTGAGGCGCAGACTCGGCGTGATCTTCGTGCCCGCCGCCCAGTACTCGGCGGGACGGAAGTCGAGCCGGGTGCTCCCGAACCAGTGGCCGACCACCTCGACCGCGGGTTCCGCCGTCACCGTGATGGCCTTTTCCACCGCGGCCCGGTCCGTCACGGCGTGGGTGAAGTCGATCGACACGGGCATGCCGACGCCGGAGGTCGAATTCGCCTCGGGCGTGAAATGGCCGGCGAATGTCTCGGCCGGGGACTTCGTGACGAACGTCGCGGTGTGCTCCGCGGCGCCCGCCGCTTTCGCCCTGACCGTGTATTCGGTGCCCGAGTAAGGATTCCTGTCCGAGGTCCAGCGCGTACGGTCCGCGTCGAAGGATCCGGCCAGGACGGAACCGTCGTTGCCGGCCACCTCGACCGCCGAGAGCGTGCCGTTCGTCACGGAGACCACGACCGGAGCGGTGAAACCGGCCCCCTTCGTGCCGTCGGCGGGGGAGACGGTGACCGCCGGCGTCCTCACCTGCGTCTTCGCCGTCGGACCGGCCCCGTCGGCCCCGCCCGTCGTCGCGTCCTTCTTCTCGGCGGCGCCCGCCGGATCGCCGCACCCGCTCAGCGCGAGAGCCGGGACGACGGCACCGAAGGCCGCGAGGACCCCGCGCCGTGACCAGGCGGAACGCTCCGGTCGCCGTCGTGCGGGCCCCGGATCCCGCGGTGCGGACCCGTGCCGGTTCGATATCTCGGGGAAACCCACGGAACGCCTTTCCTCGCGTCTTTCAACCACCACCACTGCGGGTGCATCCTGCGGGAGTCGTCTGGGTTGATTCTTTGAATCCGGCCGCCCCGGCCTGAGATTCCGGTGAAGACATCCGCGGATACGGCCTGAATCCACGGTTGCCGGGCCGCTCCGAATTGTGAACAGAGTATGAAGCGTCCGTCCGGTCCCCGAGTTCTTCCGTGAGATCCACGAGAACTCCGCGAGAGCCCGCTCCCGGGAGTCCCATCCGGACCCCCGGTCGCGGGAACGAAGGAACAGTCCCGCTTGCCGGAACCGAGCCCACCCACGCCGGAGGCATCCGTGAATCCAGCTTGTGAACGGCACACCGTGGCCATCGTGGGAGTGGGCGCCGCCGGCACGCTGACCGCCGTGCAGCTCTGCGAGACGGCGGCCCGCCGCGGTATCCCGCTCGACCTCTTCCTGATCGACCCCGCCCCCGAAGCGGGGCGCGGCAGCGCGTACGCCACCACCGACCCCCGGCACCGGCTGAACGTGCCCGCGGGCGGCATGAGCTGTTACCCCGACGACCCCGGCCACTTCACCCGCTGGCTGTGCCGGCACGGCGAACCCACCGTCAGGGGAACCGACTTCGCCACCCGCCACCGGTACGGCGCCTACCTCGCCGACACCCTGGCCCGGGCGATCGTCCACGCCCACGGCACGGTCACCGTGCGCCGGCTGA
The DNA here is from genome assembly GCF_042746485.1 of Streptomyces sp. NPDC058751. Classification (NCBI taxonomy): domain Bacteria; kingdom Bacillati; phylum Actinomycetota; class Actinomycetes; order Kitasatosporales; family Streptomycetaceae; genus Streptomyces; species Streptomyces sp. NPDC058751. The sequence continues at coordinate 9,591 of NZ_JBHYPZ010000079.1, read as the reverse complement.
GGACCCGGGCCGAAGCCCTGGCACCCGTCCCGGACGGCGGTCTCGAGCTCCGGCTCGCCGACGGGGACGGCCTCGTCGCCGACAGCGTGGTCCTCGCCACCGGCCCGGCCTCCCCGACGGCTTCCTGGGCCCCGCCCCGGCTCCGCGGCTCCGAACGGTTCGTCGGATCGCCCTGGGCGCCCGGCGCGCTCGACGGACCGCTCGCCGGACCGGCCGACCGCGCGCGGAAGGGCGCGGGCGACGACGTCCTGCTCGTGGGCACCGGCCTCACGGCGGTCGACCTCGCGCTCAGCCTCGACCGCCCCGGACGCACCGTGCACGCCCTCTCCCGGACCGGTCTGCTGCCACAGCCGCACGCGCTGGACCCCGCACCGGCGATGGCCGCGCCCCCCGGGCTCGACGCGCCGACCCTGTCCACGCTGCGCCGGACCGTCTACCGCCACATCGGCCGCGCCGTACGCGCCCACGGCGACTGGCGCCCCGCCCTCGACAGCCTGCGCCCGCACACCGCGCGCCTGTGGCGCAGCCTCACACCCGAGGAACGCGCCGCCTTCCTGCGCGGCGAGGGCGCGCTCTGGAACACCCACCGGCACCGGATGGCACCGGCGACGGCCGAGTCGCTGGACCGCGCCCGCACGGCCCGCCGCCTGCGCGTGCACACCGGCGCGATCGCCGACGCCGTCCCGGGGCCGGACGGCACCGAGCTGCTCACGCTCGTCGACGGGCGGCACATCGCGGCCGGCTGGGTGATCGACTGCACCGGACCGGGGCCGCGCCCCGAAGACCCCCTGTGGGCCTCCCTGTTCGGCACGGGTGCCGCCGTGCCCGGCCCGCTCGGCCTGGGTGTCGCGACCCGCGACGGCCGGCTCCTCGACGCCGGAGGCGGGGCCCCGCTCGCGGTGTTCACCCTCGGCGCTCCACGCCGCGGTGAACTGTGGGAGACCACCGCGATCCCCGAGATCCGCGCCCAGGCCGCCGACCTGGCCGAGCGGCTGCTCGCACGGCCGGCCCCCCGGCGCCGCCGCCGGCCCCTCGACGCGCACGGGCTCCCGCTGTCCACCCACGCCGAGGCGGCCGCCGCCCACCGAACCGGCCTGGAACGGGTCCTCAAGGTCAGGGCGGGCGCCGAGGACGCCTTCGCGCGCGCCGTCGCCCTCGACCCCGGTTTCGCGCTCGGACACGCGGCCCTCGCCCTGCTCGGCCACGAGTGCGGCGCGGACGTCGACGTACCGCGGGCACTGGCCGACGCACGGCGCTGCGCGAGGGAACGGGCCGACGCGCGCGAACGTTCCTTCGTCGACGTGGTGACCCACCGCGTGCGCGGCGACGGCCCGGACGCGGGCGCGCGCGCCCTGCTCGGGCACCTGGCCGCCCACCCCGCCGACGCGCTGGCGCTCGCCGTGGCCGTGCCCACCATCGCCTTCTCCGGCGTCGGACAGCTCGACACCGCCCGCGCGCCGGACCTGGTCGAGCGCGTCTCGCCCGCCTACGACGGCCACTGGTTCCCGGTCTCGCTCCTCGCCTTCCTGCGGCAGGGCCAGGGCCGCTACGACGAGGCGGCCGAGCTGGCCGGGCGCGCACTGGCGGCCGAGCCCGCCTCCGGACACGCCGCGCACGCCCTGGCCCACGTCCACTACGAGTCGGGGGCCCACGAGAGGGGCCGCGACTGGCTGGACGACTGGGTGTCCGGGCACGGACGGGGCGCCGTCCACCGCGCCCACTTCTCCTGGCACGCCGCCCTGCACGAACTGGCCCTGGACGACCCCGCGGCCGTGCGCAGACGCTGGTTCGCACAGCTCGCGCCCGGGCGGGTGACCGGCGTACGCGCCCTGGTCGACTCGGGGTCGCTGCTGTGGCGGGCCCGGATCAGCGACAGCTGGCGGGGACGGGTGCCGGCGGCGGACGTGCTCGACAGCGTCGCCCACGAGATCGTGGAACGGCCCGGGACCCCCTTCATCGCGCTGCACGCCGCCGTCGCGCTCACCGCCGCCGGTGATCTCGCGGGACTGCGCCGGCTGCGGGACCACGCCGCCGGCGCCGATCCGGTGCAGCGCGAGGTCGTCGCCCCGCTGTGCGAGTCGCTGACCGCCCTCGTCGAGGAGCGCTTCCACGAGGCCGCCCGGGGGCTGGACGCCCTTCTGCCGGTGCTCGCCCGGGTCGGCGGCAGCGCGGCCCAGCGCGAGGTCGTCGAGGAGACACTGCTGTACGCCCTCGTCGCGGCGGGCCGCTGCGAGGCCGCCCGGCGCCTCCTGGACACCCGCCTCGACCGCCGCCACGCCCCCCGCGACCGGCGCCTGCTGGCGGCCCTGCCCGGCTGACGACGGCACGGCCCGGACCCGGCGGACCGCCGGGCGCGGGGCGACGGTGTCCCCGCCGGGTCGGCGGCGACGGGACAGCCGGTACGGACACGGGTGCCGGAGCGCCCCGTGGACGGCGCCCGATCCTCCTGCCGGGACCCCGGCAGGACCGGGAACCGGGGCGGGGGTGACGGGCCGGGCCGGGCGCGCGGTGGCACGCTGCTCCCTGGAAGACATGGGCGGGACGGACGGCCGCGGCGCACCCCCTCGCGGCGCGGCCCGTCCCACCGCACGAACTGCGAAGGTGGTACTTGCGTGAGGCTGACCATTCTGGGCGGCGGCGGGTTCCGTGTCCCGCTCGTGTACGGGGCACTCCTCGGGGACCGGGCAGAGGGCCGCGTCACCCGGGTCGTGCTGCACGACCTGGACCCGGGACGGCTCTCCGCCGTGGCCCGCGTCCTTGTCGAGCAGGCGGCCGGGGACCCGGACGCGCCGGAGGTGACCGTCACCACCGACCTCGACGAGGCCCTGCGCGGCGCCGACTTCGTGTTCTCCGCGATCCGCGTCGGCGGTCTGGAGGGGCGCGCGGCGGACGAGCGCGTCGCCCTCGCCCAGGGCGTCCTCGGCCAGGAGACGGTCGGGGCCGGCGGCATCGCCTACGGCCTGCGCACCGTGCCCGTCGCCGTGGACATCGCGCGGCGGGTGGCCCGGCTCGCGCCCGACGCCTGGGTCATCAACTTCACCAACCCCGCCGGGCTGGTCACCGAGGCCATGTCCCGCCACCTCGGCGACCGTGTGATCGGCATCTGCGACTCGCCGGTCGGCCTCGGGCGCCGCATCGCCAGGGTCCTCGGCGCGGACCCGCGCGAGGCGTGGATCGACTACGTCGGGCTCAACCACCTCGGCTGGGTGCGTGGCCTGCGCGTCGCGGGTCGTGACGAACTCCCGCGTCTGCTCGCCGATCCCGCCCTGCTCGGCTCCTTCGAGGAGGGCCGGCTGTTCGGCCCCGAGTGGCTCCGGTCCCTGGGCGCCGTCCCCAACGAGTACCTGCACTACTACTACTTCAACCGCGAGACCGTCCACGCCTACCAGCGGGCCGAGAAGACGCGCGGCGCGTTCCTGCGCGACCAACAGGCCGGTTTCTACGAGGAGATGGGGCGACCGGACGCGGCGGCCCTGGCCGCCTGGGAACGTACCCGCGCCGAGCGCGAGGCCACGTACATGGCGGAGAACCGGGACGCCGCCGGTGCCGGGGAGCGCGAGGACGACGATCTCTCCGGCGGCTACGAGAAGGTGGCGCTCGCCCTGATGCGGGCCATCGCCCGCGACGAACGGACCACCCTGATCCTCAACGTCCGCAACCGCGGCACGCTGGGCGTCCTCGACGCCGAGGCCGTCATCGAGGTGCCGTGCCTGGTGGACGCCAACGGCGCGCATCCCGTCGCCGTCGATCCGCTGCCGGGCCACGCCACCGGACTCGTGTGCGCGGTCAAGGCGGTGGAGCGGGAAGTGCTCGCCGCCGCCGAGTCGGGCTCCCGTACGGCCGCGGTGAAGGCCTTCGCCCTGCACCCGCTCGTCGACTCGGTCGGCGTGGCACGGGCCCTCGTCGACGGCTACACGGTCGTGCACCCGGGTCTCGCGTATCTGGCCTGACCGGCGCGGCGGGTGGCCGACGTCCGGTGACCGGTGACCGGCGACCGGCGTACGAGCACGACGCGGTGGGCCGCCCGGACGTCCCGGACGGCCCACCGTGTACTTCTCCTCCGTCGTCGTCAGCCCGTGAAGCCTGCCGTGATCGACGTGAACTGCCAGGTGCTCTGGCTGATGCCGGAGCAGTTGCTCACCACGCCGCCCCCGGGGCAGGACCGGTCGCGGTTGACCGACCAGTAGGCGAGCCGCGCGATGTGGTGGGAGTTGGCCCAGTCACGGATCGACGTCCAGATCGCGGGGGTCGTGGTCTCCTGCTGGTCGGACAGGCCGTTCATGCCGGAGATGCCGATGTGGGAGTAGGCCGTGGCGTCGTCCCAGCCGAAGGTCGACTTCAGCTTGTTCTTCAGCCCCTCGGTGGCGTTGACCGTGTTGCCGTACATGTCGGAGCCGCCGCCGAAGTCGAACGGCATGATGGTGAAGACGTCGATGCCGGCGTTCAGGGACTGCGCCTGCTCGATGAGCCGGTTGCCGTAGTAGGTCGGGCCGGTCGTCGAGGTCCCGAAGGTGACGATCGTCTTCAGACCGGGGTTGTTGGCCTTGACGGTCTTCAGCGCGGTCAGGATCCTCGCCTGCACGGCCTCGTTCTCGAACTCGTCGGTGTTCTCGATGTCCATGTCGATCACCTTGAGGCCGTAGGCGTCGATCACCTTCTGCAGCGCACCGGCGAGCGCGCTCGCCGAGGAGCAGTTGGCGCCGAGCTTGCTGCCCTGCCAGCCGCCGAACGACGGGACGATGTCACCGCCCGCGGAACGGATCTGGTTGATGGCGGTCTGGTCGACGCCGCCGGTCAGCGGCCGGCTGCCGTCCCAGGCCGGGTTGCAGCCGCCGGAGTCGAGCACGAACGCCATCGTGAACCACTTGATCCCGGTCGCGTTCATCACCGTGACCGGGTTCGGGGGATCGCCCCAGCCCTCGTACAGATAGGGAGCGGCCTGCTTGAAGCCCGTGCCGCCCCCGCCGCCCGCGTTCGTGGTGACGCTCACGGAGTTGGAGGCCCCGGAGGTGTTCCCGGCCGCGTCGCGCGCCCTGACGGTGAACGAGTAGGCGGTGCTCGCGGACAGCCCGCCGACCGTGCCGCTCGTGCCCGACACGCTGAGCACCTTGTTGGAGCCGCTGTAGACGTCGTACCCCGTGACGCCGACGTTGTCGCTCGACGCGCTCCACGACAGGGACACGCTGGAGGAGGTCTTGCCGGTGGAGGTCAGGTTGGTGGGCGCGGTCGGTGCCTGGGTGTCGCCGCCACCGCCGCCGGGACCGTCGAGGCTGATGTCGTCGGCGTAGTAGGTGCCCTGCGCGTACCAGCCGTGGACGTAGATCCTGGCGCTGGTCTGCGAGGCGCCGGTCGTGAAGGACACGGTGAGCTTGCTGTACGCCGACGGGGACGTGGTCCAGGTCGAGGAACCGCCGTCCACGCCGAGGTAGACGTAGCTGCCGCGCACCCAGCCGGAGAGGCTGTACGTCGTGTTCGGCTGGACGGAGACGGTCTGGGCGCACTGGGCGTTGTCGCTCGAACTCGCCGCGCCGGCAAGGGCCTTGGAGCCCCCGTGCACGGGACTGGAGACGACCGATCCCAGGTTGCCGGAACAGGACCAGGGGGAGAGGCCGCCGGTCTCGAATCCCGGGTTGGACAGGATGTTGGCCGCCTCGGCCGTACCCGGCAGGGCGACCGCACCGGCGAGGGCCAGCGCGGCCGTGCCCAGCAGGGCGAGGAAACGATGTCTGGAACGTCTGAGGATGCTCATGCGCACGCGATCTCCCTGGAGATATGGGGGTGTTCGGGAGTGCTGAGAGGTGCGCAACCAAGTTGGTATGGACCAATCCCGCTGTCAAGACACCGCGCGGGAATTGGTCCATACCGGTAAAGAGGGGTGGGGGGCCGGGTCTGTCGGCCGGGTCCTAGGCCGGCGCGATCGCCGTGGAGGCGGCCGTGGCGGCCTGGGCGGGAACGGCGGAGGCGGCCGCCTCCACAGGCACGGACTGCGTGGTCTGCGCGGGCGCCGGCTCCGTGGCCTGCGCCGGAATCGCGGGCAGGGTGGGCGCGCCCGAGTCCGTCCGCTGCGCGGGCAGCGGCACCGGACGCACCGGACGCGGCCCCGCGACCACCGTGTAGTCCGGTCCGAGGAACGGCGGGACCACCTCGCCGGTCTCCTCGCCCAGTGCCAACTGCACAGCGGCCCAAGGGGCGTTGACCCCGCACTGGGCGATCTGGTGCAGACCGCCCGCCGGACGGGTGTTCACGTCCATCAGCACCGGTTCGTCGCCGTACATGCGGAACTGGACGTTGGACAGGTAGTGCAGCCCGAACGCCTCGGCGAGCAGCCGGGCCGGGGCGATCCACCTGTCGTCGAGGGTGAATCCGCGCCGCCGCCCGTTCTTGGTGCGGCCGATGGCCATGCGCACCCGGCCGTCCGGCCCGGTGAGGCAGTCCACCGACACCTCCGGCTGCCCGAGGTGCGGCATCACCAGCCAGTCGACGGGTTCCGCCGCCGTGCGCAGCGCCTCCACCACCAGGTCCAGAGGCACGTACGCGCTCGGGAAGCCGTTGAGGTGCACGAGCGAGAAGGGGGACCGGGTGATCACCCGGAAGCCCACCCCGCCGGCCCCGGCCGCCGGCTTGAAGCAGGCCCGCTGACCCGCGGCCTCCAACTCCTCGACCGCCGCGATGAGTTCGTCGACCGCGCGCACCCGGTACCACGGGGGAACAGGGATGCCCACGGCCTCCACGGCCTGGTAGGCGACGGCCTTGTCGTGGAACACCGCGACCGCCTCCGCGGACGGTGCCAGCAGCGCCGTGCCGAGCGCCGCGAACTCGGCGCGCTGCGCCACGATCGCCGCCTGGTGCAGGCGGGGCACGAAGACGTCGACGGAACGGCGTGCGCACATGTCGAGGGCGTACTCGACGTAGGCGCGCGGCGACAGGCCCTCGGGCTCCGTCTCGGCGGTGTCGGCGGCGGCCAGCACGGGGGAGTCGGGGTCGCCGTGGGTGGCGTGGATCTCGACCGCGCGGTGCTGCGGATTATTTCGCAGCTGGTCCATGAAGAACACGTTCTCCGCGTACGTGCGGTTGAGCCAGACGCGTACGCGAGAGCCCATGCAAAAGCCACCATTCGGGGGTTCGCGGGCACGGCGGAGCGGGCCGGGCCCGGCCAGGGGTAGGGGAGGTACACCGAGCCGTCGCACGCCAGAGCAGATTTCGATCGGTGGTGTCGGGGCGATCATAAGGGGCGCGGGACCCCGATGCTGCTACGGGGATGTTACGGATTCCCCGCCCCGCCCGCCGGGGCCTCCTTGTCCGGCGGCCGGAGCATGTGCTGTTGTGTTGGCATTCGTTTCTACGGGGGTGGCGCGTGCGGCCGACAGACGGCGGTGCCGGAAATCTGCTGGCCATCAGCGACCTGCACATCGGCTACGCCGAGAACCGCGCCCTGGTCGAGGACATGCGTCCCGAGACGGACGAGGACTGGCTCCTGGTGGCCGGTGACATCGGGGAGATCGTCGAAGACGTCCGGTGGACCCTCCGGACGCTCGGCGAGCGCTTCCGCAAGGTCGTCTGGGTGCCCGGCAACCATGAGCTGTGGACCCATCCCAAGGATCCGGTCCAGCTCCGCGGCGTGGCCCGCTACGAGCATCTGGTGTCCCTGTGCCGGGAGTTGGGCGTCGTCACCCCCGAGGACCCCTATCCGGTCTGGGAGGGTCCCGGCGGCCCCGCCGTCGTCGCGCCGCTCTTCCTGCTCTACGACTACTCCTTCCTGCCGCAGGGCTGCGCCACCAAGGCCGAGGGGCTCGCGTACGCGGAGGGGACCGGCATCGTGTGCACCGACGAGTACCTGCTCCACCCCGACCCGTATCCGACCCGCGAGGACTGGTGCCGGGCCAGGGTCGCCGAGACCGAACGCCGGCTCGCCGAGGTCCCCGACGGCCTGCCGGTCATCCCGGTGAACCACTACCCCCTGGACCGCCACCCGATGGACGTCCTGTGGCACCCCGAGTTCGCCATGTGGTGCGGCACGGCGGCGACCGCCGACTGGCACCGCAGGTTCCGCGTCGAGACCATGGTCTACGGACATCTGCACATCCCCCGGACCACCTGGCACGAGGGCGTCCGGTTCGAGGAGGTGTCGGTGGGCTATCCGCGAGAATGGCGCAAGCGACCGGGACCACCGGGCGCGCTGCGCCGCATTCTGCCGATGGAGGTCAAAGCCGGTGATGGAGGAACTGCTTCCGGAGTCGGTGGTGGCCGTGGAGAGCCACGGTGACGAACTGTCCGGGAAGGCGGATCTCGCGAGCCTTTACCCCGAGGAACTGGCGGTCCTGACCCGGGCCGTGGACAAGCGGCGCCGCGAGTTCGCCACCGTGCGGGTCTGCGCCCGGCGCGCCATGGAGAAACTGGACGTGGCCCCGGCGCCCGTGCTGCCGGGCGAGCGCGGGGCCCCGCGGTGGCCGGAGGGTGTCATCGGCAGCATGACGCACTGCGAGGGCTACGCCGCCGCCGCGCTCGCCCGTGCCGGTGATCTCGCCTCCCTCGGCATCGACGCCGAACCCCATCTGGCGCTCCCCGACGACGTCCTGGAGGCCGTCGCCCTGCCCGCCGAGTCGGAACGGCTGGACCGGCTCGGCGCCCGGGTGCCCGCCGTCCACTGGGACCGGCTGCTGTTCAGCGCCAAGGAGTCCGTCTACAAGGCGTGGTTCCCCCTCACCGGCAAGTGGCTCGACTTCTCCGGGGCGGACATCGGCATCTCCCTCGACCCGGCGCCCGCCACGGGCGGCCCCGCCGGAAGCCTGAGCGCCCGGCTCCTGGTCCCGGGCCCCGTGGTGGGCGGCGTTCCCGTCCAGACCTTCAGGGGCCGCTGGACGGTCCGGCACGGCCTGGTCGCGACGGCGGTCACGGTCCCGCACACCGGGCCGGACCCGGAGCCGGGACCCGGCACCTGACCGCACGCCGCCACAGCCGGGACGCCTGGCCGTACGCCGCCACTGCCTCGGCGCCCGAACGTACGCCGTCGGCGTCCGGACGGTGGCTCCGGCGCCGCCCGCGCCGGGTCAGCCCGGTGCCGGGCACCAGGAGTGCAGCAGTTCGAAGAACGCGCCCTCGTTGCCGGCGAGGCCCGCCGCGTCGAGGGCCCGCTCCGTCTCGGCGAGCACGGCGGGCGGGACCACGGGGGGCCGGCCGCCGGCCGGCGGGTCGTCGAAGGCCGCCCGTACCGTCTGGAGGAGGCGGAGGTAGGCCTGCACGGCGGCGCGTTCGTGGTCGGTCAGTACGGCGGTCGGCATCGGACGGCTCTCCCCGGTCGGCTGGTCGTGACACTGCTCCTGACCCCAGCTTGCCGCCCGCCACTGACAATCCGGTTTCGGTACGCGGAGGTTCGCCCGCTTAGCGGAGGCGAAACCTCATGGAAACCCCAGGTGGAACAGGGGCCCCTACGCTGGAGGGGAGCGCTGGGGCCGCCTGCCGGACGGCCTCGCAGGCCGCCGCGACGGCGGCTCGGGAGCCGCCGGCGCGGGCGGCGGGGGAACGGGGGGTAGGCCCCGGGGGGGCCGTAACCCCCCGGCCCCGCCCCCCCCCCCCCCGCGGGCGCGGGGGGGA
>NZ_JBHYPZ010000078.1:0-20427 GCF_042746485.1 Streptomyces sp. NPDC058751 | reverse complement strand
CGCGATTTCCAGCCCCTCGGCCGCCTGGAAATCCAGCCCCTCCGGCGTTTGAGGAGCGGGGGTCCGGGGGCGGAGCCCCCGGGGACGGGAAGGGAAGGGGCGGAGGGGGCGAAACCCCAGGCGGGACCGGAGCCTCCGAGGCAGGACCAGGCCCCGGGGCCCCCGGGAACGCAAAAGGCCGGCCCCGAAGGACCGGCCCCGCGCGCTGCCGGGCACCGGCAGCGGTCGTACTCCTACAGGAACGCGAGGTTCACGATCCAGAAGCTGACGGCAGCCACGACCGCCGCGGCCGGCATGGTGATGAACCAGCCGAGGACGATGTTCTTGGCGACCCCCCACCGCACGGCGTTCACCCGCTTGGTAGCCCCGACACCCATGATCGCCGAGGTGATGACATGCGTCGTGGAGATCGGCGCCTTGAAGATGTAGGCCGTGGCGAACATGATCGACGCCCCGGTCGTCTCCGCGGCGAACCCCTGCGGCGGATCGAGCTCGATGATCTTCCGCCCGAGCGTCCGCATGATGCGCCACCCACCGGCGTACGTCCCCAGCGACAGCATCGTCGCGCAGACGATCTTCACCCAGACCGGGATCGGGTCGTCCGCCCCCTGCTCACCGGCGATGACCAGCGCCATCACCACGATGCCCATCGTCTTCTGGGCGTCCTGAAGACCGTGCCCGAGCGCCATGCCGGCCGCCGACACCGTCTGCGCGATACGGAAACCGCGCTTGGTCTTGTGCGGGTTGGACCGCCGGAACAGCCACATGATCACGGTCATCACGAGATAACCGGCCAGCAGACCGACCAGCGGCGACAGGAACATCGGGATGATGACCTTGTCGAGGACGCCGCTCCAGTAGACCGTCGTGCCACCGGCCAGGGCCGCGCCGACCATGCCGCCGAACAGGGCGTGCGAGGACGAGGACGGCAGACCGAAGTACCAGGTGATCAGGTTCCAGGTGATCGCGCCGACGAGCGCCGCGAAGAGGATGCCCATCCCCCTCGAGCCCTCGGGCGTCTGGATCAGCCCCTCACTGACGGTCTTGGCGACCCCGCTGCCGAGGAACGCGCCGGCGAGGTTCATCACCGCCGCCATGGCGAGCGCGGCCCGGGGCGTCAGGGCGCGCGTGGACACGGAGGTGGCGATGGCGTTCGCCGAGTCGTGGAAGCCGTTCGTGTAAGTGAAACCGAGCGCGACCCCGATGGTCACGATCAAAGCGAAGGTGTCCATGAACGGGTCAGGACTCCTTGACGGCGATGGTCTCCACCGTGTTCGCCACGTGCTCGAACGCGTCGGCCGCTTCCTCCAGCACGTCCACGATCTGCTTGAGCTTCAGCACCTCGATGGCGTCGTACTTGCCGTTGAAGAGGTGGGCCAGCAGCTTGCGGTGGATCTGGTCGGCCTGGTTCTCCAGACGGTTGACCTCGATCCAGTACTCCGTGAGGTTGTCCATGGTCCGCAGGTTGGGCATGGCCTCCGCGGTCAGCTCGGCGGCACGCGACAGGACCTCGATCTGCTGCTCGACGCCCTTGGGGAGTTCCTCGATGTTGTAGAGGACGACGAGATCGACGGCCTCCTCCATGAAGTCCATGATGTCGTCGAGGGACGAGGCGAGGTTGTAGATGTCCTCGCGGTCGAAGGGCGTGATGAAGGAGGAGTTCAGCTGGTGGAAGATCGCGTGCGTCGCGTCGTCACCAGCGTGTTCCGCGGCCCGCATACGCTCTGCGATCTCGGCCCGAGCGGAAGCGTCCGCCCCGAGCAGTTCCATCAGGAGTTTCGAGCCCGTGACGATGTTGTCCGCGGATGCGGAGAACATGTCATAAAAGCTCGTCTCCCTGGGGGTCAGACGAAAGCGCACGTTGGGGTCCTCGGGGTGCTTCGGTTCGGTCAGGCTGATGCTAGGCGCATCATCCGGCCACGGCTAACGGGCCGCCACCCAGTGTCGCCCATCAGGCACAGTGATCGGCACGGGGTCCGGGAGCGGCGCCGGGCAAGGGCTGCATACCCAGGAAAGTTCGATACGATATACCCACCAGGGGTATATGTAAGTGGCGTTTCAGACAGGATCGCCGATCCGATCCAGCGGGAGGACGCGATGACGACCACCGAGGCCGGCGCGGCAGCGCCCTCCGGGGACGCGCAGGAGGCCGTGACCGACCACGACCGCGGCATCCACGGCTACCACCAGCAGAAGACCGAGCACCTGAAGCGGCTGCGCCGCATCGAGGGTCAGATCCGCGGCCTCCAGCGGATGGTGGACGAGGACGTCTACTGCATCGACATACTCACCCAGGTGTCCGCCTCCACCAAGGCCCTCCAGTCCTTCGCCCTCCAGCTCCTGGAGGAGCACCTGCGGCACTGCGTGGCGGACGCGGCCCTCAAGGGCGGCGACGAGATCGACGCGAAGGTCGAGGAAGCGACGAAGGCGATCGGCCGCCTGCTGCGCACCTGAGCCGCCCGCCCGCCGCCGAGGTCACGAGAAGTGCGCGAAGCGTGAGAGATACGACGCACGTGACATACGCGACGTGCGCCCCTCGGACACCGGAGAAGGACCGGAAGGGGGCCGGAAAGGACTAGTCCTCCGCGCCCCGCTGCCCAGGGGCGCGCTCTTCGGCCACTTTCAGGACCGCGTCGATGCTCTCCAGGCTGAGGCGGTCCTCGTGCGCCGCCGAGGCCGCGATGATCAGCTCACCGCACAGATCGATCTCGGCGAGGGCCACGTGGTCCTGAACTGCCGCACCGCCGACCGGAGCCACGCGCACCACCTCTTCCTGCCGTCACCGACTTCCTAGAGTAGGGAGCGGCCTACACACCGCGCATGGCACGGAAGGGCCATTTCCAGCCCTCCTCTGAAGCTACGGCTCCGGATGCTCTTGCCCATTCCTCCGGAACCCACTACTCCGCGATCTTCCCCGTGTAGATGTCCGAGGAATCCGGCAGCCGTACGACGACGGGGCTGCCGAAGCCGTACAGCAGGAGCGTCGAGGCCACGTCGACGGTGCCCTTCCGCTGGCTGTTGACGAAGCTGAACCGGTGCCGGACCTTGCGCAGCCGCCCCTGGTCGTCGAGGTAGGCGTCGAACGGCACCGCGGTGGTGGCGAACCCCTTCGCCGCCGCCCTCAGCGCCGCCCGCTGCCCCTCCGGGGCGTCCCGCGCGGCGGCGCCGAGGTCGGCGGTCCCGCGGTAGTGCCGTACGGGGACACCGGCGACCTCGGTCCTGCCCACGTAGGTCACCGACCGCGCGCCGCGCAGCAGTTCGGCAGCGGCGTACGGGTCGGTGGCGCCGCCCGTGACCAGGTTGCCGTCCGTGAGACGGGCGGTCGCCACGCGTACCCATTTGTCGGCGGGCACTCCGGCCCCCCGGTTCTTCATGAACAGGGCGCCCGGGACGAGGAGTTCGGTGATCGGACGGTGCTCGGCGGTCCCCGCCGGGTCCTGGGGCAGCAGCACCTTCAGCCGCCCCGTCTGCTTCTTGAAGTCGTAGACGCCCTGCCCGCGGATGGTGACCCGGGTCCCGCCGGTGGCCATCTCCATGGACGTACTGGCCTTCGCGCTGCCCGCGCGCTCCAGGACGGCCACCGTCTGGCGCAGCGTGTCGACGGTACTGGGCCCGCTGCGGACGTCCTCCGCGGCCGCCCCTCCCGAGCACCCGGTGCCACAGACCATGAGCCCCGCCGCGACGAACGCGACCAGGACCGCCGGCCGTTCCTGCTGCTGCGCCACCATCGTCCACCGACCCCCAGCCGGTCCGTCCCGGGCCTTCCCGTCGTTCCGGTTAACGACAGGTGGGGGCACCCGTCACGCGGCAGGAATCCGTTCACTTGGCTTGGGTAACGTTGTCGGTGTGGAGCATCTGGACGAGACGGACCCTCTCCCCGGCCACCGGACGACCACGGTCGAGCAAGGCCCCTTCTGCCTGGCCCGCTGCACCTGCGGCTGGCGGGGCCCGGCCCGCCGCGCCAGGAGCCAGGCCCGCACGGACGCGGCGACCCACGACCTGGCCATGACCTCCTGACCCACCCCCACAACCTTCTCTCGCCCCCTCCGCCCCTGCCCTTCCCATACCCGGGGGCGCCGCCCCCGGCCCCCCGCTCCTCAAACGCCGGAGGGGCTGAAAACCACGCCGGTGAGGGACTGGGCCCAAGCCACCGCACACCCGCAGCCGGGATCCGGCGCGAGGGGCCGTGCCGGTACATCACATGCCCGTCGCCACCGACGGCCACCTCTCCGTCCAACGGCGACGGGCGGATGTACCGGCACGGCCCCGACCCCCCACCGGACGGGAACCGCGCCCACGACGTCGGCGCAGCGATCGACGCTGTTGCGGTTCTGCGACACGCCCCCACGGAACCCCCGGGCCCGGGCGCCCGTCTCGTTCCACGGAACCCACGGGAGGCACACATGCAACGGCGTTCGTTCATAGGCGGAGCCACCGCCGTCCTCGCGGCGGCGACGACGTCCGCCTGCGACACCGGCGACAAGGGCGGAACGCACGCCAACAACAAGGCCGGGAGCCCGAGCGCCACGGACACGACGGCCGGAACCACCGGCATACGCACGGAGACCGCGGCCAACCGCGCGGCCGCCAACTGGACCGCGCTGTCCCACCAGCTCGACGGCGCCCTGATCCGCCCCGGCGACCGGAGCTGGACCGCCGCCCACCAGCTCTACAACACCCGCTTCGACAACCTGAAGCCCGCCGCCGTCGCCTACGTCGCGCACGCCGACGACATCCGCACCACCATGGACTACGCCCGCGCCCACGGCGTGAAGGTCTCGATCCGCAACGGCGGCCACTCCTACGCGGGTTGGTCCTCCGGCGACGGCCGCCTGATCATCGACGTCTCCAAGCTGAACAAGATCCGCGCCTCGGCGAACGAGGCGGTGGTCGGCGCCGGTTCCAAACTGATCGACGTCTACCGCGCGCTGGCCGCCAAGGGCGTCACCATCCCCGCCGGCTCCTGCCCCACCGTGGGCGTCTCCGGTCTGACCCTGGGCGGCGGCCACGGCGTCGTGTCCCGGGCGTACGGACTGACCTGCGACAGCCTCACCCAGGCGACGCTGATCACCGCCGACGGCAGGCAGCTCACCGCGAACGCCACCCAGAACAAGGACCTGTTCTGGGCACTGCGCGGCGCGGGCAACGGTAACTTCGGCGTCGTCACCGAACTCCGCTTCAAGACCCACCCCGCGCCCCAGGGCGTCACGGCGTACATGACCTGGCCGTGGGCCAGGGCCGCCGCGGTGGTGAAGGCGTGGCAGGAGTGGGGCCCGAGCCAGCCCGACGAGATCTGGTCGTCCTGCCACCTGTCGAACGCGGCCGGCGGCACGCCCACCGTCTCCATAGCCGCCTTCTCCCTCGGCACCTACGGCGAACTGCAGAACGCGGTGGACCGCCTGGCGGACCGGATCGGCTCCCCCGCGCGCAGCGTCTCCCTCAAGCGGCGCTCGTACGAGGACGCGATGGAGGTGTACGCGGGCTGCTCGTCGTTCTCCACCGACGCCAAGTGCCACCTGCCCGGGTCGACGCCGGGCCGCAGCCCGCAGGGCGCCCTCGGCCGCGAGACGTACGCGGCCCGTTCGGACTTCTTCGACCGGTCGATATCGGCGGCCGGGATCCAGACGCTCCTGAACCAGATCTCCGCGGTCCGCGGCGGCGCCGGCAGCATCGCGCTCACCGCGCTCGGCGGCGCCGTCAACCGCGTGGCGCCCACGTCCACGGCGTTCGTGCACCGCCGCTCGCGCATGCTCGCCCAGTACATCGCCTCCTGGCGTGCGGGCACCTCGGGCGGCACCGCCCAGTCCTGGCTGACGGGCGCTCACGACGCGATGGCGCGGTACGCCTCGGGCGCGGCCTACCAGAACTACACCGACGCGACGCTGACCGACTGGCGCAAGGCGTACTACGGCGACGCGGCCACCCGCCTGACGGCACTGAAGCGCCAGTACGACCCGAACCGCTTCTTCTCTTTCCCCCAGGCTCTCTGAGGACGTCTCCCGGACACCGCGGCCGGTCCGGCATCCCGGACACGGAACGCCACGACCGAAATGCGCAGCGGCCCCGGAAGCCAGGACGCCGCAGCGGGCCCGGAAGCCGAAACGCCTCAGCCGCCCCCGCGGTTACGCGGCGAGGTCCCGCTCCTCCGCCTGCTCGGCCCGCGCCTCCGGGACCGACGCCTCCCGCCCTGCGGGTGCGGCGCCGCGCGCCCGGATCAGCCGTCCCACGCGCGGTGCCGTCTCCACGGCCTTCATGACCGGGGTCAACAGGGCCATGGCGAGCGGCGACAGCAGCAGGGCGACGGCCGTGCCGAGCGCGAACCCGCCGATGACGTCCGTCGGGTAGTGGACACCCATGAAAACCCTGCAGAACCCCTCGACCAGCGCCAGCGCGATCCCGGCGATCCCGAACTTCCGGTGGGTGATGAAGAGTCCGACGCCCATCGCCATGGTGATCGTCGCGTGGTCGCTGACGAAGGAGAAGTCGGTCTTGCCGCCCACCAGGACCTCCAGGCCCTGGTGGTCCACGAAGGGACGCGGGCGCTCCACGAAACCCCTTATCGGGACGTTCACGAGGAGCGCGACACCGGCCGCGAGCGGGGCCCAGACGAGCCCGGCCACGGTCGCCGCCGCGTCGGCCCCGCCCCGCCGCCGCGCGGTCGACCAGCACCACACGACCAGCAGGACCATCGCGAGCAGAAGACCCCACTCGCCGACGAACTCCACGACCTGGTCGACCCGGTGCGGCGTGTGCTTGGCCAGGCCGTTGATGTCGTAGAGCAGGTCGACGTCGGGGTTCGAACCGGATTCGGCGAGTTGCGCCATGGCGCTGCGGCCCCTTCGTCGTCTTTCCCGCGACCGCGCCCTTTCGCGCGCCGCTCGATCCACCCCCGTGGTTGTAGATCCGTTCTCTACGCCAAAGGGAACGCGCGGTCCCCTCCATTACGTTCCACCCTCCACGGAATGATCACGCACACGTTATCGAAGAGAGATACCGCAGCAGATCAGAGGGGGATTCATACCGAAGTGGGCAACGCTTTCGCGCCATCCTCGGTCACCCGCGTCGCACCGAAGTAGTCGGGGGTGTCGATGGGGTCGAACCGGATGACGGCACCCGACCTGGGGGCGTCGATCATGTACCCGCCGCCCACGTAGATGCCCACGTGCCGGATGGCGCGGGAGTCGGTGAGGTCGTCCGAGAAGAAGACCAGGTCCCCGGGCAGGAGTTCGTCCCGCTTGGGGTGCGGCCCCGCGTTGTACTGGTCGTTGGCCACCCGCGGCAGGGTCACCCCCACGCTCTCGTACGAGGCCTTGGTCAGACCCGAGCAGTCGAACCGTCCGCCCTGGTCAGCTGTACCGTTGCCACCCCACAGGTAGGGAGTGCCGAGCTTCTTCTGCGCGTACGTGATGGCCCCCGCCGCCTGCTTCGAGGGGTCCACGCGGGTCACCGGGGCCGCGAAGCTCTTCGCCAGCGTGGTGATCGTCTTCACGTAGTTCCGGGTCTCCGCGTACGGCGGCACGCCCCCGTACTTGATGACCGCGTAGGCGCCCGCGTTGTAGGCGGCGAGCATGTTCTCGGTGGGGTTTCCCGGTGCCTTCTTCACATAGGAGGCGAGCTCGCAGTCGTACGAGGCCGCCGACGGAATGGCGTCATTCGGGTTCCACACGTCGCGGACGCCGTCCCCGTCGCCGTCGACTCCGTGCGTGGCCCACGTCCCCGGAATGAATTGCGCTATCCCCTGGGCCTGCGCCGGACTCTGCGCCTTCGGATTGAATCCGCTCTCCTGATAGAGCTGGGCGGCGAGCAGGGCGGGATTGATCGCGGGGCAGAGATTGCCCCACTTCTGCACGAGGGACCGGTACGCGGCCGGTACGGCGCCCTTGGCGAGCCCGACCGATCCGCCGCCGATGCCGCCCGCGAGGTTCCCGGCGACCAGGTAGACGCCGACGACGAGCACCATCACGAAGCCCATCACCGCGCCCACGGACGCGGTCGCCACGATCCAGGCCTTACGCACCGTCAACCGCCCCTCGCCGCCCGGGAGTCCGCCGACGTCAGTGTAGAGGCGGCCTCCCGCGCGGGAGGGTCGTCGCGCGCGGACGGTGCGGCACGTCCGGCCGGAGGGGCGTCAGCCGGCCGTCGCGGCCACGCGGTAGAGGTCCTCGGCCTCGGTGCCGAACACGGGGCTGTACGAGACGTCGTCGGTGTCCCCGCCCTGTTCGTGACCGCCTATGACGCCGACGACCGCCCCGTCCCCGTTCACCCAGGGGCTGCCGCTGGTCCCGCCGGCGAAGGCGGGACACGCGACGCGCTGCTGCGTACGGCTGTGCGCGGTGGGCTTGTCGGCACAGGTGAGGGGGGTGTCGAGGGAGTCGGGGTATCCGGTGACGGTGACGGCGGTGGCCCCGGTGGCGCGGTGCGCGGCGAAGGCGTTCCCGCCGCCGACGGCGTCCTCGACCTCCTCGCCGTCGCGGGTGGCGAGGACGGCGAACGCGACGTCGCTGTCCTCGTCCCGGTCCCGTTCCCACCCCTCGGGGAGGAACACGCCCTCGACGTCCCAGAACCCGTACGGCGCCTCGCCGTCGCGGTAGCCGGGCGCGAAGGACAGCCCTGCCCCGCCGTCCAGGCAGTGGGCGGCGCTGACGACGAGGTCCCGCCCCTCGCCGTGCACGACGGAGGCGGTGCAGAAGTGCCCGCCGGCGCCGGCGCGCGCGGCGCTCCCGTGGAACAGGGCGCCCACCCGGACGCTCCGGCTGTCGCGGTCGGCCCGGACGGTCACGCCGAACGGCCCCGGCCCGTCGTCGGCCGCGGCGATGGACGAGGACGTCACCGCCAGCAGCACGAGGGCCGCACCGAGCAGTGCGGGCCGCCGGGTCCCCGGGAGACGGGTGAAGCGGATGCTCTTCATCGCCCCTCACCTTGCCGCGAGCGGGTGTGAAAAACCTCGGACCCGTCCGAGTATCACCCGTGAACGCCGACCCCGCCCGGCCACCGCCGCCCCACCCGGCTCAGCCCCGCCCGGGCCCGGGCCCGCGGCACTCGGCCCACAGCAGCTTGCCGCCCCGTGACGCCCCCAGCTCGCGCAGCACGGAGACCCCCCAGGCGTCGGCACAGGCCCGGACGAGGTGCAGTCCCCTCCCGTGCTCGCGCTCGTGTTCGTCCTCGTACGAGGGCCGTCCCTCGATCCGGTCCTCCCGGAACCCCGCCGGGACGGCCGGATCGGAGTCCCAGACGGCGACCCGCAGCAGGTCCGGTTCCGCGGAGAGGACACGGAGGGCGTACGGACCGGGAGCGTGCAGATGGGCGTTGGTCAGCAGTTCGGAGGCCAACAGCTCCGCCGTCGGAGACAGTTCGCCCAGTCCACGGGCGGAGAGAATGGCACGCAGGGTGACGCGTCCGATCCCAGGGGAACGGGGATCGTGCGGGAGTTGGAGGGTGTAGGACCAGGGCGGGGATACGGTGGCCATGGAAGTCTCCGATCACGGAGGGGAGTTGGACGGTGTCGTCTCGCTACGGTGCCCAGTGACCGCGGCCGCTCCGTCGAGCGGGGTACTTCTGGGCGGGGTCCCAGCAATAAAGTAGCGGCACTCGTGAAAGCTCTTACACGGATTCCGTGAAAGCGATGATCTATCACCCAAGCGGGTGACCTGCTGCACGAGAAAGGCGGGCTGGACCCGTGAGAAGCAACCCGACGGGTCGTCAACTCCGGCTGGGAGCAGAGCTGCGCAAGCTCCGGGAGCGCGCGGGCCTGACCTCGACCCAGGCCGGCAGGCTGCTCGGCGTCCAGCAGAACCAGATCAGCAACGTGGAGGCCGGACGCGCCGGAGTGAGCCCCGAGCGCGTACAGGCCCTGGCCCGCCACTACGAGACCAGCGACGGAGCCCTCGTCACGGCGCTCAGCCGCATGGCCACCGAGCGCGTCCGCGGCTGGTGGGAGGAGTACCGCGAGATCCTGCCGGGCGGCCTCATCGACCTGGCCGAGATGGAACACCACTCCACCCGCCTGACCGCCGCGGTCACCGCCCACGTCCCCGGGCTGCTCCAGATCCACGACCACGCCCGCGAGGTCTTCCGCCAGGTCGTACCGGACCTCTCGCCCCCCGACATCGAGCACCGGCTGTCGTTCCGCATCAAGCGCCAGACCGTCCTCTTCGACGACTCCCCCACGCCGTATCGGGCGGTCATCCACGAGGCCGCCCTGCGCATGCGGTTCGGCGGCTCCGCCGTCACGCGCAAACAGCTCCGGCACATCCTCGACATGAGCGAGCGCGCGCACGTCACGGTGCGGGTCATCCCGTTCTCCGCCGGCGCCTACCCCGGGTCCGGCCAGTCGATCCTGTACGCCCGCGGAGCGGTTCCCCAGCTCGACACGGTGCACCTCGACCAGTCGCACGGCTCGGCCCTGCTCGACGCCGAGGCCCAGCTCGACAAGTACCGCGTGCTGCTCGACCGCATGGAGGCGACCGCCCTCCCGCCCGAGGAGTCACAGACGTTCGTCCACGAAGTCCTCCAGGACCTGTGAAGGAGTCCGCGATGAACACGCCCGCCTGGCAGAAGTCCTCGTACTGCGGCGAGGGAGAAGCCTGCGTACACGTGGCCGGAGAGCGCGCCTCCGGCGCGATCCGCCTCACCGAATCCGGTGACCCCCGCGGAGCGATACTCACCGCCGCCCCGGCGGCCTTCCGCGATTTCCTGCGCGCGCTCAAGGAGGAGCACGACCGTGGCTGACATCCCCTCCGGCCTCGACTGGACCCGTGCCGCCCCCGAGGACGCGACCGGTCCGGGCCCCTGGATCGAACTCGCCTTCGGAAGCGACGACTTGGTCTACATCAGGGAGACCGGCGACCCTGAGAACGTCGTCACGACCACCCGCAGGAAGTGGGACGTGTTCGTCCTGGGGGTACAGGCCGGCGAGTTCGACCACTTCGTGGAAGGGGTGGAAGGGCTGGAGGACGGGCGGGCTCCCGCTCGCGCCGAAGACCGCCCGTGAGGCCGGGCGGACCGGCCCGGCCCGCCGCCGTCCACCCCGCGCGCCCCGGCGACCCGGGGAACACCGGCACGACGCACCGTCAGAACCGTTCCCGCGCGACCGCGTCCGTTCGAATTCACCCCGCGCACGAGGCGTAGAAGGGGACAACGACAGAACCACGCGCCAGGTTTCGCTTCCGCTTCATTGCCCGGTGTGACCACCCGTGATACACAGAGTGACGATACGACTCCTCGAATGCCGCCGTGCGCCTCCCGCGAGGGTCCCGCGTACGCCGGTGACAAGGAATTCGCACGAATCCCGCCAACCAATGACGTCAAGTCGACATACGAAGGCGTCATTGTCGGCGAGAATGGGCCCGACCTCTGCGCGCAGTGGCAGGGGGTGCAGAACTACCCACTAGGGGCGGTGACTTACATGCTTTTCGCAGCCGACAAGGGCGACATCAACACAATCATCGGTGGAATCGCCCCGGACTGGGGCCCCTTCGGCAGCCTGGGCAACGAAGCCAAGGTGATGGTCGAGGTGGTGATGGCGGTCGCCATCCTGCTCTGCCTCGGCATCGCGATCTGGGGTGCGGCCAAACAGCGCATCGGCGCGACCGCGCTCCGCGACACCTTCAGCGCCGAACAGGGCAAGGGACTGATCATCGCGGGACTCACGGGGGTCTTCATCATCGGATCCCTCGGCACGCTCTTCACCATCGTGTACGGCATGGCCGTGTAGCCCGGCCCGGACGCGCCGCACCCGGCGCGCCGTCCGTACCCGGCCGGGCGCGCCCGGATCCCCGCTCCTCCGATCCATCCGTCCGTCGTGCCCACCGGCTGAGGTTGCAACTCCCTGATGTCCAGTCACCACACCGCGCCCGCGAGGGAACCAGCACGGCTACCGTCGTACTACGTGGTTCAGCGAGAGATTGAGGGGGCGTACGCGGCATGAGTCTCGGTGACGAACCCGGGTACGGCGACGGCCCGCGCGGCGAGGAGGGGGGGTACGGCGGCTCCGGCCAGACCCGTACCCGCCTGCCCGACCGTCCGGGTGACGTCTACGGCGGCGCGCGGCGCGGACGCGGATCCTCCTCGCGGAGCCTGGTCACGGTCGTCGGCGTGGTCGTCCTGCTCATCGCCGCGATCGCCTTCGCGAACCGCGGGGACGACACGGCCTCGTCCGGCGACGGAGGCGGCGACAAGGCGAAGACGTCCCCCACGGCGCCCTCCGGCGACCACCCGGTGACGACGAAGTCCGCGGGCATCCCGTCGGGCTTCCCCCACACCGGGGAGGGAGCACAGAGCGCGGCAGCGAACTACGCGGTGGCACTGGGTTCCACGAGCATGTTCAAGACAGCCACGCGGCACGACATCGTGAACACCATCTACACGCCTGCCGCCGCCGACCGGCTCCAGGGTCCGATGGACCAGGCGTACTCGGCGGACTTCCTCAGCAAGCTGGGACTCGACGCGAACGGCAATCCGCCGGAGGACAGCACGTTCGTCTCGCGCACGATCCCCGTCGGCACCAAGGTCGGGCAGTACAACGCATCCGGCGCCAAGGTCTCGGTCTGGTACATGGGACTCATCGGCATGTCCGGCCAGACCTCGACCGACCCGGTCAGTTCCACGTGGAAGACCTGGACCTTCGAGCTCCAGTGGAACGACGGCGACTGGAAGATCGTGGCGGACTCCCAGACGGACGGGCCCGCCCCGGTCCCCGGCGACGACAAGGCCGCCACCTCCGACGAGATCAGCAAGGCCATCGAGGAGTACGGAGGGTTCACGTATGCCCGGTAGCCGAAGCAGTGTCCTCAAGCTCGCGGCCGTCGCCACCGCCGTACAGAGTGCCGCCGTCCTGCTCGCCACACGTGCCGCCGCGGCACCGACCCCGACGCCCTCGCCCTCCCCCTCCAAAGACCAGTGCCGTCTCCTGATCGGCCCTGCCAAGCGGTACTGCGAGAACGGCACCAGCGGATCCGGCAAATCCGGCCTCACCACCGACCCCGGCACCGCATCCACGCTGGACCCCCTCTCCTCCCTCGCGAACGGCTGCGCCGACGCCGCCTCCTGGACCATCGACAAGCTCTCCGCCGCCGTGAACGACACCGCCAACGTCGACTTCACGAACCCCAAGTTCCTCCAGCAGTACGCCGTCGTCTTCGCGGCGTCCACGATCCTGACCCTGCTCCTGTGGCTGCTGGCCGTGGCGAAGCGGGCCGTGCGCGGTGTCCCCCTCGGCACGGCCCTGTCCGAGGCGATCGGCTTCCTCTGGCTGACCGTGCTGGCCTCGGCCTTCACCCCGCTGATCCTCCACACCGTCGTCTCGGCGACGGACGGGGTCACCGAAGTGCTCGCCAAGACCACGGGCAACCAGACGGACGCGTTCTTCGGGACGTTCTCCGGCGCCCTGGACAAGGGCGGCAACATCGGCGGCGGCCCCATCATGCTCATCGTCGTCTCGATGGTCTCGATCCTGGCCGCCGGAGTCCTCTGGCTGGAACTGGTCATCCGGGCCGCCCTGCTCTACGTCGGCGCCCTCCTCGGCACCGTCGTCTACGCGGGCCTCGTCGACAAGAACCTGTGGGGCCACGTCCGCCGCTGGGCGGGCATCATGATCGCGGTGATCCTGGTGAAACCGGTCATCGTCATCGTGCTCGGCCTCGCCGGCGCCCTCAGCGCCGACGAGGGCCCCGACGCGTTCTCCGCCGTCGTCTCCGGACTCGCCATCATCCTGCTCGCCATCTTCGCCAGCGCGATGATCTACCGCTTCGTCCCCGGCTTCGGCGACGAGATCGCCGGCTCCCGCAACAACCGCATCATGCAGGGCGCCGAGGGCAAGGCCGCCGCCGTCATCAGCTCGCCGGCCACCCTGGTCGCGCAGGGCATCAAGACGCACAGCTCGCGCGCCGACAACAACGGAGGCGGCGGAGGCAGCAGCCAGCCCCGCCCCGCCAACCCCGCGTCCGGCGGTGTGGCCGCGCACAGCGGCCGTACGCCGAACGGAGGCGGCGGATCCGTCCCCTCCGCCGCACCACCGCCGCGCAGCAGCGCGGTCAACACCCCGCACGCAAGCAACACCCGCAACAGCAACCGCACGGGAGGTGAAGGGCGTTGACGACCGATTCCCACCTGTCCCATCCGGTCACGCCCCGCCGTACGTATCTGATCGGCCGCGCCCGGCCGAACGCGATCGTCGGCCGGAACCGCGAGTCCGGCGAGATCGCGCTCATCATCGGCGGCGCGTTCCTCGGCATGATGTGCGGCCTGCTCGTCCCGGTGCTGTCCCTGCGGATCGTGCTGCTCACGGGCTTCCCGATGCTCGCGCTCGCCGCGGTGTACGTCCCGTACAAGCGGCGCACGTTCTACAAGTGGTTCGAGATCAACCGCAGCTACAAGCGGACCCTGCGCCAGGGGACGACGTACCGCAACCAGGTGATGGAGGCCGGCACCCGGATCGACGGCAGAGAGGTCGAGATCGGACCGCCGCCCGGCATCGGACGCATCTCCTGGCTCGCCGCCCCGTTCGGCCCCGACGAGATCGCCGTGCTGCTGCACGCCGACCGCAGGACCGTCACGGCGGCCATCGAGATCGAGGGCCCGGGCGTCGGCCTGCGCGACAGCGAGGACCAGGAAGCCCTGGTCGACCGTTTCGGCACCCTGCTCAAGCACGTGGCGAACGGCGACGGCTTCGTCACCCGCCTCCAGATGCTCGCCCGCACCCTCCCCGCCGACCCCGACGCCCACGCCAAGGACGTCTCCGTACGCGGCGACGACCGGGCACCGGGATGGCTCCAGCAGTCGTACGACCAGCTCCAGTCGATGGTGTCCACGAGCAGTGAGCAGCACCGCGCCTACCTCGTCGCCTGCATGCACTACTCGCGCGAGCTCGCCGCCGAGGGCCAGGCCATGGCGCGGGCGGCACGGCCGCAGGGCGGACGCAGGGTCGACCGGGACGCCGGACTCGCCGTCGTCATGGCACGCGAGCTGACCGACATCTGCTCCCGGCTCCAGGAAGCCGACATCCGCGTACGGCAGCCGCTCGGCCAGGGCCGCCTCGCCTCCCTCGTGCACTCGATGTACGACCCCGACCACCCGATCGACCACATCCAGGCCATGACCAAGCGCAACGCCTGGCCGGCCGAGCTGGACGCCATGGAGCCGACGTACCTCCAGGCGAAGACCCGCGAGTCCTCCACCCGCGCCCCTTGGTGCCACGCCACGGCCTGGGTGAAGGAGTGGCCGATGACCCCGGTCGGCGTCAACTTCCTCGCCCCGCTCCTCGTCCACACCCCCGACGTCATCCGCACGGTCGCCGTGACCATGGACCTCGAACCCACCGAGATCGCCATCGAACGCATGCTGACCGAGAAGACGAACGACGAGGCCGAGGCCAGCCGCGCCGCCAAGATGAACCGCACCGTCGACCCGCGCGACATCGCCTCGCACAACCGCCTCGACCAGCGCGGAGAGGACCTGGCGAGCGGCGCCGCGGGCGTCAACCTCGTCGGCTACATCACCGTCTCCTCCCGCTCCCCCGAGGCCCTCGCCCGCGACAAGCGCACCATCCGCGCCTCGGCCGGAAAGTCGTACCTCAAGCTGGAGTGGTGCGACCGCGAGCACCACCGCGCCTTCGTCAACACACTGCCGTTCGCCACCGGAATCCGCAGGTAGGGGCTGATGCACTGATGCGGGATCCGTTGTCCGCCGCCACGGACGGCTTCACGTCCTTCCTCTTCGGCAAGGTCGAGACGACCCGCCTCCCCGTACGCACCTCCACGGGCCAGGCACAGGCGGTCTACCTGCCCACCGCCGCACCGGGTCTCGGCGACTCGGGCGTCATCATCGGCCGCGAGGTGTACTCCGGCAAGGGCTACATCTACGACCCCTTCCAGCTCTACGGCCAGCAGCTCCCGGCCCCGCACTGGCTGGTCCTCGGCGAGTCCGGCAACGGCAAGTCGGCCCTGGAGAAGACGTACGTCCTGCGGCAGCTGCGCTTCCGCGACCGTCAGGTCGTCGTCCTCGACGCCCAGGGCGAGGACGGCGTCGGCGAGTGGAACCTCATCGCGCAGGAGCTGGGGATAACTCCCATCCGGCTCGACCCGACGGCCGCCCTGGACATGGGCATCCGGCTCAACCCGCTCGACCCCTCGATCACGACGACGGGCCAGCTCGCCCTGCTGCGCACCATCATCGAGGTCGCGATGGGCCACGGGCTCGACGAGCGGTCCGGCTTCGCCCTGAAGGTCGCGCACGCCTACGTCAACGAGACGATCGTCGAGCGCCAGCCGGTGCTCACCGACATCGTCGAGCAGCTGCGTCACCCCGAACCGGAGTCGGCCGAGGCGATGAACGTCGCCATAGACGACGTACGGGCCTGGGGCCTGGACGTGGCCCTGGTCCTGGACCGGCTGGTCGACGGTGACCTCAGGGGCATGTTCGACGGCCCCACGACGGTCGGCATCGACCTGGACGCCCCGCTCATCGTCTTCGACCTGTCGCACATCGACCGGAACTCCATCGCCATGCCCATCCTGATGGCGATCGTCGGTGTGTGGCTGGAGCACACCTGGATCCGGCCCGACCGCAAGAAGCGCATCTTCCTGGTGGAAGAGGCCTGGCACATCATCAACAGCCCCTTCGTGGCCCAGCTCTTCCAGCGGCTGCTGAAGTTCGGACGCCGCCTCGGCCTGTCCTTCGTGGCGGTGGTCCACCACCTGTCGGACGTCGTCGACGGAGCGGCGGCCAAGGAGGCCGCCGCGATCCTGAAGATGGCCTCGACGCGGACCATCTACGCCCAGAAGGCGGACGAGGCCCGCTCGACGGGACGGGTCCTCGGCCTGCCCCGCTGGGCGGTCGAGATCATCCCGACGCTGACCCCGGGCATCGCCGTCTGGGACGTCAACGGCAACGTCCAGGTGGTCAAGCACCTCATCACCGACACGGAACGCCCCCTGGTCTTCACCGACCGCGCGATGACGGAGTCCTCCACCGACCTCCTCCCCGACGACGCCCTGTACGCCGCCGAACTGGAGGCCGAGGAACGGGCGGCCGCCTTCATGGAGCAGCATCTCGGCGACCTCGACGGCTCCACCGAGTCCACGGTGGCGTGAGATGAGCCAGTACCCCGACCGGCACGACCACCGCCACGCCCCCCGGCACGAGGGAACGGGCGGCATCCCGGACGGCCTGCTCGTCGGGGTGCTGGGCTTCCTCCTCGGCATGACCCTGATGGTGTGGACGGCGACGGGCCTCGCGGGCTGGTTCTCCCGCGGCGCCTGGCCGGACGCCATCACCTTCACCCGTACGCCCCTGGCCATGCGGCACCTGATCGGCAAGCCCCATGACATCGCCGGCGCCTGGCCCGACACCCCGCCCGCCCAGCTGTCGGGCTACGGCCTCTTCTGGGGCCTGTTCATCGGCCAGCTGATGGTGCTGCTGGTCCTCACCGTGTTCGTGATGGGCACGGTGGCACGCTGGCGGGCCGTACGAGCGCGAAGACGAGTGCAGGGCCCGCGGGCCGGGGGGTCCGAGCGACCGTCCGGAACCTCCACGGACGCGCCCGGTCCGATGCCCGACCCGATGGTGCCACCGGCCAGGACGGAACAACGGCCGCTGCCCGCACAGCCCCTGGAGACCGCCGCCAGGGCGGTCGAGCCGGCCTCGCAGGTGCCCGAGCCCGCGGGCGCTCCGGCACACGAGCACATGGGCGGTCCGGACACCGTCGCCGCCGAGACCGTCGCGGTCCGGGCCGCCGCGGCACCCCAGCCGAAACCGGCGTGGACGTCCGCACACGCGGTCGTCCTCGCGCCCGCGGAAACCCGCCACCCCACCGCGGCCCAGGCCGTGCGCGACGCCGAGGGCCCGGCCCTCGTCATCACCTCCGACCCCCGCACCTGGTCGGAGACCAAGGACGCCCGCGCCAAACTGGGCCCCGTCCTCCTCTACGACCCGGCCCACCTCTGCGACACCCCGGCCCGCCTGCACTGGTCCCCCTCGGCGGGCTGCGAGGACAAGGAGACGGCGGCGGCCAGAGCGGCCGCCCTCCTCGCGCCGGTACGCCCCTCCGCCAAGGCGGACCAGGCGATGGCCGACGTCGCGGAGACGCTCATGCGCAGCTACCTGCACGCCGCCGCGGTGGAGGGCAAGGCGTTCCGCCACGTCCACCGCTGGGCCCAGGGCTCACAGGTGCAGGACGCCGTACGAGCCCTGCGGACGAATCCCAAGGCCGCGTCCGGCGCCGCCGGCGAGCTGGAGGCCGCGCTCGTCTCGCACCCCGAACGCCGGGACATCGCGCAGGAGCTGACGGCACGTGCGCTGTCGGCACTCGGCACGGTCAACATCCGAGAATCCTGCACTCCGAACCGAAATGACAGCCTCGCCTTGGATTCCTTCGTCAACGAAGGGGGAACTCTTTATATGATCGGTGAACCCATCGAGGACCCCAAGGCCGGCCCCGGCGCCATGCCGCTCCTGACGGCCCTCGCCTCAAGCGTGGTCGAGCGTGGCCGGCGCATGGCCGAACGGTCATCCTCCGGTCGGCTCGACCCACCACTCACGCTCGTCCTGGACGACGTCGCGGCCGTGGCCCCGCTCCCCCAGCTCCCCGATCTCCTGACCACGGGCCCGGCCCGCGGCCTGCCGACCCTGGCCCTCCTGCGCTCCCGCGAACAGCTCCGCTCGCGCTGGCCGCAGTACGAACTTCCGGTCTGAGCCGGCCGCCGGCCTACCCCCGGTCGACGGCGTACTCGATCTCCAGCTCGCCGGTGCTCCCCGGCATCGGCACCGTCTCCCCTGTGGGCAGGAAACCGGCCTTCCGGTAGAACGCCTCGGCACGGCCGTTCTTCTCGTGGACGAACAGCCTCACGCGCTCGAGCCCGGCCTCCCAGGACCACGCGAGAGCGGCGTCGAAGAGCCCCCGGGTCACCCCGGCCCCGCTCCCCCGGTAAGCGGGCCGTACGTACACCCCCACCAGATGGCCTTGCCTCCGCTCGGGCACCTGCCCGAACACGTCGGTCACCCCGGCTTCCTCGACCAGCACGGTCACGGACCCGGCCCACACCCCGTCCTCGCCCACGGCCACGATCTGCTGCCGCTCCGTGGAGCCGACGGCAGCCCCGGACGCCCGGTCCTGCCAGAAGCCGTCCGGCCTGGCCACCGCGTCCTCGTAGGTCTCCAGGAACGCGAGGTGCGCGACGGGGTCCCGCAGGGCGTCGAGCCTGAGCTCCTTCACCTGCCGCC
This sequence comes from Streptomyces sp. NPDC058751, assembly GCF_042746485.1. Lineage (NCBI taxonomy): Bacteria > Bacillati > Actinomycetota > Actinomycetes > Kitasatosporales > Streptomycetaceae > Streptomyces > Streptomyces sp. NPDC058751. The sequence continues at coordinate 1,212 of NZ_JBHYPZ010000078.1, read as the reverse complement.
ACTCGTCGGGACGTATGGAACGGATCACGTGGGCCGTGGAGTTCATGCCGGCCACCGTAGTACGCGCGTACGGCCGGGCTCATCCGATATCCACCCTGCCGGTCACCGCCGCCCCGGCCACCGTCATGCTCTTCCCTGTACGGCATTGTGAGCCGACCGATCCGATCACGCGCAAGCCCTCCAGGGAGAACACCGCATGGCCAAAGTCCAACTAGAGGAACTCCGCAACGTCATCCACCCCACGGGCAAGCTGGACAGCCGGGCGGAGCACTGGGCCGGACGCCTCTACATGAGGTCCCTCTCCCTGCGCGTGACCCGCCATCTCGTCGACACCCGCATCTCGCCGAACCAGATCACCGTGATCATGGTCTTCGCGGGCATGCTCTCGGGAGTCGCCCTGGTCCTGCCGGGCCTCGGCGGAGCCGTTCTCTCCGTCGTCTTCATGCAGCTGTATCTGCTGCTCGACTGCGTGGACGGCGAAGTGGCCCGCTGGCGCCGCCAGTTCAGCCCGCTCGGCGTCTACCTGGACCGCCTCGGCGCCTACCTCGCGGACGCCGCCGTGATGGTGGGCATGGGCATCCGCGCCGCCCAGCTCGGCCTCGACCCCTACCTGGTGGCCGGCCTGGTCTCGGCGATCGGCGTGCTGCTCCTGAAGTCGTCCTCCGACCTCGTGCACGTGGCCCGTTCCGACAGCGGCATGGAGAAGGCGACCGACGCCTCCGTCGTCCCGCGCTCCAGCGGTCTCGCCCGGGTCCGCCGGCTGGCCTCGGCCGTGGGTCTCCACCGCCTGGTCAACGGCATCGAGTGCACCATCCTGCTGCTCGTCACCGCGGTCGTCGACCTGGCGCTCGGCGATCTGACGGCCACGCGGATCGCGACCGTCGCCGTGACGGCGATCGTGTGGCTGCTCGTGCCGGCGCACGTCGTCTCGATCGTCGCGTCGTCCCGCCTGAAGTAACGGCACCAACAGAAAAAAGGGGGCGGTCTCCATGGGGAGACCGCCCCCTTCGTCATGAGAACCGTCTCGTCTTTGTCATGAGAACCGTCCTACGGAACTGTTCAGAACTGTCCCTGAACGCAGAAAACCCCCGGACCGGTATCCCCGGTCCGGGGGTTCTCTTCAAAATTTGTTCGGCGGCGTCCTACTCTCCCACAGGGTCCCCCCTGCAGTACCATCGGCGCTGTGAGGCTTAGCTTCCGGGTTCGGAATGT
>NZ_JBHYPZ010000077.1:0-20813 GCF_042746485.1 Streptomyces sp. NPDC058751 | reverse complement strand
TGCCGGTACATCCGCCCGTCGCCGTCGGACGGAGAGGTGACCGTCGGTGGCGACGGGCATGTGATGTACCGGCACGGCCCCTCCCGCCGGATCCCGGCCGCGGGTGTGCGGTGGTTTGGGCGCAGTCCCTCGCAGGCGCGATTTTCAGCCCCGGCCGGGGAAATTTCAGCCCCTCCGGCGTTTGAGGAGCGGGGGTCCGGGGGCGGAGCCCCTGAGTTCGGGTCGGGTAGGGGCGGAGGGGGCGAAAAAGTCGGCCGGGGTCAGGCGGTGGTCAGGCGGGCGGGGGCCGTGCCGGTGAGGAGGGTGGTGAGGGCGGCGTCGATGTGGGGGCCCAGGTACCAGTCACCGGTGTGGTCGAGGGCGTAGACGCGGCCCTCGGCGTCGATGGCGAGCAGCGCGTGGGAGTCGGGCTCCTCGCCGAGGGGGCAGACCTCGGTGTCGAGCGCGCGCCCGAGGTCGCCGAGGGTGCGGGCCATGTGGAGCCCGTGCAGGGGGTCGAGGTCGAGCCGGGCGGGGGCGACCTGGCGCCCGGGTCCCGCGGCGCCGACGCGCAGCCCCCCGAACTCCGCCCAGGCCTCGACCGCCGCCGGGAACACGGAGTGCCGGTGCCCGGCCGGCGACGCGTGTCCGCGCAGTTCGTCCGCCCAGTACTCGGCCTGCTTTATGTCCCAGCGTCCCGGCTGCCAGCCCGCCGTGCGCAGCGCGGCGTTCACGGGTTCGGGGAAACGGATGGCGGGTCCCCCCTGCCCTGGCGGGGAGAAGAGGCTGGAGGAGGAGCGTTCGGAGTGCATCTGCCCTTCGTTCGTCGAGGGATGGGACTCGGCGTCGCGGGACGCCGTCATACGTGTACGCATGCGGGGGAGGGGGAGTTCAGGCGCCCGGGGCCGCCGGGTCGACGATGCGTACGCCGAAGTGGCCGCTGAGTGCCGTGCAGGAGCGGCAGGGCGGGGCGAAGCTGCCGTGCAGGGGGTCGCCGTCCTCGCGGATGCGGCGTGCGGTGAGTTTGGCGCCCTTGAGGGCTTTGCGGGCCTCGCCGTTGGTCATCGGCCTGCGGCCGGCGCGCTTGCTGCGTTCGGCGTCGGCGGAGGCGATCTGCCGGGAGATCAGGATGGCTTCGGCGCAGCGGCCGGTGAAGCGGTCGCGCTGGGTGTTGGTGAGGGTGTCGAGGAAGTCCTGGACGAGGGGGTGGAGGGCGGGTGGCTGGTCGCCGCGGGCGGCCGTGCCGGTGAGGGTGGTGCCGCGGACGGAGAGGGCGGCGGCGACGGTGGGGAGTATGCCGTCACGGCGGTACAGCAGGGCGGGCGCGTGCAGTGCCTCGGCGCTGCTCCAGCCGACCCGGGGGTCCCCGGAAGTGCTCGTATGCGTCGCGTTCATGATCGTCTTTCCCTCCCGTGCATCCCCCGGTGCGGAGACAGACTGCCAAACGCCGCGGCGGGAGCGGTAGCTGGGGCACCGCGACACGCCAGGTCTTAGGCACAGGGTCACTGTGGGGTGACGGCTGGTCACGGAACCGGAGGCCCGGTGACCGGTGTCGTACAACCGAATAGGCTGTCGACATTCGCACTTCATCCAGCTACCGAAGACGCCGCAGGGGGCAACCGTCATGACGACAGGTCGGCTCGGGCAACAAGCCGCGCCGCCGAACGCGGCCTACGCCGGGCAGGTCGTGCACTTCCCGGATCCGGTCCGGGCGGCGCGCCACCCCAGAGGCGTGCGGATCGACGAGCGCGGCTATCCGGATTTCTCGCTCTACGCGCGTGCCGCGGCGGAGATCGCCGAGCCTCCGGAGGGCTTCGGTGTCGACGAGTTGAGGCTGACGGACTACGTCTCCGCGAACGCCGCGCTCGCCGGGTCCGGGCACGAGCTGTGGGACACGATCCCGGCGGTGGCGACTCCGCACGGCTGGACGTGGCACCACGTGGCGGGCACCCGGCGGCTGGAGCTGGTGCCGGTCGAGGTGAAGGCGCTGCTGCGGCATCACGGTGGTGTCGCGACCGCGGCCGTCGACCATGACAAGCGGGGGACGCGGCCGTTGCAGGAGACGCGGCCCGCGCACTTCGGGCTGCCGAAGTCGTCGGTCGCGGTGACCGAGCAGCAGGTTCAGGCGGTCGAGGAGGACCTCGGCTACCGGCTGCCCGGTGCCTACCGGTCGTTCCTGAAGGCCGCGGGCGGGTGCGCGCCGGTCGGTGCCGCGCTCGACGCCGAGCTCGGACTGCTGGTGGACCAGCCGCTGTTCACCGTGCGCGACGAGGCCGCGGTCAACGACCTGGTGTACGTCAACAAGTGTCTGCGCGACCATCTGACCAAGGATTACCTGGGTGTCGGGTTCGTGCAGGGCGGTCTGCTGGCCGTGAAGGTGAAGGGCGACCGGATCGGTTCGGTCTGGTTCTGCGCGTTCGACGACGCCCGTGACCAGGACGGGTGGCCGGCGGCCGAGCGGGTGCAGCGGCTGCTGCTGCCGTGCGGTGACGACTTCGACCAGTTCCTGTCGCGGCTCGCGGGCAATCCGCCGGAGCTGGAGACGGTGGCGAATCTGATGGTGGACGGTGGCTTCGCCCGTGCCGTGCCCGTCTCTTCGGTGGGGGAGTGAGGCTGCGATGGTGACCTTCGCGCAGGCGCAGGAGCGCGCGGAAGAGTGGATCAACGGGGATGTGGCCGGGTACCAGCACCGTGAGGTGCGGGTGCGCGAGTTCGAACTCGGTTTCGTCGTGTGGGCGGAGGACCGTGCCGAGGGGCCGCGTTCGGACGGGGGCGCGCAGCGGCTCGTCATCGCGCGGGACAGCGGTGAGGCCACGCTGTGGCCCGCGCTGCCGGTGGGTGAGGTCATCCGCCGGTACGAGGAGGAGTACGGGGTGCCGGCCGGGGCTCCCGAACCGGCGCCGGCGCCCGCGGCCCGGGTGGATCTGAACCAGACGTCGTTCCTGCTGAGTCCGCCGGAGTGGTTGCAGGAGGCCGCGGACAGGATGGGTATCCCGGACCGGCGTGCCGGGGCGGGGTCGTCCGGTTCGGACGGGGCCGGGTCCCGTCCGGCCGCCGCCTCTTCGGCGGCGGGCTCGGCGAACGGGGCCGCTGGGAGCGGGAGTTCGTCTTCCGGTGCGCCGGGGGATTCCGTGGGGCGCGCGGCCGGTGCCGCGCCGGGGGTGCACGCCGCTTCCCCGGCCACCACGCCGGGTGTGCCTTCCTCTCCGGTTCCCGGCGGTGCCACGCCGTGGCCGGACGCGGCGACCGACGACGAGGTGCCCGGTCCGCGGGACGCGGGGCGGGCCGTTCCCGTCGACGTGACCCCGTGGGCGGGGACGGACACGAACGCCGATCCCGGGGACGACCGTTCGGTGCCGCTGCCGGCGACCGTGTTCGCGCCGCCGCTGACGGACGTCGACGACTCGCGCACCCCGCCGCCGGCGGCCGCGCTCGATCAGACCGCCCTGATGTCCGGGGGCAGTCAGCTTCCGCGTACGACGGTGACGCCCGTCGCCGGTGGCCCGGACCCGTCCGTGCCGGCCGGCGCTTCCTCGGGTCAGGGGGTGCCGGGTGCCCCCGGTACGCCGCCGCCCGCCGCGCCGTCGCGTCCGATGTCCCCGAACGCGGGTGACATCGCCGACGCGGCGACCAGCAAGGCGCAGCCGCCCCGGGCGGCGCGCGGGGGTTCGGCGGGTGCTCCGCATCCGCCGAGTGCCCCGGGTGTGCCGGGCGCGCGGCCGGGTGCCACGCCTCCGCCGTCCGCCCCGGGCGCGCCCGCGGGCGGCTACGTGCCGACGCAGCTCGTCTCGCAGCTCGGGCCCGACGGGCCCGAGGGGGTGCCCGGTGTGCCCCCGCCGCCCGGTGCGACGCCTCCTCCGGGCGGTGTCCACCATGCCGCGACGATGCTGGCCGGGCCTCCGGCCGGCGGTCCCGGCGCGCCGCAGCCGCCGGGTGCCCCGGGGGCTCCGGGCGCGTCCTGGCCGCCGCCCGTTCCCGGTGTGCCGGCCCCGCCGGGTGCGACGCCTCCTCCGGGGGGAGCGCACCATGCCGCGACGATGCTGGCCGGTCCTCCGGCGGGCGGTCCCGGTGCGCCGCAGCCGCCGGGTGCGCCCGGTGCTCCTGGCGCGCCCGGTGTTCCGGGGGGAACTCCCTCCGGTGAGGTGCATCACGCGGCGACGATGTTCGCCCCTCCGGCCGGGGGTCCCGGTGTGCCGCAGCCGCCGCAGGCTCCTGGTGTGCCGCCGGGCGCCCCTCAGCCGCTGCCCGGTCAGCAGCCTGCGTACGGCTATCCGCAGACGGGGCAGCCGACCGTCGGACCCGGCTACCAGGCCGTGCTGCGCTACCGGGCCCATGACGGTTCCGAGCAGCAGCTCATCCGGCGGTCCGCGCCGGGCATGCCGCACCCGGAGTGGCAGATCCTGCACGAGCTGCGCGCGATGAACGTACCGCCGCAGCAAGTGCTGGAGCTGCACACGGAGTTGGAGTCCTGCGAGCTGCCGGGCGCGTACTGCGCGCGGATGATCAGGGAGACCTTCCCGCAGGCTCGGATCACGAGCATCGCGCCGTACGGCACGGACCACGCGAGCCGGCAGCAGGGGATGCACCAGCTCCTCGCGCATCAGGGCGAGTTGCACCAGGTCGCGGACGGGCCGGCGCGTCCGGCGCCGGTGCGGGCGCCGATCCCGCCGGTGCAGCCCGCGCCGCCGATCCCGCCGGAGGCGATCGGGCAGGAGCTGGCGGCGGCGTTCGGGCCGGGGCTGTTCCGGTTCGACCACGCGGCCGTCTCGCGGCAGGGTGTGCCGCCGGTCGTGGCGCACGTCCTGGTGGTGGCCGGACTGCCGGTCGACATGGGCCCGTTCTTCTGGGCGCAGGCCCAGCCGGGCCGTCCGGTGCCCACGCTGGCCGAACTGGCGCAGGAGCGGGGGGTGCAGGCGTCCCAGGACGCGGGCTCGTACCTCGTCATGGGCAGTGACTTCGGCAAGGCGATCTGTGTCCAGTACGGCACGGCGAACATCGTGGCCGTGCCGGTGGAGGCCGGTCCCGGGGGTGCCCCGGTGCCGCCGCAGTTCGTGAACACCGGTCTGCCCGAGTTCGCGCGCTGTCTGGCGCTGCTCGGCCGGATGTGGCGGCTGCGGTACGGCCTCAACCAGGAGCAGGCGGGCCGCTGGACCGTCGACTTCCAGGCGCAGCTGGCCTCGCTCGACCCGGCGGCCCTGGCCTCCCCGGAGAGCTGGTGGTCGGTCCTGCTGGAGGAGATGTGGGACGGGCTGCTCTAGCGGTCCTTCGGAACACGGCGGGACGGTCGGGACGACCGCACCGCGGAAGAGGCGCCCGGCCCGGGTCACGGGCCGGGCGCCTCTTCCGTTCGACCGGCGCCGTTGATCTCGAATGACAGGAGTGTGACCTGTATCCGACTGAATGGGCGGGCGGAGTGTCGCGTTATGAACACTTCCGCGTGATCCATCAAGATGTGCGCGAAATCGTCTTTTCGTGTGTGTCGGGCGGAGAGGGGTCCAAGGATGCGCAGCACACCGGTGTCACCGCACGGCTTCGTGGCCGTACGGGGGCGTGGCTACCGTCCCGAACAGGTCGACGCGTACGTCGCGGCGCTCTCCCGGGGCCGTGACGCCGCCTGGGAGCGGGCCGCCCGGCTCACCGTGCTGGCCAAGGACATGGAGGCCGAGGCGGAACGGCTGCGGGAGGCCGTGGAGCGGCTGGCCCCGCAGACGTACGAGGAGCTGGGTGAGCGGGCCCGGCGGATCTTCGAGCTCGGTGAGGAGGAGGCCGGGGCCCTGCGGGAGGAGGCCCGCCAGGAGGCCGGGGCGGAGGCCGCGGCGGCCGAGGCGGTGGGGCGTGACGTGCGGGAGGCGGCGCGGGCGTACGCCGACGAGGTGCGCGGCGAGGCGGAGGAGTGGGCCCTCGGGCGGCTGGCCGACGCGCGCGCCGAGGCCGACGGGGTACGGATCTCCGCGCGGCGGGACGTCAAGGAGAACCGGGGGGAGTTGCTCGCGGCGCTGCGCGAGGTGCGGCGGCGTGCGGAGGCCCTGGTCGCCGGGCAGGAGGCGGAGCACGCCGCGCGGCTGGCGGAGTTCGAGCGGGCCGCCGCCGAGCGCGAGGCCGCGTTCGAGGCCGCTGCGCTGGAGCGCGAGGCGCGTGCCGGGGAGGCGCTCGCGCTGGCCGAACGGGGTCTCGCGGAGGCGGAGGAGTGGGACCGGCACCGGCAGGAGGACGCGGGGGCGCGTGCTGCCGAGCTGGTCGCCGAGGCGCGGGTCAGTGAGGAGCGGGTCGCCCGGGAGACGGATCGGGTGCTGCGGGAGCACGGGGAGCGGTGGGATCACGTACGGGCCCACATGGACCACGTACGGAGCAGTCTCACGTCTCTCACCGGGAAGGCCCCGGCGGAGTAGCCGGGCTCGGCGGCGGGTCTCCCACCCGCCCACCCGTCTCGGTCGGTTTTCACCAGCCGTCGTCCCGGTCGGTTTTCATCAGCCGTCGGCTCATTTCCCCCTCCGTATCGCCCCCGCCAGGATCCACCCCTCCACCGCCTCGTACTGCTTCCGCTGTTCCCCCGCCTTCCGGCGCCCCGACGCCACCGTTCCGATCCAGCCGTAGGCGAACCCCAGCGGGATCGACACGATGCCGGTCGTGGTGAACGGGAACCAGTTGAAGTCGGCGTCGGGGAACGCGGCGGTGGGGGAGCCGGAGACGAGGTTCGTGCCGGGCATGAGGACGAGGACGGTGAGGGTGCCGCCGACGAGGGTGGCGAGGAGGCCGGCGCGGGTGTAGCGGCGCCAGAAGAGGCCGTAGACCAGTGCGGGCGCGATCGCGGAGGCGCCGAGGCAGAAGGACAGGGTGACCAGGGGCTGGAGGCTGTGGTGCTGGACGAGGGTGGCGAGCAGGATGGCCGGCGCCCCCACCGCCAGCGCGGAGGCGCGGGCGAGGAGCATCTCGCGGCGAGGGGAGAGCTCGTCGCCGCGGCGGCGGCCGCGCAGGAGCCGGCTGTGGGCGAACACGTCGTGGGCGAGTGAGTTGGCGCAGGCCAGGATCATCCCGGCGACGGACGCGAGCAGCGTGAGGAAGATCGCTGTCGTGACGGTGGTGAACAGGAGGGTCTCGGCGGTGGAGACGGAGGTGCCGAAGGCCGCCCGGGAGCCCAGCAGGTAGGCCGTGTTGCCCTGGGGGTCGGCGGCCGCGATCGCGTCGCGGCCGATCAGGGCGGTGGCGCCGAAGCCGATGACGCTGACGACCAGGACGAACAGGGCCACGCACGGCACCGCCCAGGACAGTGACCTGCGTACCTGGCGGGCGCTGTCGGCGGTGTACATGCGCATGGTGATGTGGGGGAGGCAGGCGCCGCCGAGGACGACCGTCAGTTCCGAGGTGATCATGTCCAGGCGGGGGCTGGCACCGCCCGCGAACTGGAGGCCGGAGCGGAGGTAGGCGTCGCCCACGCCGCTGTTGCCGGCCGCGGCGGTCAGCAGGGTGCCGGGGTTCCAGTCGAAGCGGTGCAGGACGAGCACGGCGACCACCGCGCCGGAGCCGAGCAGCATGACGATCTTCAGGATCTGGATGAGGGCGGTGCCCTTCATGCCGCCGATCGCCGCGTAGCTGATCATCAGCGCGCCGAGGACGACGACGCAGCCGGTCTTCAGGGAGTCCGCGGAGAAGCCGAGGATGAACGCCAGCAGGTCGCCCGCCCCGGCCAGTTGGACCAGCATCAGCGGCAGCAGGGCCACGATGGTCACCGCGCAGGCGGTGTTGCGGACGGCGCGGCCGGGCATGCGGCGCGCGAGCGCGTCACCCATGGTGAACCGGCCCGCGTTGCGCAGCGGTTCGGCCAGCAGGAACATCAGCAGCACCAGGGACAGGGCGGTGCTCAGGGCGAGGACCACGCCGTCGTAGCCGGCCAGCGCGATGACGCCGCCGGTGCCGAGCACGCTCGCGGCGGAGATGTAGTCCCCGGCGATGGCGAGGCCGTTGCGCATCGGGGAGAGGGATCCGTAGCCGGTGTAGAACTCGTCCAGGTCGTCGCGGTCGGGGCCGGTCATCACGCACAGCAGCAGGGTGACGGTGGCGACGGCCGTGAACGCCACGAGCGACATGGTCTGCGTGGAGGTGGTGAACCCCGTCATCGTGCCGCCTCCCGCTTCGCGTCCACTTCGCTCTGTCTGCGGATCCGGTCCGCGATCGGGTCGAGGCGTCGGCGCGCGGAGTGCTCGTACACGGCGATGGCCAGGCAGGTGACGGGGACCTGGAGCAGGCCGAGCAGCAGGCCGGTCGACAGTCCGCCGGAGACGGTGGTGGTCATCAGCGAGGGTGCGAAGGCGGACAGGAGGAGGAAGAGGGTGAAGTAGCCGAGGGCGGTGAGGGTCGCGACGCGGCGCTGGCGGCGGTAGGCGCCGCGCAGCAGTCTGATGTCGCTGTGCTGTCCGAGGGGGCGGTGGCGTGGCATCCGCGGTCGTTCGGGCTCGGGCGGCCGGGGCCGGGGCTGCCAGGGGTAGGTCAGCCGGGTGGGGTCGGGGGCCGGGCCGGGCTGCGGATGTCCGGGGTCCTCGGAGTCGTCCGCGGGGGGCGGGTACGGCTGGTACAGCGGGGCTCGCGGGGACGGCGGCGGGTAGGGGGGCCGGTGCTGCTGCCGGGGCGGCCATGGGTGCTCGGGGGACGAGAACGTGTCGGGCATCCCGGTTCTCCTTGCGTGGCTCGGGTCCGGGGCGGGACCGCAGGGAGCGGGGGGTGAGCAGCGCGCACGCTACTCGTAGGTAGCGGGGCCGCGCGACCGTTTCGCCGAACTGGGCGGTCGGTACGCGCTTACTTCGACGACCCGGGGTGTTACCCGCGTTTACCTGGGGTGTTACCCGCGTTTACCCGTGGAGTTCTCCTGGAGCGGTCCTGAAGGTTCTTCGGATTTCGCGTGGGGAAGCGGGGGTCCGGCTCCGGTGCGGTTCCGGTCCGGTGGGTGGGTCGGGGCCGTGCCGGTGCATCAGGCCGTCGCCGTTGGACGGAGATGTGGGCGTTAGTGGCGACGGCCATCGATGTACCGGCACGTCCCCTTCCGCCGGATCCCGGCTGCGGGTGCGTCGTGGTGGCCGACCATTCGAGCCCCGGCCGGGAAGGTTTCAGCCCCTCGGCGTTTGAGGAGTGGTGGCGGGAGTCAGTCCGTCGGGTCGTCGAGGACCGGGAAGCGGCGCGGTGCGAGGAGCAGCAGGACCAGGAGGGCGAGGGCGGCTGCCCCGGCGGCGCCCAGGTAGACGGCGTGGACCGCGTCGGCGACCGCGTGGCGCAACCGCCCGTCCGGGGCGCCCGAGTTCAGTGCGCCGGTCACCGCGTCGAGGTCCCCGGCGCCGCCGAGCCGCGCGGCCAGCACCCCGTTGGCGAGGGCGCCGAACAGGGCGGCGCCGAGGGTCTGTCCGGTCTGCCGGCAGAACAGGACGGAGGCGGTGGTCGTGCCGCGTTCGGCCCATCCGACGGTGGACTGGACGCCGACGATCAGCGGGAGCTGGAAGAGTCCGAGGGCGCCGCCCAGCAGCAGCATCAGCACGACGGGCTGCCACGCCTCGCCCGGGGTGGGCAGGAGGGGGAAGGCGAGCAGGAGCAGGCCGGCCGCGCCGATGCCGAGGACGGCGGTGTCGCGGAAGCCGATGCGGCGGTAGACGTGCTGGCTGAGCGCCGCGGACAGCGGCCAGCTCAACGTCCACACGGAGAGCACGAATCCGGCGGAGACGGGGGCGAGGCCGAGGACCGCCTGCGCGTAGGTGGGCAGGAACACGGTGGGCGCGACCATGAGCAGTCCCAGTGCCCCGAGCGCGAGGTTGACTGCGGCGATCGTCCGGCGGCGCCACACCCAGCCGGGGATGATCGGTTCGGCGGCCCGCCGCTCCACGGCCACGACGACCGCGAGCAGGCACGCTCCGGCGGCGAACAGGGCGAGCGAGGGGGCCGAGAGCCAGTCCCAGGCGACACCGCCCTGGACGAGCGCGGTCAGCAGGACGCCGCCGCAGGCGAACACCGCGAGGGCGCCCGCCCAGTCGATGCGCGGCCGCCGGGCGGGGACGGTGCGCTGCGGTTCGCGCAGGTGACGGGCGATCAGCCACAGGGCGACGGCGCCGACCGGAAGGTTGACGAGGAAGATCCAGCGCCAGTCGGCGTAGGCCGCGAGGACGCCGCCGAGGGCCGGGCCCGCGACGGCCGAGGTCGCCCACACCGTGGACAGTCTGGCCTGGATCTTCGGGCGTTCCTTGAGCGGGTAGAGATCGGCGGCGAGCGTCTGGACGGTGCCCTGGAGGGCGCCGCCGCCCAGGCCCTGGACGACGCGGAAGGCGATGAGCGCGGCCATGTTCCAGGCGCAGGCGCACAGCAGCGAGCCGAGGAGGAAGAGCGCGGCGCCCGCCATGAGGACCGGTTTGCGGCCGAAGGTGTCGGAGAGCTTGCCGTAGACGGGGAGCGTGACGGTGACGGCCAGCAGGTAGCCCGAGAACAGCCAGGAGAAGACCGAGAAGCCGCCGAGGTCGCCGACGATCTGCGGGACGGCGGTGGACACGATGGTCGCGTCGAGCGCGGCGAGCGCCATCGCCAGCATGAGCGCGGCGATGACGGCGCGCCGCCGCCGGGTCTCGGCCCGGTCCGCGGGGGCGGGGTGCTCGCGTACGACCGGTGTCCCGGTGTCCTGCTCGCCCACGGGATTCCTTTCCCCCTGCATCCATCTACCGGGATCAGCTTGCCACTTGAGCCTCACGTCGGGGGAGGGTGGAGGCTGTGTGGGCCCGGAGATGGACTCGACCCCGAGAAGTTCTCCACCGGAGGGTGGAGAACCCCTAGGGGGATGTCCGCACCAGGGGTCGGGGAGGGTTCGTCCCGTCGGAGGAGGAGACGGGCCAGGAGCGTTCTTAACCTGGTCTTACGTCGTCGGGAGCGCGTTCTGGTCGTACGAACCGCACCCACGGGGTGGGGTTTTCCCCAGGCGGAAGACGGGGCCGTGCACCAGCGCGTACGACCCCCTTCCGGCACCAGACTCGATGACACGGCCGGCGCACCGCGTCCGGCCGGCGTGGACCTTCACGGCCCTCGCACCCGCTCGCAGACTTTCGAAGCCCAGCAGGGCCCCCTGCTGGCCGACTTAGGAGACATACCGTGACATCGGCTGTAAGCATTCCCGGGCACAAGGGCACTGGAGGGCGTACGGCCGTTGCCGCGCGGGCGCGGCAGGTCGTCAAGGCGTACGGGTCCGGGGAGACCCGCGTCGTGGCCCTCGACCAGGTCGACGTGGACATCGACCGGGGCCGGTTCACCGCGATCATGGGCCCCTCGGGGTCCGGCAAGTCCACCCTGATGCACTGCCTCGCCGGGCTCGACACCGTCACCTCCGGGCAGATCTTCCTCGACGAGACCGAGATCACCGGACTCAAGGACAAGAAGCTGACGCAGCTCCGCCGGGACCGGATCGGCTTCATCTTCCAGGCGTTCAACCTGCTGCCGACGCTGAACGCCCTGGAGAACATCACGCTCCCGATGGACATCGCGGGCCGCAAGCCCGACAAGGGGTGGCTGGACCAGGTCGTGGAGACCGTCGGTCTCAAGGACCGGCTCAAGCACCGTCCGACCCAGCTCTCCGGCGGCCAGCAGCAGCGCGTCGCGGTGGCGCGGGCGCTGGCGGCGCGCCCCGAGATCATCTTCGGTGACGAGCCGACCGGAAACCTCGACTCCCGGGCCGGCGCCGAGGTGCTGGGCTTCCTGCGGCGCTCGGTCGACGACCTCGGCCAGACCATCGTGATGGTCACGCACGACCCGGTGGCGGCCTCGTACGCGGACCGTGTGCTGTACCTCGCGGACGGCAGGATCGTCGACGAGATGCACCAGCCGACGGCCGATCAGGTCCTGGACCGGATGAAGGACTTCGACTCCCGCGGGCGGACGTCATGACCGTCCTCAAGACCTCGATGCGCAACTTCTTCGCGCACAAGGGACGCATGGCCCTGTCGGCCGTGGCCGTCCTGCTGTCGGTGGCCTTCGTCTGCGGGACGCTCGTGTTCAGCGACACGATGAACACGACGTTCGACAAGCTGTTCGCGGCCACCTCCTCCGATGTGACGGTGAGCGCGAAGAGCGCCTCGGACACCGGTGAGACGACGTCCGGCAACGGCAGGCCGCCGGTCATGCCCGCCTCGGTTCTCGACCAGGTGCGGTCGGCGCCGGGCGTGAAGTCGGCCGAGGGCACCGTCTTCTCCAGCGCCGTGACCGTCGTCGACGCCGACAAGGACAACCTGTCGCCCTCCAGCGGCGCGCCCACCATCGTCGGCAGCTGGAACGCCAACGAGGCCCGCACGATGAAGGTCACCTCCGGTGCGGCGCCCAAGGGCTCCGACCAGGTGATGGTCGACAAGGACACCGCCGACAAGCACGACCTGAAGCTCGGCGACGAGGTCGGTGTGATCAGCGCGGTCGGCACGCACACCGCGAAGATCTCCGGCATCGCCACCTTCACCGTCACCAACCCCGGCGCGGCCATCTTCTACCTGGACACGCCGACCGCCCAGAAGACGCTCGTCGGGAAGACCGGCGTCTACACCAACGTCAACGTCACCGCCGCCGCCGGAGTCAGCGACGCCCGGCTCAAGCAGAACGTGACGGCCACGACCGGCGGCCACTACAAGGTGCAGACCGCGAAGGAGACCGCCGACGCCAACAGCCAGGACGTGAGCGGGTTCCTGGACGTCATGAAGTACGCGATGCTCGGCTTCGCCGGGATCGCCTTCCTGGTCGGCATCTTCCTGATCATCAACACCTTCTCGATGCTGGTCGCCCAGCGCACCCGTGAGATCGGTCTGATGCGGGCCATCGGCTCCAGCCGCAGGCAGGTCAACCGCTCGGTCCTGATCGAGGCCCTGTTCCTCGGTGTGACCGGCTCCGTCCTCGGTGTCGGCGCGGGCATCGGCATCGCCGTCGGCCTGATGAAGCTCATGAGCATGACCGGCATGAACCTGTCCACCGACGACCTGACGGTGGCCTGGACGACCCCGGTGATCGGCATGGTCCTGGGCGTCGTCGTCACGGTCCTGGCGGCCTACCTGCCCGCCCGCCGGGCCGGCAAGGTCTCCCCGATGGCCGCCCTGCGCGACGCCGGCGCCCCCGCCGACGCGAAGGCCGGAGTCGTACGGGCCGTGCTCGGCCTGGTCCTCACCGGTGCCGGCGGCCTCGGCCTCTACCTCGCCTCCGAGGCCACCAAGGCGAGCGAGGGCTCGATGTGGCTCGGTCTCGGCGTGGTGCTCAGCCTGCTCGGGTTCGTCGTGATCGGCCCGCTGCTCGCGAGCGGTGTGGTGCGCGTCCTCGGCGCGGTCCTGCTGCGGGCGTTCGGCCCGGTGGGACGCATGGCCGAGCGCAACGCGCTGCGCAACCCGCGCCGCACGGGCGCCACGGGCGCCGCCCTCATGATCGGCCTCGCGCTGGTCGCCTGCCTGTCGGTGGTCGGCTCCTCCATGGTCGCCTCCGCGTCCGACGAGCTGGACAAAAGCGTCGGCACCGACTTCATCATCCAGAACGACGCCGGCCAGCCGATCACCCAGCAGGCCGTGCAGGCCGTGAAGAAGACGCCGGGGCTGGCCCGGGTCACCGAGTACCGGATCGCGGAGGCCGACTACACCACCCCCGACGGCAAGACGCTCAAGGACACGGACATCACCGCGGCCGACCCGTCGTACGCCACCGACCTGCGGACCAAGACGGTCGCCGGTGACCTGAAGGACGCCTACCTGCCCGACTCGATGTCCGTGCACGACAAGTTCGCCAAGGACCACGGCATCCACCTCGGGTCGAAGATCAAGGTCGCCTTCAAGGACGGTGCCGCCGCCGAGCTGACGGTCCGCGCCATCACCAGCAGCGACGCCGTCATCGACAAGGGCTCGAAGTACACCTCCATCGCCACGCTCGCCAAGTACGTGCCGGCCGACAAGATGCCCCTGGACCTGATGGTCTTCGCCTCGGCCAAGGACGGACAGCAGGACAGCGCGTACAAGGCCCTGAAGTCCTCCATGCACGACTACCCGCAGTACCAGGTCCGTGACCAGACCGACTACAAGCAGGCCATGAAGGACCAGATCGGGCAGCTGCTGAACCTGATCTACGGCCTGCTGGCCCTCGCGATCATCGTCGCGGTGCTCGGTGTGGTGAACACCCTGGCCCTGTCGGTGGTCGAGCGCACCCGGGAGATCGGCCTGATGCGGGCCATCGGCCTCTCGCGCCGCCAGCTCCGCCGCATGATCCGCATGGAGTCGGTGGTCATCGCCCTCTTCGGCGCGCTGCTCGGCCTCGGCCTGGGCATGGGCTGGGGCGCCACCGCCCAGCAGCTCCTGGCCCTGGAGGGGCTGAACGTCCTGGAGATCCCCTGGCCGACCATCATCGGGGTCTTCGTCGGATCGGCCTTCGTGGGCCTGTTCGCCGCCCTGGTCCCGGCGTTCCGGGCGGGCCGGATGAACGTACTGAACGCGATCGCCACCGACTAGCCGTCGGACGGTCGAAGCGGTCACCGCGTACGGGGGTCGCGGTGGCCGGGCCGGCGTCGAGGAGTCCTGCGGGACGCCTCGGCGCCGGCCCGTTCGCGCGGCCCCGACTTCAAGCCATCTCGTGAAGCGCGTTCCCCCGAGGGGCGCGGAGGGTATCCATCCTTTGCGCGGTATGGCGTCCTGCCATGCCGTGTCGTGGTGCATGACGGGTTGCGCCGTGCACAGGAGCCCAGTTGGGAACGCGCCTTGAGCAGTGAGCGGGGGTAGCGTTGCGTCGTGGTGGAAGCACGTTCACGTGGAGGAAGAGCAGCTACAGCACAGAAGCTGGTACCTGCTGCGAGGTCGCCTTCACCGGTGCGCAGGTTCTCGTGCGTGATTCCAAGCTGCCCGGCGTCGGGATACTGTCGTTCACCCCACAGGCTTGGCGCGCGATAGTGCGGCATGTGGCGGCGGCGGAGGGGGTATCCGGACCGGTCGGAAAGTAATGGCGAGACAGCCGGACGTGAAGATGAACGGCCAACAGCACAAGACCTGTTCACCGAATTCGCCGAACCGCAGTGGGTTCGGCCTCTACTGCCTTCTGACGGGCATGTCCGCCACCGCGGTGGGAGCGGCCGTGTCGCTCCTGGCCGCCGGGCCGGTCGCCCGTGTCATCGTCTGGGTGGCCGTTCTGCTTCTCACCACGATGGCGGCTGCCTGGTGGTGGGTCACCGACGCCTCTACGGCTCGCCGTTGGACGGTCGGTCTTCTGGTGCGGCCGGCAGCAAGGAGCGCACCGCATCGAAAATCTTGGTGAAGGCCCTCACCAGTAACGTCGCGCTGGTGACGCCGGCGGCGACACAGACCTCCGGGGGGATTCCGGCCTTCATGCCCGCGTAGGCCACCACCGTCAAGGTCACCACGGCGAACACGGCCACGGCGGCGACATTGCGGAAGACGCGTATCAGACCGTCGACGTGGGCCTGCTGCCGTCTGATCCTGTTGGTGGTCTCGGAATCCTTGATCTGGCGGAAGCGGGAGGACGCCGCGTTGCTGGAGATCCCCTGCTGCACCAACGCGTTGTACGTGGGTTCGGGGGCGGCGGTGCTTTCGGGGGACTGCCGAGAGCCGGTGGCCTGACATCCCTGGCAGGCATGCGGGTCGCGGTCCTTTCTCCTCTTCCTGCCGGAAGTCACGGCGTCCTCCCCCCTGCGCGCATGTGACCTAGCTTCGGGCGTGATGGAACTCGATGAGTTCATCGAGCAGCGCGAGGGTGTCGGTCTCCGACAGCGCCTTGCTGAGCAGGCCCTCGTAGCACTCCTGGTACCGGGCGACGATCTCCCGGTCGTCCCGGTTGGTGAGGGTCCCTCCAGGGCCGACGAGGTAGAGCGCGTCCTCCTCGTCCTGGAAGCTGAGCAGGAAGAAGCTGCTCTCCAGGCTGTCGTGGGCGCCGGCGGTGAAGGGCAGGACGTGGGTACTCACCTGCTCCCCCGATGCGATTTCCCTGATGTGGGCCACCTGCTGGCGCATGGTCGCGGGGCCGCCGATCTGGCGGCGCAGTGCCGCCTCGTCCAGGACCACCTCGACCTTCGGGCCGCCCTCCTGCAGGACGCGCTCCTGCCGGGCGAGCCTCATGTCGAGGGTGCGCTGCACACGCTTGGCGTCCATCGGGCTCGCCTCGAACAGCGCGCTCGCGTAGTCCGTCGTCTGGAGGAGCCCCGGGACAAGGCTCGGGTGATAGGCGCGGATCAGGGTGGCGGCACTCTCGTAACCCAGGAACTGGGCGAAGACCGGGGTCATGACGTCGCTGTACTCCGACCACCACGACTGTCCCTTGCTTCCGCGGGCGGCTTCCTCCAGTTCGGCGACGTCTTCCGGCGCTGTCACGCCGTACTCCCGGAGCATGGCGCGGAGGTCCGTCACCGAGAGGCTCACGGTGCCCGCCTCGATCCGGATGATTTTGGAAAGGGACCACTCCAGCGCCGCTGCTGCGTCTCGCTGAGTCAGCCCGGCCCTGTCGCGAGCGCTCCTGAGGGCGAGGCGCAGTTTGCGGCGGTTCAGGCTGGGATCCAAAGCGGTGGGCATGGTGCTCCTTCGAATGGTGATGACAGCGCGTCGACATGCGGCAATGAGGAGGCGGCGAAAGGGCATGCTCGGGAAGCCATACCCACTCGGCTGCTAGCTTCATGCGTATTGTCTTACGACTGTCGTCCATACGAGTGGTACCCAGGCGCCACCTGTCTAATCGACACGGGCTTACCGAATATGACACGAGAAAGCCGGGCGACTGTCCTGGTGCGTACGCGTGTTGCGGAAGACGCGCGGGTGACCCGGAAGCGGCCCGGGCGCCGCCGCCCGCGAGTGCCTTCATCGTCCGACGGCAGCGGGAAGCCCGCGCAGGAAGGGCCGGACGGGTGACGGAAGCACCGGGAGGCAGGGGCGGCGCCCCGGGTCCGGCGCGCGAGCCGCTCGCAGTCGTACGGGGCGACCGCGCCTCCCCGGGACCCCGGTTGTCCACAGCTCCGGCGCACGACATCGCACCGTCGTAGGCTTGAGGCCCCCGGCCCGTCCCACGTGTCGGGCGTCTCGCGTTGCCCACTCCCCGGGATGGAAGCCCTTCATGAGCCTGCACGGTCTGCTCGACGCCGTCGTCAAGGACGCCGCCCTCACGGAGGCGGTGAAGGCCGCCGCCGACGGCAACCGGATGCACGTCGACCTGGTCGGCCCGCCGGCGGCCCGCCCGTTCGCCGTCGCCGCGCTCGCCCGCGAGAGCGGCCGCACCGTCCTCGCGGTCACGGCCACCGGCCGCGAGGCCGAGGACCTGGCCGCCGCCCTGCGCTCCCTGCTCCCGCCGGACGGCGTGGTCGAGTACCCCTCGTGGGAGACGCTGCCCCACGAGCGGCTCTCGCCCCGCTCCGACACCGTCGGCCGGCGCCTCGCCGTCCTGCGCCGCCTGGCCCACCCGCGCCCCGACGACCCGGAGACCGGCCCGGTGTCCGTCGTCGTGGCCCCCATCCGCTCGGTCCTCCAGCCCCAGGTCAAGGGCCTGGGCGACCTGGAGCCCGTCGTCCTGCGCACCGGCGTGAGCGCCGACCTGGGCGAGACCGTCGGGGCGCTCGCGGCAGCCGCGTACTCCCGCGTCGAACTCGTGGAGAAGCGCGGCGAGTTCGCCGTCCGCGGCGGCATCCTGGACGTCTTCCCGCCCACCGAGGAGCACCCGCTGCGCGTGGAGTTCTGGGGCGACGACGTCGAGGAGATCCGCTACTTCAAGATTGCGGACCAGCGTTCGCTGGAGGTCGCCGAACACGGCCTGTGGGCCCCGCCCTGCCGCGAACTGCTGCTCACCGAGGACGTCCGGGCGCGTGCCGAGGCCCTCGCCGAGGCCCACCCGGAGCTGGGCGAACTCCTCGGCAAGATCGCCGAGGGCATCGCCGTGGAGGGCATGGAATCGCTCGCCCCGGTCCTCGTCGACGACATGGAACTGCTCCTCGACGTCCTGCCCCAGGGCGCGATGACGATCGTGTGCGACCCGGAGCGGGTGCGGACCCGGGCCGCCGACCTCGTCGCCACCTCGCAGGAGTTCCTCCAGGCGTCCTGGGCGGCGACGGCCGGCGGCGGCGAGGCCCCCATCGACGTCGGCGCGGCCTCCCTGTGGTCCATCGCGGACGTACGGGACCGGGCGCGCGAGCTGGACATGATGTGGTGGTCGGTGTCGCCGTTCGCCGCCGACGGGGAACTCGCGGACTCCTTCGCCGGAGGAGTCGGCGACACCCTCAAGCTGGGCATGCACGCCCCCGAGACCTACCGCGGCGACACCGCCCGCGCGCTCGCCGACACCAAGGGCTGGCTGGCCGACGGCTGGCACACCGTCTACGTCACCGAGGCGCACGGCCCGGCCGCCCGCACCGTCGAGGTGCTGGGCGGCGAGGGCATCGCCGCCCGCCTGGACACCGACCTCGCCGAGATCGGCCCCTCCGTCGTGCACGTGGCGTGCGGCTCCATCGACTACGGCTTCGTCGACCCGGCGCTGCGCCTCGCCGTCCTGACCGAGACGGACCTCTCCGGTCAGAAGGCGGCGGGCAAGGACGGCGCCCGGATGCCGGCCCGCCGCCGCAAGTCGATCGACCCGCTGACCCTGGAGACCGGCGACTACATCGTGCACGAACAGCACGGGGTCGGCCGCTACATCGAGATGGTGCAGCGCACGGTCCAGTCCGCGACCCGCGAGTACCTGGTCGTCGAGTACGCCCCCGCCAAGCGCGGCCAGCCCGGCGACCGCCTCTACATCCCCACCGACCAGCTGGAGCAGATCACCAAGTACGTCGGCGGCGAGGCCCCCACCATGCACCGCCTCGGCGGCGCGGACTGGACCAAGACCAAGGCGCGCGCCAAGAAGGCGGTCAAGGAGATCGCCGCGGACCTCATCAAGCTGTACTCGGCGCGCATGGCCGCCCCCGGTCACGCCTTCGGCGCCGACACGCCCTGGCAGCGCGAGCTGGAGGACGCCTTCCCCTACGCGGAGACGCCCGACCAGCTCACGACGATCGCCGAGGTCAAGGAGGACATGGAGAAGACGGTCCCGATGGACCGTCTGATCTGCGGCGACGTCGGCTACGGCAAGACGGAGATCGCGGTCCGCGCCGCGTTCAAGGCGGTGCAGGACGGCAAGCAGGTCGCGGTCCTGGTCCCCACGACCCTGCTCGTGCAGCAGCACTTCGGCACGTTCTCCGAGCGCTACTCGCAGTTCCCGGTGAACGTCCGCGCCCTGTCCCGCTTCCAGACGGAGACCGAGGCGAAGGCGGTCCTGGAGGGGCTGCGCGACGGAGCGGTCGACCTCGTCATCGGCACGCACCGGCTGTTCTCCTCGGAGACGAAGTTCAAGGACCTCGGCCTGGTCATCGTCGACGAGGAGCAGCGCTTCGGCGTCGAGCACAAGGAGCAGCTGAAGAAGCTCCGCGCCAACGTCGACGTCCTGACGATGTCCGCCACCCCCATCCCCCGTACGCTCGAAATGGCGGTGACGGGCATCCGGGAGATGTCCACGATCACCACCCCGCCGGAGGAGCGGCACCCGGTGCTGACCTTCGTCGGCCCGTACGAGGAGAAGCAGATCGGCGCGGCGATCCGCCGTGAACTGCTGCGCGAGGGCCAGGTCTTCTACATCCACAACCGGGTCGAGTCCATCGACCGGGCGGCCGCCCGCCTCCGCGAGATCGTCCCGGAGGCGCGGATCGCCACGGCCCACGGCCAGATGTCGGAGCAGGCGCTGGAGCAGGTCGTCGTCGACTTCTGGGAGAAGAAGTTCGACGTGCTGGTCTCCACGACGATCGTCGAGTCGGGCATCGACATCTCGAACGCGAACACGCTGATCGTGGAGCGCGGCGACAACTTCGGTCTGTCGCAGCTGCACCAGCTGCGCGGGCGTGTCGGCCGTGGCCGGGAACGCGGCTACGCCTACTTCCTGTACCCGCCGGAGAAGCCGCTGACGGAGACCGCCCACGAACGCCTCGCGACGATCGCCCAGCACACGGAGATGGGCGCGGGCATGTACGTGGCGATGAAGGACCTGGAGATCCGCGGCGCGGGCAACCTGCTCGGCGGCGAGCAGTCGGGTCACATCGCGGGCGTCGGCTTCGACCTGTACGTGCGGATGGTGGGCGAGGCGGTCGCGGACTACCGCGCCTCCCTGGAGGGCGGTGCGGAGGAGGAGCCGCCGCTGGAGGTCAAGATCGAGCTTCCGGTCGACGCGCACGTCCCGCACGAGTACGCGCCGGGCGAGCGGCTGCGCCTGCAGGCGTACCGGTCCATCGCCTCCGCGAACACGGAGGAGGACGTCAAGGCGGTCCGCGAGGAACTCGTCGACCGCTACGGCAAGCTCCCGGAGCCGGTCGAGAACCTGCTCCTGGTGGCGGGACTGCGGATGCTCGCGCGTGCCTGCGGGGTGGGCGAGATCGTCCTTCAGGGCAACAACGTCCGCTTCGCGCCGGTGGAGTTGAGGGAGTCGCAGGAGCTGCGCCTGAAGCGCCTGTACCCGGGGACCGTCATCAAGCCGACGTCCCACCAGATCCTCGTCCCGCGCCCGAAGACCGCGAAGGTCGGCGGCAGGCCGCTGGTGGGCCGTGAACTGCTCGGCTGGACCGGGGAGTTCCTGGCCTCGGTCCTGGGGTCCTAGCGCGAGGACCGGAGTTGACGGGGCCGGGGCGGCGGCACCTGCGGCGGGGCGGGCCCCCCCCGGGTGCGGGGGGGGGTGTGGGGGGGGGTGGGGGGGGGGTGTGGTGTCGCCCCCCCGGGGGGGGGGGGGGGTTGGGGGGGGGGGCGGGGGGGGGGGGGGGGGGGGGGGGGCATCCAGGAGGCGGTCAAATACCAGCGCTGGGGGGGGGG
>NZ_JBHYPZ010000076.1:0-22921 GCF_042746485.1 Streptomyces sp. NPDC058751 | reverse complement strand
GACACCTGCGACCGCGTGCTGTGGCTGGAGCGCGGCGAACTGCGCATGGACGGCCCGACCGCGGACGTCCTCAAGGAGTACGAGAAGTTCACGGGGAAGTAGCCCGATTCGCCCAGGGCCCCGCCGGAACCCTCCGGTGGGGCCCTGCGTCTGCGAAGGAAACGCCAACTCCCGTCGGCATGAGGAATCTTGATGCCAATCGGTGTGTTGTTGTGATGTGCAGGACACCCCGGCGGAGTGTGCCGCGTTGTACAACGTAAGCTGTACCGGTGCTGAATCGCGTCAAGTAGGGCGATAATACGCGACACCTGGCACCGTCACGCCGAGCGGATCCCAGGGCGGCGTGTCCGAAATGGGCAGTGTTGGGTCGGCAGTGTAGAACGGGAGATGTGACGGCAATGGCTACGGTGACCCTCCAGCTCCGCGATGCGTGTGCCGTCCTCGCGCCGGGCGGCGAGCGGTGACCGAAGCCGGGACGGCCCGCACCGGTGATCCGGTGCGCGGCACCCTCGACAAGGCCGCGGACGAGAACTTCCCCGTGGCCCCCTTCTTCCTGCCCAGGGCCTGGCGCGACGACCTCATGGCCGTCTACGGCTTCGCCCGCCTCGTGGACGACATCGGTGACGGCGACCTCGCCCCCGGCGGCGCCGACGCCCGCCTCCTCGGCGTGCCGGCCGCGGACGCCGACGACCCCCTGGTCCTGCTCGACGCGCTCGAAGCCGATCTTCACCGCGTGTTCGAATCGATCCCGCACCACCCCCTGCTGCGCAGGCTGGGCCCCGCCGTCCGCCGCGCGGACCTGACCCCCGACCCCTTCCTCCGCCTGATCGCCGCGAACCGCCAGGACCAGCTCGTCAAGCGGTACGAGACCTACGACGACCTGCTCGCCTACTGCGAACTGTCCGCGAACCCCGTCGGCCGCCTGGTCCTCTCCGTCACGGGGACGTCCACGCCCGAGCGGGTCCGCCGCTCCGACGCGGTGTGCACGGCGCTCCAGATCGTCGAGCACCTCCAGGACGTGGCCGAGGACCTCGGCCGTGACCGCGTCTACCTGCCCGCCGAGGACATGAAGCGTTTCCACGTCGTCGAAGCGGATCTCGCCGCCCCCACAGCAGGCGCATCGGTGCGAGCACTGGTTGCATACGAAGCAGAACGCGCCTCGAACCTCCTGAATGAAGGCACCCCCCTCGTGGGTAGCGTCCACGGCAGGCTGAAACTGCTGCTCGCGGGATTCGTCGCGGGGGGGAAGGCGGCGGTCCGAGCGATCGCCGCCGCCGAATACGACGTACTTCCCGGCCCGCCCAAGCCCGGCAAGCTCCAGCTGCTGCGCGAGGTGGGAGTGACTCTGCGAGGAGAGGGGTGATCCGGACCGTGGAGTCGGAACAGCACGTGTCCGCACCGGTACTCGCCGCGTACAGCTACTGCGAGGCGGTGACCGGTCAGCAGGCCCGTAATTTCGCGTACGGCATCAGGCTCCTGCCGACGTCCAAGCGCCGCGCGATGTCGGCGCTCTACGCGTTCTCCCGGCGCGTCGACGACATCGGCGACGGCACGCTGGCACCGGACGTGAAGACGGCACGGCTGGAGGAGACCCGGGCACTGCTCGCCCGCGTGCGCGCGGGCGCCGTCGCCGAGGACGACACCGACCCGGTCGCGGTCGCCCTCAGCCACACCGCCGAGTACTTCCCGGTGCCCCTCGGCGGCCTGGACGAACTCATCGACGGCGTGCTGATGGACGTGCGCGGCGAGACGTACGAGACCTGGGACGACCTGAAGGTCTACTGCCGGTGCGTGGCCGGGGCGATCGGGCGGCTCTCCCTCGGGGTCTTCGGCACCGAACCGGGGGCGCGCGGCGCCGAACGCGCACCGGAGTACGCGGACACGCTCGGGCTCGCGCTCCAGCTCACCAACATCCTGCGGGACGTCCGCGAGGACGCGGGGGAGGGGCGCACCTATCTGCCCGCCGACGACCTGGCCAAGTTCGGCTGCTCGGCCGGGTTCGACGGGCCGACCCCGCCCGAGGGCTCCGACTTCGCGGGCCTCGTGCACTTCGAGGTGCGGCGGGCGCGTGCCCTCTTCGCGGAGGGCTACCACCTGCTGCCCATGCTGGACCGGCGCAGCGGAGCCTGCGTCGCGGCCATGGCGGGCATCTACCGGCGTCTCCTCGACCGCATCGAGCGCGAGCCGGAGGCCGTGCTGCGCGGCCGGGTCTCCCTGCCCGGACGCGAGAAGGCGTACGTCGCCGTGCGCGGCCTCTCCGGTCTCGACGCCCGCAACGTCTCCCGCCGTACGGTCCGGAGGCGTGTCTGATGGACACCGTGGGCCGTGGCGACGCGGCCGGTGAAAAGTGGTGGGCAACCCTCCGGAGCCGGGCGGCGTCCCTGACTGAGACGGCCCGTCGTGGAGCGTTCCACCGGCACGGCGCGGCCACGGGGGAGGGTGCGCGATGAACGAGGCCGAGTTCACCGACGACTCCGGCCGGGTCGGCGCCGTGGTGATCGGCGGAGGCCTCGCCGGCATCACCGCCGCGCTCGCGCTGGCCGACGCCGGGGTCCGGGTGACCCTGCTGGAGGGCCGGCCGCGCCTCGGCGGTCTCGCGTTCTCCTTCCGGCGCGGCGAGCTCACCGTGGACAACGGACAGCACGTCTTCCTGCGCTGCTGCACCGCCTACCGCTGGTTCCTCGACCGCGTCGACGCGACCGCGCTCGCGCCCCTGCAGGATCGTCTCGACGTGCCCGTTCTCGATCTGGAGGCATCACCGGGACGACGGCTCGGCAGGATCGGCCGCAGCGCGCTGCCCGTTCCGCTGCACCTCGCGCGCAGCCTCGCGACGTACCAGCACCTCTCGCTCGCCGAGCGCGCCAAGGTGGGCCGTGCCGCGCTCGCGCTCAAGGGCCTGGACCTCACCGATCCGGCGCTCGACGCGCAGAACTTCGGCGACTGGCTCGCCGGGCACGGTCAGTCGCGACGTGCCGTCGAGGCACTGTGGGACCTCGTGGGGGTCGCCACCCTCAACGCGGTGGCCCAGGACTCCTCGCTCGGGCTCGCCGCGATGGTGTTCAAGACGGGTCTGCTGTCCGACCCGGGCGCGGCCGACATCGGCTGGGCGCGCGTCCCGCTGGGCGAACTGCACGACACCCTGGCCCGCAAGGCGCTCGACTCCGCGGGCGTACGTACCGAGATCCGTACACGAGTCACCTCCGTCTCCTCTCTCGAGAACGGCCGCTGGAGCGTCCAGGTTCCCGGCGAGCGCATCGAGGCCGACACCGTCGTGCTCGCCGTACCCCAGCGCGAGGCCCACGACCTGCTGCCCGAGGGGGCGCTCGACGCCCCCGGCCGGCTTCTGGACATCGGCACCGCGCCGATCCTCAACGTCCACGTCGTCTACGACCGCAAGGTCCTCACCGCGCCGTTCTTCGCGGCCCTGGGCTCCCCGGTGCAGTGGGTCTTCGACCGCACCGAGGCGTCGGGACTGCGGGAGGGGCAGTACCTGGCGCTGTCGCAGTCGGCCGCGCAGGACGAGATCGACGAGCCCGTCGCCGCCCTCCGGGAGCGCTATCTGCCCGAACTGGAGCGATTGCTGCCCGGTGCGCGCGGCGCCGTGGTGGAGGACTTCTTCGTGACCCGGGAGCGCACCGCGACGTTCGCCCCCGCCCCGGGCGTCGGACGGCTGCGGCCCGGCGCCCGTACCAATGCCCCCGGCCTCTACCTGGCCGGAGCGTGGACCGCCACAGGGTGGCCCGCGACCATGGAGAGTGCGGTTCGCAGTGGCGTCGGCGCGGCGGACGCCGCGCTGGGCGCCCTGGGCCGCCCCCGCGACCATCTCCTCGGACTCTTCGAGGAGGCCGCATGACGCTCGACCGGAGCATGGCAGGTCCCCGCACTCCCGGTTCCGTAACAAGAGGAGAGATTGTGCCCACTGTGCCCCCGGCCGAAACGGCTGCCGACGCGGTGGACGTGACCGCGCTCCTGGAGCGCGGCCGGACCCTGGCCACACCGGTGCTCAAGGCGGCTGTCGACCGTCTGGCACCGCCCATGGACACCGTCGCCGCCTACCACTTCGGCTGGATCGACGCCGAGGGCAACCCCGCGGACGGCGACGGGGGCAAGGCGGTGCGCCCCGCGCTCGCCGTGCTCTCCGCGCAGGCCGCGGGCGCGGCCCCCGAGGTGGGCGTCCCCGGCGCGGTCGCCGTCGAGCTGGTGCACAACTTCTCGCTGCTGCACGACGACCTGATGGACGGCGACGAACAGCGCCGCCACCGCGACACCGTCTGGAAGGTGCACGGCCCCGCCCAGGCGATCCTGGTCGGCGACGCCCTGTTCGCGCTGGCCAACGAGGTCCTGCTCGAACTCGGCACCGTCGAGGCCGGCCGGGCCACCCGGCGCCTGACCACCGCCACCCGGGCCCTGATCGACGGCCAGGCCCAGGACATCTCCTACGAGCACCGCGACCGCGTCAGCGTCGAGGAGTGCCTGGAGATGGAGGGCAACAAGACCGGTGCCCTGCTCGCCTGCGCCTGTTCCATCGGCGCGGTCCTCGGCGGCGCCGACGACCTCACCGCCGACACGCTGGAGCGCTACGGCTACCACCTCGGCCTCGCCTTCCAGGCCGTCGACGACCTCCTCGGCATCTGGGGCGACCCGGAGGCCACCGGGAAGCAGACCTGGAGCGACCTGCGCCAGCGCAAGAAGTCCCTGCCGGTCGTGGCCGCGCTCGCCGCGGGCGGCCACGCCTCCGAGCGGCTCGGCGAACTGCTCGCCGAGGACGCCAAGGCCAGCGACTTCGAGAACTTCTCCGAGGAGGAGTTCGCCGCGCGCGCCGCGCTCATCGAGGAGGCGGGCGGCCGCGAGTGGACCGCCCAGGAGGCACGCCGCCAGCACGCGATCGCGATCGAGGCGCTGGACGCCGTACCGATGCCCGAGCAGGTACGCGCCCAGCTCGTGGCGCTGGCCGACTTCGTCGTCGTGCGGAAGAGATGATCGTTATCGGTCGAATAAACCTCGCGTAGTCGCCGGCCGGTGCCTTCCCCAAGCTTCGAACCCTGTTCGAGCGGGGGGATGTCCATCCGAACGAACGCACCGGCCGACGGCGGACCCACAGCAGAGACACACCACTGCACGAAGGGGAAGCCATGACAGCGACGACCGACGGAAGCACCGGGGCCCTGCCTCCCCGCGCTGCCTCGGCCAGCGAAAACCGTGATCAGACGACTCCCGAGGCGGCCGGGACCGTCGAGACCCGAGACGCCGCCACGCGCGCCGTGGAGCGCGCCACGGACTTCCTGCTCGCCAGGCAGGACGCCCAGGGCTGGTGGAAGGGCGACCTCGAGACGAACGTCACCATGGACGCCGAGGACCTGCTGCTCCGTCAGTTCCTGGGCATCCGCGACGAGCCGACCACCCGTGGGGCCGCGCTGTTCATCCGCGGCGAGCAGCGCGAGGACGGCACCTGGGCGTCGTTCTACGGCGGTCCGGGCGAACTCTCCACCACCATCGAGGCGTACGTCGCCCTGCGGCTGGCCGGGGACGCCCCGGACGCCGCGCACATGGCGAAGGCGTCCGCGTGGATCCGCGAGCGCGGCGGCATCGCCGCGGCCCGTGTCTTCACCCGGATCTGGCTCGCCCTCTTCGGCTGGTGGAAGTGGGAAGACCTCCCCGAACTCCCGCCGGAGCTCATCTACTTCCCCAAGTGGATGCCGCTGAACATCTACGACTTCGGGTGCTGGGCGCGGCAGACGATCGTGCCGCTCACCGTCGTCTCGGCGAAGCGTCCGGTGCGGCCCGCGCCGTTCCCGCTGGACGAGCTGCATGCCGACGCCCCCCACTCCGGCCGGGCCAAAGTCCTTGCCCCGGTGACCAGTTGGGACGGCGTCTTCCAACGCATGGACAAGGCGCTGCACCAGTACCGCAAGGTCGCGCCGCGCGCGCTGCGCAGAGCGGCGATGAACACGGCCGGCCGCTGGATCATCGAGCGCCAGGAGAACGACGGCTGCTGGGGAGGCATCCAGCCGCCCGCCGTCTACTCGGTCATCGCGCTGCATCTGCTCGGCTACGACCTCGAACACCCGGTGATGCGCGAGGGGCTGGCCTCGCTAAACCGTTTCGCCGTGTGGCGCGACGACGGCGCCCGGATGATCGAGGCCTGTCAGTCGCCGGTGTGGGACACCTGCCTCGCCACCATCGCGCTGGCCGACGCGGGAGTGCCCGCCGACCATCCGCAGCTCGTCAAGGCCGCGGACTGGATGCTCGGGGAGGAGATCGTCCGGCCCGGCGACTGGTCGGTCAAGCGGCCCCAACTGCCGCCGGGCGGCTGGGCGTTCGAGTTCCACAACGACAACTACCCCGATATCGACGACACCGCGGAGGTGGTCCTCGCGCTGCGTCGCGTCCGGCACCACGACCCGGACCGTGTCGAGAACGCCATCGGACGCGGGGTCCGCTGGAATCTCGGCATGCAGTCCAAGGACGGCGGCTGGGGCGCGTTCGACGTCGACAACACCAGCGCCTTCCCCAACCGGCTGCCGTTCTGCGACTTCGGGGAGGTGATCGACCCGCCCTCCGCGGACGTGACGGCGCACGTGGTGGAGATGCTGGCGGTCGAGGGGCTCACCCACGACCCGCGCACTCGCCGGGGCATCGAGTGGCTGCTCTCCCACCAGGAGCCGAACGGCTCCTGGTTCGGGCGCTGGGGCGTCAACTACGTCTACGGGACCGGGTCGGTCGTCCCGGCGCTCGCGGCGGCGGGGCTGCCCGGCTCGCACCCGGCGATCCGCCGGGCGGTCGCCTGGCTGGAGTCCGTGCAGAACGAGGACGGCGGCTGGGGCGAGGACCTGCGCTCCTACGACGACATCGCAGGATGGAGCGGACGCGGCGCCTCGACCGCCTCGCAGACCGGCTGGGCCCTGCTCGCCCTGCTCGCCGCGGGGGAGCGCGACTCCAAGGCCGCCGAACGCGGCATCGTCTGGCTCACCGAGACGCAGCTCCCCGACGGCACCTGGGACGAGCCGTACTTCACGGGGACCGGTTTCCCGTGGGACTTCTCGATCAACTACCACCTCTACCGCCACGTCTTCCCGCTCACCGCGCTCGGCCGCTACGTCCACGGAGAGCCCTTCTCCCCGACCGAGGGGGGCTGATGGACAGGACGCCCGCTCCGGCCCCGCTCCTGATCGCCTGCGCGCTCGGCATCGAGCACCTCGCCCTGCGCAGCGGCGACCGGAGCGGCGCCGGCGGGCCGGTCACCGTGCTGCGCACCGGCATGGGACCGAGGGCCGCGGACCGGTCGGTCACCCGGGTGCTCGCCGACCCGGCGCTGGACCGTGCGTCCGTGCTCGCCACCGGCTTCTGCGCGGGGCTCGCCCCGGGCATGCACCCCGGGGACCTGGTCGTCGCCGAGGAGACCCGGGACCCGGCCGGCACCACGCCGTGCGCGGGCACCGATCTGCTGGTCAAGGAACTCGCCCGCGCAGTGCCGGGCCGCACCGTCCACACCGGGCCGCTCACCGGCTCCGATCACGTGGTCCGCGGTCACGAGCGCTCCGCCCTGCTCGCCACCGGCGCCATCGCCGTCGACATGGAGTCGGCGGCCACCCTGCTCGGCGCCGTCCGCTCGGGCACCCGTCCCGTTGCGGCCGTCCGGGTGGTCGTGGATGCTCCAGAACATGAACTCGTCCGAATCGGCACGTTCCGCGGGGGAATATCAGCCTTCCGCGTTCTTCGTGCCGTGCTTCCCGCTTTCTTCGAATGGCACCGTTCTTTGTCGCTCCCTCGGAGGTGAGCCGTATGGCCATGCCGCTTCGGCAGTCCATGAAGGTCGCTGCGTACCTGTTTGAACAGAAGCTCCGGAAGCGGGACAAGTTCGCCCTGCTCGTCGAACTGGAGCCGCTCTTCGCGTGCAACCTCGCGTGCGAGGGCTGCGGCAAGATCCAGCACCCCGCCGGTGTGCTCAAGCAGCGCATGCCGGTCGCCCAGGCGGTGGGCGCGGTCCTCGAATCCGGTGCGCCGATGGTGTCCATCGCCGGCGGCGAGCCCCTGATGCACCCTCAGATCGACGAGATCGTGCGGCAGCTGGTGGCGAAGAAGAAGTTCGTCTTCCTCTGCACCAACGCGATGCTGATGCGCAAGAAGATGGACAAGTTCAAGCCCTCGCCCTACTTCGCCTGGGCCGTCCACATCGACGGGCTGCGCGAGCGGCACGACGAGTCCGTCGCGAAGGAAGGCGTCTTCGACGAGGCCGTCGAGGCGATCAAGGAGGCCAAGCGGCGCGGCTTCCGGGTCACCACCAACTCGACCTTCTTCAACACCGACACCCCGCAGACCGTCATCGAGGTGCTGAACTACCTCAACGACGACCTGAAGGTCGACGAGATGATGCTCTCGCCCGCCTACGCCTACGAGAAGGCCCCCGACCAGGAGCACTTCCTCGGCGTCCAGCAGACCCGGGAACTGTTCAAGAAGGCCTTCGCGGGCGGCAACCGGCGCCGCTGGAGGCTCAACCAGAGCCCGCTCTTCCTGGACTTCCTGGAGGGCAAGATCGACTTCCCGTGCACCGCGTGGGCGATCCCGAGCTACTCGCTCTTCGGCTGGCAGAAGCCCTGCTACCTGATGAGCGACGGGTACGTGCAGACGTACAGGCAGCTCCTGGAGGAGACCGACTGGGACTCCTACGGCCGGGGCAAGGACGACCGGTGCGCCAACTGCATGGCCCACTGCGGCTACGAGCCGACCGCCGTCCTCGCCACCATGGGATCCCTCAAGGAGTCGATCCGGGCGGCCCGCGAGACCTTCACGGAAAGCCGCGGGTGATGTCATGACCGCCGTTTCCCTGGGCCTCCCCGAGGTACCGGTCCGGCCGATCGCGGAGCGCCGCCTGTCGCGGCGCATCCAGGTCGGACCGGTGGCGGTCGGCGGCGGTGCGCCCGTGTCGGTGCAGTCGATGACGACCACGCGTACGTCGGACATCGGCGCCACGCTCCAGCAGATCGCCGAGCTGACCGCCTCCGGCTGCCAGATCGTGCGGGTCGCCTGTCCCACCCAGGACGACGCCGACGCGCTCGCCACGATCGCCGAGAAGTCCCAGATCCCCGTCATCGCGGACATCCACTTCCAGCCGAAGTACGTCTTCGCCGCGATCGAAGCCGGCTGCGCGGCCGTGCGCGTCAACCCCGGCAACATCAAGCAGTTCGACGACAAGGTGAGGGAGATCGCGCGGGCCGCGGGGGACGCGGGGATCCCGATCCGCATCGGCGTGAACGCGGGCTCGCTCGACGGGCGGCTGCTCCGGAAGTACGGCAGGGCGACGCCCGAGGCGCTGGTGGAGTCCGCGCTGTGGGAGGCGTCCCTCTTCGAGGAGCACGGCTTCCGGGACATCAAGATCTCGGTCAAGCACAACGACCCGGTCGTCATGGTGAGTGCCTACCGGCAGCTCGCCGCCGCCTGCGACTACCCGCTGCACCTCGGCGTGACCGAGGCCGGCCCCGCCTTCCAGGGCACCATCAAGTCGGCCGTCGCCTTCGGCGCCCTGCTCTCCGAGGGCATCGGCGACACCATCCGGGTCTCGCTGAGCGCGCCGCCCGCCGAGGAGGTCAAGGTCGGCATCCAGATCCTGGAATCGCTCGGACTGCGGCAGCGGCGCCTGGAGATCGTCTCCTGCCCGTCCTGCGGCCGCGCCCAGGTCGACGTGTACAAGCTGGCCGACGAGGTCACGGCCGGTCTGGAGGGCATGGAGGTCCCGCTCCGCGTCGCCGTCATGGGCTGTGTCGTCAACGGTCCCGGCGAGGCCCGCGAGGCCGACCTCGGCGTCGCCTCCGGCAACGGCAAGGGGCAGATCTTCGTCAAGGGAGAGGTCATCAAGACCGTCCCCGAGTCGAAGATCGTGGAGACCCTCATCGACGAGGCGATGAAGATCGCCGAACAGATGGAGAACGACGGCGTCGCGTCCGGGGAACCGGCCGTCACCGTGAGCTGATCAGCACGGACCGAGAGGGGGCCCGACGTGACGATTCTGGAGAACATCCGGGGACCACGCGACCTGAAGGCGCTGTCCGAGGCGGAAATCGGTGAACTGTCCGAAGAGGTGAGGGAGTTCCTGGTGCACGCGGTCGCCAGGACCGGCGGTCACCTCGGACCCAATCTGGGAGTGGTGGAGCTGTCCATCGCCCTCCACCGGGTCTTCGAGTCCCCGGTCGACCGCATCCTGTGGGACACCGGCCACCAGAGCTACGTGCACAAGATGCTGACAGGACGTCAGGACTTCTCCAAGCTGCGCGGCAAGGGCGGCCTGTCCGGCTATCCCTCCCGCGAGGAGTCCGAGCACGACGTCATCGAGAACAGCCACGCCTCCACGGCGCTCGGCTGGGCGGACGGGCTCGCCAAGGCCCGGCAGGTGCAGGGCGAGAAGGGGCACGTCGTCGCGGTCGTCGGCGACGGCGCGCTGACCGGCGGCATGGCCTGGGAGGCGCTGAACAACATCGCCGCGGCCAAGGACCGGCCCCTGATCATCGTCGTCAACGACAACGAACGCTCGTACGCCCCCACCATCGGCGGTCTCGCGAACCACCTCGCGACCCTGCGGACGACCGACGGCTACGAGCAGATCCTCGCCTGGGGCAAGAAGGTCCTGCTGCGCACCCCCCTTGTAGGCAACACCGTCTACGAGTCGCTGCACGGTGCGAAGAAGGGCTTCAAGGACGCCTTCGCGCCGCAGGGCATGTTCGAGGACCTCGGGCTCAAGTACGTCGGGCCCATCGACGGCCACGACGTGGGAGCCGTGGAGTCGGCGCTGCGCCGCGCCAAACGCTTCCACGGACCCGTGCTCGTCCACTGTCTGACGGAGAAGGGGCGCGGCTACGAACCCGCGGTCGCGCACGAGGAGGACCACTTCCACACCGTCGGGGTGATGAACCCCCTCACCTGCGAACCCCTCGTACCGTCCAACGGCCCTTCCTGGACCTCCGTGTTCGGCGACGAGATCGTCAGGATCGGCGAGGAGCGCGAGGACGTCGTGGCCATCACGGCGGCCATGCTGCATCCCGTCGGGCTCGGGAAGTTCGCCGAGAGGTTCCCCGACCGGGTGTGGGACGTGGGCATCGCCGAGCAGCACGCCGCCGTGTCCGCGGCCGGACTCGCGACCGGCGGTCTGCATCCCGTCGTCGCCGTGTACGCCACCTTCCTCAACCGGGCCTTCGACCAGCTCCTCATGGACGTCGCGCTGCACCGCTGCGGGGTGACCTTCGTCCTCGACCG
The DNA here is from genome assembly GCF_042746485.1 of Streptomyces sp. NPDC058751. Classification (NCBI taxonomy): domain Bacteria; kingdom Bacillati; phylum Actinomycetota; class Actinomycetes; order Kitasatosporales; family Streptomycetaceae; genus Streptomyces; species Streptomyces sp. NPDC058751. The sequence continues at coordinate 11,677 of NZ_JBHYPZ010000076.1, read as the reverse complement.
CGCGGGGATCACCGGCGTCGACGGCGCCTCGCACAACGGCATGTGGGACATGTCGATCCTCCAGGTCGTCCCCGGCCTCAGGATCGCCGCGCCGCGCGACGCCGACCAGCTCAGGGCCCAGCTCCGGGAGGCGGTCGCCGTGGACGACGCGCCGACCCTGGTCCGCTTCCCGAAGGAGTCCGTCGGGCCGGTGATCCCCGCGGTGGACCGGGTGGGCGGACTCGACGTCCTGCACCGGGGCGAGCGCCCCGAGGTCCTGCTCGTCGCGGTCGGTGTCATGGCCCCGGTCTGTCTCCAGGCCGCCGACCTGCTGGAGTCCCGCGGCATCGGCTGCACCGTCGTCGACCCGCGCTGGGTCAAGCCCGTCGACCCGGATCTGCCCGCCCTCGCCGCCGGGCACCGGCTCGTCGCCGTCGTGGAGGACAACAGCCGGGCCTCGGGCGTCGGCGCCGCCGTCGCGCTGGCCCTCGGGGACGCCGAGGTCGACGTGCCCGTGAGGCGGTTCGGCATCCCCGAGCAGTTCCTCGCGCACGCCAAACGGTCCGAGGTGCTGGCCGACATCGGGCTCACGCCCGTGGAGATCGCCGGACGGATCAGCGCAGCCCTGGCCGTCGGGGACGAACGGGCCAAGGCCGCGTACGAGCCGACGAAGGCCGCCGGCCGGCCGGCCGCGGAAGAGCCGCCCAAGGAGAAACAGGAATGACCGACCCTGCCCAGAAGGGGGAGTTCGACCTCGGCGCGCTCCTCGCCGAGCGCGGAGCCGAGCGCTACGAACTGCACACGAAGTACCTGAACCACCAGCTCCCGCGCATGCTGCACACCATCGGCTTCGACAAGGTCTACGAGCGGGCCGAGGGGGCCCACTTCTGGGACGCGGACGGCAACGACTACCTGGACATGCTCGCCGGCTTCGGGGTGATGGGCCTCGGCCGCCACCACCCCGTCGTCCGGCGCGCCCTGCACGACGTCCTCGACGCCTCGCTCGCCGACCTCACCCGCTTCGACTGCCAGCCGCTGCCCGGACTGCTGGCCGAGAAGCTGCTCACCCACAGCCCGCACCTGGACCGGGTGTTCTTCGGCAACAGCGGCACGGAGGCGGTCGAGACCGCGCTGAAGTTCGCCCGGTACGCCACCGGCAGACCGAGGATCCTGTACTGCGCCCACGCCTTCCACGGGCTGACCACCGGCTCCCTGTCGGTCAACGGCGAGGACGGCTTCCGCGACGGCTTCGCACCCTTGCTGCCCGACACGGCCGTCCCGCTCGGCGACCTCGACGCCCTGGCGAGGGAGCTGAAGAAGGGCGACGTCGCCGCGCTCATCGTGGAGCCGATCCAGGGCAAGGGCGTCCACGAGTGCCCGCCCGGATACCTGCGCGCCGCCCAGGAGCTGCTGCACCGGCACAAGGCGCTGCTCGTCGCGGACGAGGTGCAGACCGGCCTCGGCCGGACCGGGGACTTCTACGCCTATCAGCACGAGGAGGGTGTCGAACCGGACCTGGTGTGTGTCGCCAAGGCGCTCTCCGGCGGTTACGTGCCGGTGGGCGCGACCCTCGGAAAGGACTGGATCTTCAAGAAGGTCTACTCCTCCATGGACCGGGTCCTCGTGCACTCGGCGAGCTTCGGCTCCAACGCCCAGGCCATGGCGGCGGGCCTCGCGGTGCTCTCCGTGATGGAGAACGAGCAGATCGTCGCGAACGCGCGCGTCACCGGAGAGCTCCTGAAGTCCCGGCTGGCGGCCCTGGTCGACCGCTACGAACTGCTGAGCGAGGTCCGCGGACGGGGGCTGATGATCGGCATCGAGTTCGGCCGGCCCGCCTCGCTCAAGCTGCGCGGCCGCTGGACCATGCTGCAGGCCGCGCGCAAGGGTCTGTTCGCGCAGATGGTCGTCGTGCCGCTGCTCCAACGGCACCGCATCCTCACCCAGGTCTCCGGCGACCACCTGGAGGTGATCAAGCTGATCCCGCCGCTGGTCGTCGACGAGCGGGACGTCGACCGGTTCGTGGAGGCCTTCACCGCGGTGATGGAGGACGCGCACAACGGCGGCGGGCTGATGTGGGACTTCGGGAAGACGCTGGTGAAACAGGCGGTGGCGAACCGCTGAGGGCGGGCCGCCCGGGCCGCCCGGGCGGCCCGCCACGAGCCGGAGGCCACCCGAGGTCGGGCTCTTTGCCTCCGGGGCAAGAAAATTGCCCTGGAGGCAATTGTTTGGCTCAATGGGTCCATGAGCCCCGCCGATCCGGGGGCGGCCGACGAGCCGTCCGCCGAGCTGCACGCCGTCGCGCCCCGGCTCCGCGCCCTGCGCCGCGGTGCCTCCCTCACGCTGGAGGCCGCCGCCCGCGCCGCCGGACTCTCGCCTGCGCACCTCTCCCGCCTGGAGACCGGGCAGCGCCAGCCCTCGCTGCCGATGCTGCTCACGCTGGCCCGGGTCTACGGTACGACGGTCTCCGAACTGCTCGGCGAGGAGGTCCCCGACCGGGACGCGGTCGTACGGGCCGCCGACATGGAGCCGGCTCCGGCGGGCGGCTGGACCTACTGGCAGGCGGGCTCCGCGGGCCGCGGCATGCAGGCGCTGCGCGTGCACGTCCCCTACGGTTCGCAGGGCGACATCGTGCGCGTCCACCCGGGCGAGGAGTGGCTGTACGTCCTCCAGGGGCGGCTCACCCTGCGCCTCGGGGACACCGCGCACGTCCTCGAGCCGGGAGACTGCGCCCACTTCGACTCGCTCACCCCGCACCGCATCGCCGCCGCCGAGCGTGACGGAGTCGAGCTGCTGTTCGTACACACCCTGTTGCAGAGCCCCGTCGCCGCGCTGTGCCTCGGCCCGGCGACGGCCCACCCCACCCCGGGAGAGACGTCATGACCGAACCCACGGAACCCCGCCGCCGGTCCATGGAGGAGAAGTTCCCGCGCGCCCTGTGGGTGCGGCTGATCATCTACGTCGCCGTCGGCCACCTGTTCGCGGCCTTCATCTACCTGCTGTTCACGCTGGGCGCGCAGAACCAGTAGGGCCCGGCCCGGCGCGCGGCTCAGTCCAGGAGCCGGGCGCGCAGGCGCTCCCGCAGCTCCGGCGTCAGCCCCAGTCCCTGCTCCAGATAGGTGTCGACGCCGCCCCAGGTCTCCTCGATCACCTCGAACGCGGCCGTCAGGTACTCGGCGCGCGCGTCGAACAGCGGGCTGAGCAGTTCCATCACCTCGGGGGAGTAGGCGTTGCCCGCCGAGGAGCCGTTGCGGTGCACCTTGTAGCGGCGGTGCGTGGCGTTCGACTCCAGGTAGTCGGACACGATCGCCTCGCGCTCGACGCCGAGGGCGAGCAGGGTGACAGCGATGGACAGTCCGGCGCGGTCCTTGCCCGCCGCGCAGTGCATCAGTGCCGGCACGCTGTCGTCGGCCAGGGCGTGCAGCACCTGGGAGTGCTCGGCCGTGCGCTCCCTGATGATCGTGCGGTAGGAGCCGATCATCCGGTTCGCGGCCTTGCCGTCGCCGAGGAGCACGCGAAGCTGGTCGAGGTCGCCGTCGCGGACCATCTTCCAGAACTCGCTGCCGTCCGCCGGGTCGCTCAGCGGGAGGTTCACGTTCCGCACGCCCGGCAGTTCGACGTCGGGGCCCTCCAGCTTCTGGTCCGCGGCGTTGCGGAAGTCGAAGATCGTGTGGAGTCCCAGGGAGGCTAGGAAGACGGCGTCCTCCTCCGTGGCGTGGGCGAGGTGGCCGCTGCGGAACAGCTGTCCGTGGCGCACTCGCCGGCCGTCCGTGGTGGGCAGTCCGCCCACGTCGCGGAAGTTGCGCACTCCGCCGAGTTCGGGCTCGGTCGACGGGATCTGCTGCGTCACGGGGGTCCTCCCATTCGGCCGCCGGCGTCACCGGGCTGGACTCGGCGCCGCTCGTCGGCAGTTGTACCGGCTCGCGCTCTCGACGATACGACATGGGTACCTGGGGCAATGAGTTGTCCACAGGAGCGGGCCCCGGGGCGGAACGTCCTGGAAGCGGCGCTTCACGGACAACTTGCCTCGAACGTGTGTTCTAGTCGGGTGGAGGGTGCGGCGTACTTCCGGCCGCGCGGGCCGTCGGTGGGGATCGGGGCGAAAGGGGCATTCGTGAGCGCCGTTCCGCGTGTCATTTCGTGTGGGGGTCCGAATGTGTCGGTTATCCGAAGACTTCATGTCTGGGTGTTCTGTCCGAATAAGCACCTTCATTACAACTGGCCCTGGAATAAGGCGCCCTGGGGTGAGTCGCGTGAGGAGCGTCATATTCGTGACGATGCGTTGCCGTCCTCGTTTCTCAACTCGCGTGAAATGCAGGGATGTTGAGACGTCGGGGAGATCGTCGGTCCACGGAGGGTGACGGCGATCTCCGCATGGATCAAGAAAGACGAGCACGCAGAAACCGCCCATAGTTGTCGACGCGCTCTCATGTCGCCTACGTTCTGCCTCAATCCGGACGGACGCCCAATCCTGCCGCCGCCCGGAATCCGCACACTCACCCGTACACGGCAGGAGCGGGGGACCCACAGGTTCCGTGCCTGGTCCGGTCTCCGGAACAGGCTAGGGGTACAGCCGCGCAGCAGCGCGGCCGGGCATCTCCAGCCCGCACCCGACAGCTCACCCCGCAGGCGCCGGAGAGGAATTCGTCATGCCCGCGAAGGGTAAGCACCGCCGTCCCAAGTCCCCGCGTCTCACCCGCTCGATCGCCGTGGCCGGAACCGGTGGCGCCGCACTCGCGCTGCCTCTGATGGGAGCCACGGGTGCCCACGCCGCGACCCCGGTCACCGGTGTCGCGCAGCATGTCGAGAAGGCCGCGACCACCGTCCCCGCGGGCAAGACCGCCGCCTCCGCCGGTAAGGCCACCGTCACGACGAAGACGTACGCGGTGAGGTCCGGCGACTACCTCTCGAAGATCGCCGACGAGCAGAACGTCAGCGGCGGCTGGAAGAAGATCTACGCCGACAACCGCTCCGCCATCGGTGGCGACCCGTCACTGATCCACCCCGGTCTGAAGCTGTCGCTCGACGGGAAGGCGGCCTCCGCCGCCCACTCGGCTCCCAGCTCGGCTCCCAGCTCGGCCCCCCACGCGGCTCCCCGGACAACCACCTCGGCGAAGTCCGACAAGGCGACCCCGGCAGCCGAGACGGCCGCCCCCGCCGCTTCCGCCGGCAGCTCTTCCGCCAACACCTCTTCCGGCTACACCATGCCGGTCGACAGCAGTTCCGTCGGCACCGCTTACAGGGTGGCGGGCGGCATGTGGTCCAGCGGCTACCACACGGGCGTGGACTTCGTGATCCCGACCGGCACCACGATCAAGTCCATAGCCGCGGGCACCGTCGTCTCCGCGGGCTGGGGCGGCGCCTACGGCAACCAGGTCGTCGTCCAGCACGCCGACGGCAAGTACTCCCAGTACGCCCACATGTCGTCGCTGTCCGTCTCGGCGGGCCAGACCGTGACCGCGGGGCAGCAGCTCGGTCTCTCCGGCGCGACCGGCAACGTGACCGGACCGCACCTGCACTTCGAGATCCGCACCGCGCCGGGCTACGGCTCCGACGTCGACCCGGTCGCGTACCTGCGCTCGCACGGTGTCGCCGTGGGCTGACCCCACCCAGCCTCCTGCTCCTGACGGCAGGAAGATCTCCGTAGGCCGGACCCCCGATCCCCCGGGTCCGGCCTTCGGTGTCCCCCGGAACCGGATCAGGGCGGTCGCTGCCTCAACATCCGTGGCGCGAACCGTATTCCGGAGTTGACCAATGCTTGGCGAGTGGCTTATCTCACCGCCCGTCAACCCTTCCCTACGGTCGCGTAGCTCACATCGAAAGGTGAATCATGCTCGATGTGGCAGACGATTCGAAGAACGACAACAGACCGGTGATCGGGTCGTACGTGTCGGTGGGGGACAGCTTCACCGAGGGCGTCGGCGACCCCGGGCCCGACGGGGCGTTCGTGGGCTGGGCCGACCGGTTCGCGGTACTCCTCGCGGACCGCAGGCCGGAAGGCGATTTCGAGTACACCAATCTCGCCGTGCGCGGCAAACTGCTCGACCAGATCATCGAGACCCAGCTCCAGCGGGCCAAGGAACTCGGTCCGGACCTGGTCTCGTTCTGCGCCGGCGGCAACGACATCATCCGTCCCGGCACCGACCCCGACGAGGTCGCGGAGCGCTTCGAGCGCGCGATCGCCGACCTCACCTCCGCCGTCGGCACCGTCATGGTGACGACCGGCTTCGACACCCGTGGCGTTCCCGTGCTCAAGCACCTGCGCGGCAAGATCGCCACCTACAACGGACACGTGCGGGCCATCGCGGACCGCTACGGCTGTCCCGTCCTCGACCTCTGGTCCCTGAAGACGGTCCAGGACCGCCGGGCCTGGGACGACGACCGGCTGCACCTCTCGCCCGAGGGGCACACCCGGGTGGCGCTCCGCGCCGGGCAGGTGCTCGGCCTCGAGGTCCCGGCCGACCCCGACCAGCCCTGGCCGCCCCTCCCGCCGCGCGGCACCTTGGAGGTGCGCCGCGACAACATCCAGTGGGCGCGCGACTACCTGGTCCCGTGGATCGGGCGGCGGCTGCGCGGGGAGTCCTCGGGCGACCACGTCTCGGCCAAGGGAGCCCTGTCCCCGGACGACATCAAGCTGCGCATCGACGCGGTGGCCTGAGCCGGGCCCGGCCCACCCGGGCCGGTGCCCGTAGGCCGTGACCGCCCCTCTCCGGCCACGCCGGTCAGGGGCGCCACTCGCCCGCCCCGGAAGGGTCCGGGACGAGCGCCTTCGTCACGGCCCGGGCGGAGGGGCGGGCGAGACGCCACGGGGCCGGGGCCGGACACCGCGCCCCGCGCGGGTCATCAGGTCTCCTTCGTGGATACCCCGGCCTTCAGGCCGGGGAGGAAGCGAAGCTCCTGCGGAGCAGGGCAGGGAAAGCCGGTTCGTCCCTGGGCGGACCGGCGTTGTCAGTGGCGGCCGTTAGGTTGGTCCCGTGCATCTGCGGTACTCCTTCCGGCTCGAGCCGACGCCGGGTCAGCGCATTGCGCTGGCCCGTACGTTCGGCTGTGCCCGGGTGGTCTACAACGATGCGCTGGCCGCGAGGAAGGCCGCGTACCAGGCGGACAAGTCGCGGATCGCGACGGGTGCTCTGGCGAAGCGGGTGATCACCGACGCGAAGAAGAGGCCCGAGCGGGCTTGGCTCGCCGAGGTGTCGGTGGACGCCTTGCAGTCCTCTCTTCGTGATCTCGATACGGCGTACGCGAACTTCTTCGCGTCGGTGTCGGGGAAGCGGCGGGGGCGCCGTATGGGGCTTCCGGTATTCAAGTCGAAGAAGGACAGCCGGCAGGCCGTCCGTTTCTCCAGGAACGGGTTCCGGCTGCGGGACAACGGGCGATTGAACCTCGCGAAGATCGGGGACGTCCGGGTCCGCTGGTCCCGGGAGCTGCCTTCCGCTCCGTCGTCGGTGACTGTGGTCAAGGACGCTTCGGGCCGGTACTTCGCGAGCTTCGTGGTGGACGTCGAGCCCGAAACGCTGCCGCCCGTGGATGCCGAGGCCGGTATCGACCTGGGGCTGACGCATTACGCCGTTCTGTCCGACGGGCGGGTGATCGACAACCCCCGCTTCCTGCGGCGTGCCGAGCGTCGGCTGAGGAAGGCGCAGCAGGCGTTGAGCCGCAAGACGAAAGGGTCGAAGAACCGGGCCAAGGCCCGACTGAAGGTCGCCCGTGCGTACGCCCGGGTGGCCGACGCGCGCAGGGACTGGTGCCACCAGACCGCTTCGAGACTGATCCGCGACAACCAAGCGGTCTACCTCGAAGACCTGGCGGTCTCCGGCCTGGCCCGCACTCGCCTCGCCAAGTCCGTGCACGACGCCGCATGGGGCATGTTCCGCCGCGTGCTGGAGGAGAAGGCAGCCCGCTACGGCCGGCACGTCGGCATCGTCTCCCGCTGGCTGCCCTCCTCCCGGACATGCTCGGTCTGCTGGGCCGTGGACGGAAAGAAGCCGCTGCACGTGCGTATCTGGCGGTGCGAGGGCTGCGGTACCGAACATGATCGCGACCTCAACGCGTCGCGAGTGATCCTCGCCGCCGGGCAGGCGGAGAGGCTAAACGCCCCTGGAGGGCCGGTCAGCCCTGGGGTGGAAATCCCACGCCAGGCACGGCCCGTTGAACGGGGAACCCACCCGAAGGCCCAGCCGGTCACCACCGGCAGCCAGGCGGGAATCCCCGTCCTTTAGGGCGGGGAGGATGTCAACGCACCGCGGCCATCAACGCCTCGCGCTCCAGGCCCAGTTCGCGGGCGAGTGCCTCGTCCGCCCACTCCTGGGTCCGTGCCCGCGACACCGCTCCCGAGTACGCCGTCATCTGGACCGCCAGTCCGTCCAGCAGCGCCGTGAGCCTGAGGGCCGCGCTCGTGGGGTCCGGACAGCGGAACTCGCCGGCCGCCACGCCCTCCGCGATCACCTCGGTCAGCGCGGCCTTCCACTGCCGGTCGAGGTCGCGGGTGACATCGCGCAGCGCGGGCTCCCGCAGGGCGACCGCCCAGCCCTCGATCCACAGGCGCCAGCCCTTGGCCTGCCCCGTCGGGGCGTACCAGCGCACGGCGGCGCGGAGGCGGCGCAGCGCCGTCGTGCGGCGGCCGAGCAGCTTGCGCAGATGGGCGAGGTCGCCCTCGGCGGCGTGGGCGAACGCGGCGGCGACCAGCTTCTCCTTCGTCGAGAAGTGGTACAGCACCAGCGCGTTGCTCACCCCGAGGGCCGAGGCGACGTCGGCGATCCGTACCGCCGCCACGCCCCGCGCCTCGATCTGTTCGACGGCGGCCCGCAGCAACTCCTCGCGCCGCTCCGCCACGCTCAACCGGACTCTCGCCACGCGGCAACCCTACACAGCCCCGCCAGGAGGGGTCCCGGCAGGAACGGAGCGGCCCGGGCCGTCCCGCTCCGCGTTCCTCAGCGGTACCAGCCGAACCGCTCCGCGATGACCGGCAGCCGGTCGGTGACGATGGCGTGGGCGGCGGCCCGCGGGGTCGTGCCGTCGGCCTCCGCGCGCGCGAGCGTCCGGTCGATCAGGGCGCGCATGGAGCGCCGGGTGTGGGCGAACGCCTCGTCCGCGTCGGCGCCGATGTCACCGAACAGGGTCCACCACCACCAGGCGTTGGTACCGGAGTTGACCACGACGTCCGGCAGGACGGTGACCCCGCGCGCGGCGAGCGACCGCTCCGCCTCCGCGAGGACGGGCATGTTGGCCGCCTCGACGATCCAGCGGGCCCTGATCTCCCGCTCGTTCGCCGTGTCGATCGCGTACGAGACGGCGGCGGGCACCAGCACCTCGGCGTCGGCGGACAGCCAGGCGTCACCTGGGAGTTCCAGGTCGTCCGGGCGCAGCGCCGCGCGGTCGACCGTCCCGTACGCGTCCCGTGCCGCGAGCAGCGCCTCGACGTCGAGGCCGTCCGGGTTCGCGACGGTTCCCTTGACGTCGGCGACGGCCACGATCCTGAGTCCCGCGCGCGCGAGGAACCGCGCGGTGGCCCCGCCCATCGTGCCGAGCCCCTGCACGGAGACGCGCGTTCCCGCGTAGGGCGTGTCGGCCCGGTCCAGGGCGGCGAGCACCGACTCGGCCACCCCGCAGCCGCCGACCAGCTCGTCCAGGCCGATGCCGTCCACCTCGACCGCGAAGGCGTCCGCGAGCCGTTTCCGGGCCGCCGCCTCGTCGTCGAGCAGCGGGTACACGGCCTGGATGGAGGAGACGAGCCCGGCCTCCCCGGCGGCCCGGTCGACCAGGTCCTGGCTGAGCCCGAGATCCTCACCGGTGGTCCAGAAGGACTCGATGTAGGGGCGCATGGCGCGCAGGTAGCGCACCAGGAGGCCGTACGCCTCCGGGTCCCTCGGGTCGCAGTCGATCCCGCCCTTGGCCCCGCCCAGCGGGACGTAGCGGCCCTCGGGGTTGTAGTGCAGGGCCTCTTTCATCGTCATGCCGCGGGCGAGCCCGGCGACCTCCTCCAGCGTGCAGCCGGGGCGCATCCGCAGTCCGCCGCTGGAGACGCCCCGCACGAGCCGGTCGACGACGAGGAACCCCGGACGGCCGGTGACGTGGTCCGTCCAGGTGAGCGTCATCAGCGGGGCGGCGGTCATGGGGGTCTCCTCGGGGGGGGTCCGGGGTGGGGCCGGGAGTGCGCGGTTCCCGGGCGGGCGCGCGCCGGGGCCGCCGGGACCAGTGCTTCTCTACTGAATTACGGGTCAGTATCGGAACGGGTGCCGGGCCGTGTCAACGAACGGGTCCGGCGGTGTCGGGGGCACGACGGCGTCCGCCGCGCCGCCCAGGGCGGAAGAAGCGGGGGCGCGGTGGGGTTGAGCACGTACGGAACCAGGGCCGCGGACATCGCGTTGTGACCAGGGTGACCCGGCGCCGTCAGAGACGACGACCATAATGAAAGCCTGACCGACTCCATCTGGAGGTATCCGTGACCGGTTTCCGTACCCTGAGCTCCGGGCTCCGCGCGCTGCGGCCCGCCGCCTTCGGCGCGGATCCGGCCGGCGCGCGCATGCGGCGCATCCGCAACTCGCCGAACTTCGCGGACGGAGTCTTCCAGAACCCGGAGACCGCCCGCACCCGCCCCGACGGTTCGATGGTGGAGTTCGCGAAGGTCTACTTCCGCAGCGAGGAGCGCGCCCACCGCTCCCCGGCCGGGACCGTGCCGGTGCACGCGACGACGGTGGCCGACCTGGCCAGGCCCGCTGCGACCGGGCTGCGGCTCACCTGGATGGGGCACTCCAGCGTCCTCGCGGAGATCGACGGCCACCGGGTGCTGTTCGACCCGGTCTGGGGCGAGCGCTGTTCCCCGTTCGCCTTCGCCGGTCCCAAGCGGCTGCACCCGGTTCCGCTGCCGCTCGCCGCGCTCGGACCGGTCGACGTGGTGGTGATCTCGCACGACCACTACGACCACCTGGACATGCCCACGATCAAGGCACTGGGCGGCACGGACGCGGTGTTCGCCGTGCCGCTCGGCGTCGGAGCGCATCTGGAGCACTGGGGCGTCCCGGCCGGGCGGATCCGCGAGCTCGACTGGAACGAGTCGACCCGGGTGGGCGGGATCACCCTGACGGCGACGCCCGCGCGCCACTTCTGCGGGCGCGGCCTGCGCAACACCCAGCACACCCTGTGGGCCTCCTGGGTCGCCGAGGGCGACGAGCACCGGATCTACCACAGCGGCGACACCGGCTACTTCCAGGGCTTCAAGGACATCGGCGCCGCCCACGGCCCGTTCGACGCCACGATGATCCAGATCGGTGCATACAGTGACTTCTGGCCTGATATTCATATGACGCCCCAGGAGGGGATGCGCTCCCATCTGGACCTCCAGGGCGGGCGGCCCTCCGGGGTGATGCTGCCGATCCACTGGGGGACGTTCAACCTGGCCACCCACGCCTGGGCCGACCCGGGCGAGGGGACGCTCGCCGCCGCCCGCGCGGCCGGGGCGCGCGTCGCCCTGCCCCGTCCCGGGGAGCCCTTCGAGCCCACCGCCGCGACCGTCCCCTCCGAGCCGTGGTGGCGTGGCGTGGCGCGGGCGCCGAAGGGCGGCTGGCCGGCCGTCGGGGAGAGGGTCACCGACACGCCCGGTGACGTCCTCGGAGGCTCGACGGAAGGCACCGGAGAGCCCGAGACGGTGCCCGCGGGCTGATCCGAGGACCTGCGGCGGGGGCCGGGGAGCACGGTGCTCCCC